>JAJEAI010000111.1 GCA_022824205.1 Candidatus Binatia bacterium
CGTGCACGGTGTTGGCGTCGCTGGAGACCGCGAAGGCGAAGCGCCCGCTCTTGGTGGCGTAGATGCGGCCGGCCCGGGATCCCATGTCGAAGGCGTCCTGCTGAACGGTGCCCTTTTTCAGGTCGATGATCGACATCTTGCTGGTCTCGCCGTCGCCCACCAGCAGGCGGCCTGAAACGGAAGTTGACTTCTCTGCCGCCGTGGCCGAGGCGACGGCGAACAACAAACCCAATGAAACAGCCAGTGTTGCGAGCGGTTTCAGTTTCTCGATTCTCATCTGTAGACGTTCTCCTTTCACACAACGTAGTCGATAGTGAGATTTCTTGTTGTTAAACTTTTGCCGGGGGCGGCGTTCGCAAGCACCCCGAATGCGAAAAGCGGAACAGTGGCGTTGCCAAGGCGGCTAAGGGAACCCATAACTGATGAGCCAAAAGCCCGCCACGATGGCAAGAAACAGTCTGCTCAGCCTACTTCATTGCAGGGCCCTCCTTTCCTTTCTTATTGAGAATAGATTATCAATAAGAAAGTGTCAACCGCCCCGCGACTGTCAGGAATAGCTTGCTGAGGTCGCCGCAGGGGTTGGCTTCCATGCAATGCTTCTCCTTGCCGTCGCCACCGAGGCTAGTAGACGCCTGGATCGCCTCCCGCATGGCTCGGCAGTGTCCCCGGTTGATATGCCGCTTGGTTTCCTCCTTCCGCAGCGCCGCGCGTCTGGACGCACCAGACCTTGCGCCCGGAGGCGTAGACGCGTATGCGGAAGCCATGTCATGAGCGATTCCCGACATCGATACTTGGTCGGCGTGGACGTTGGCGGCACCTTCATCGACCTGATGGTGTCCGGCAGCGGCCACCGCCTCCTTCGCAAGACCCTGTCCGATCCCACCGACCGCGCGGGTGCGCTGCTCGCCGGTCTCGAGCTCGTGGCGGAGGAACTGGGCCTGTCCTTGCGGGAGTTCCTGCAACGCACCGACAGGATCATCCACGGCAGCACCATCGCCACCAATGCCCTGCTGACGCGCGGCGGCGCGCGCACGGCGCTGCTCACCACCGCGGGTTTCCGGGACGTGCTCAACATGCGGCGCGGGGTGCGCTCGGACCTGTACGATCCCAAGCAAGCGCCGCCCGATCCGCTCATTCCCAGGCAGCGGATTCATCCCATCGCCGAGCGCGTGAACGGGGACGGTGCGGTGCTGGAGGCGGTGGGCGAGGAGTCCGTCAAGCAGGCCGTGGCGGCGGTGCGTCGGGGCGGGGTTGAAAGCGTCGCCGTTGGGTTCCTGTTCTCCTTCGCCAGCGATGCGCACGAGCGCGCCGTGGGCGAGCGGCTCCAGGCAGCCCTGCCGGACGTGCATGTCTCGCTCTCCAGCGAAGTGTTGCCGGAGGTTCGCCTCTATGAACGGCTCAGCACCACCGCGGTCAACGCCTACGTGACCCCGGTGTTGGCGGACTACCTCGAATCCCTCGATCGGCGGTTGGCGGACAAAGGGTTCCGTGGCCGGCTGCTGGTCATGCAGTCGAGCGGCGGCGTCATGGGACTGGCTCCGGCCGCCCGGTTCGGCGTCCGGAGCATCCTGTCCGGGCCCGCCGCCGGGCCGGTGGCGGGCTTATGGTACGCCGGTCTCCACGGCATCAACGACGCCATCACCACGGATATGGGCGGCACGAGCTTCGACGTGTGTTTGGCCAACCGGGGCGAGGTGGAGGTGACCAAGGAGATGGAGATCGCAGGGCACCGGATCGCCCTGCCGATGGTGGCGGTGCACACCATCGGCGCCGGCGGCGGCAGCATCGTGTCCGTGGACGGCCGGGGACTGCTGCGGGTGGGACCCGAAAGCGCGGGAGCCGCTCCGGGTCCGGTATGCTACGGCCGGGGCGGCGCCCAGCCCACGGTGACAGACGCGGATCTCTTGATCGGTTACCTGAGCGCCGAGCGGTTCTGGGGCGGACGTCTCCGCCTCGACGAGGACGCTGCACGGGAAGCGTTTCGCCGGCAGGTGGCCGAGCCCCTGGGCATGGACGTGATGCGCGCCGCTCACGGTGCCTATCAGGTGGTGAACGCCAGCATGGTGGACGCCATCCGGGAGGTGTCCGTGCGGCGCGGACACGACCCGCGCCGGTTCGTGCTGGTGGCCGCCGGGGGCGCCGGCCCCATCCACGCCTGCGCCATCGCGCGCGAACTGGACATCGGGCTGATCCTGGTGCCGCGGGAAGCATCGGTGATGTGCGCCGCGGGCCAGCTTCTGTCGGACCTGCGCCACGACTTCGTGAAGAGCTGCGTCATGTCGCTGGAACGGCTCGACCGGCACACGGTGGAAGAGTACTACCGGGATCTGTGCCGCGCGGCCGAGAAAGCGCTCCTCGGGGAGGGTGTCCCGCGGGCTCGCATTGCGCTAAGCTGCGCCGCGGACGTGAGGTACGTGGGACAATTCAGCGAGGTGGAGGTCCCCGTGACGGGAACCGAGTTGACGGAGGACGCCGTGGCCGGTGTGGCGCGTGACTTTCACCGCATTCACGAGATGCTGAACGGCTACAGCATGCCCGAGGCGGCGGCGGAGATCGTGAATCTTCGAGTGGTGGGAAGAGGGCTTGCGGACGCCGCGCCCATGCCCGCCCGGAGCGGCGACGGCGGCGCCTCCCTGACGGGCCGCAGGAATGCCTTCTTCGACGACGGGTTCATCGAGGTGCCGGTCCACGACGGGCACCGGCTGGCCGCCGGCGAGAACGTGCGCGGTCCCGCCATCGTCGAGCAGGAGACCACGACGGTGGTGCTGCCGCCCGGCTTCCAGCTTGCCTGCGACGCCTGCGGCAACTATCTCGTGCACCCCGACACGCACAGCCTTCAGGGGACCCTGGAACGGCTTCGGCGTGCCGCGAGCGTTTCACCCGGCTCGACATGATCGAACCCCGCACGACCTTGGACCCCATTCTCCTCACCGTCATCACCAACCGTCTCGAGGGCGTGACCCGCGAGATGGGCGCGGGCATGCTGCGCAGCTCGCGCTCGCCCATCTTCGCCGAGAACAAGGACTTCGTCACCGCGGTGTTCGACCGGCGTCTGAGGCTCGTGGCGCAGACCGCTTACATCCCCGTGCTCATGGGGGCGAGTCCGTTCGCGGTGAAGGCCGTCAGCGACCACTTCGGCGACGACGTGGAGCCCGGCGACGTGATGATCCTCAACGATCCCTACCGCGGCAACAACCACGCGCCGGACATCTCGGTGTTGAAGCCGGTGTTCTTCCAGGGGAAGCTCCGGTTCTGGGTGCTCAGCCGGGGTCACCACGCGGACATCGGCGGGGGCGGGGCGGCCGGACGCAACCCCCACGCGGCCACCGCGTGGGAGGAAGGGCTGCGGATACCGCCGGCGAAGCTTTACCGGGGCGGTGTCTACAACCGGGACGTGTGGGAGATCATCCTGCTGAACGTGCGCCTGCGCGCGCTGGTGGAGGGCGATCTCCAGTGCCAGGTGGGCGCGTGCAACGTGGGCGAGCGGGCGCTCGGGCAGATGCTCGAACGGTACGGCCGTGAGAGCGTGGACCGCGCCATCGACGAGGTGCTGGACCGGAGCGAGACGCAGATGCGGGAGCGCATCGCCGCGGTGCCCGACGGCGTCTATCATGCGTCGCGGCAACTCGATCACCTGCTGGAGGACGGCGACGCCGGCCGGCGTCCGGCGATCCGGCTCCGGGTCCAGGTGGAAGGCGAGGGGCTGCACGTGGATTTCACCGGCTCCGACCCGCAGATCCCCGTCTACTACAACAGCTCCTACGCCAACACGGTTTCGTCCTGCTACATCGGGCTCTTCTCCACCATCGCGCCGGACGTGGCCGTGAACGAGGGCGCCATGCGCCCGGTGTCGGTGACGGCGCCGGAGGGAACGCTGGTGAATCCGCGCGAGGGCGCCCCCACCACCCAGTGCACCGTGGCCACCTGCGCCACCATCGTGGAGGCGGTGTGGATGGCCCTGTCCGAGGCCATGCCGCAGCGGGCACAGGCGGCCTGGGCGCGTACCAACGCCGGGGCCGGCACCGCCCTCAACCGCAGGACCGGCCGGCCGGGAGCCTTCATTCTCCATTTCGCCAAGGGCGGCGGCGGCGCTACCCACGGCTTCGACGGCTGGAGCCACATCAGCCCGGTGTCGTCCATGGGCGGCAGCCGGGTGCCGGACCCGGAGCTTTACGAGCTGACCTTCCCGCACCGCATCCTCCAGTACGAGTACCGCCCGGACAGCGCCGGCGCCGGCGAGTGGCGCGGCGGTTACGGGGCGGTGTTCGCCCTGCGGTTCAACGAAGAGGGCACCGCGCTGTCCGTGCAGATCGGCAGCGGCACCGAGGAGACGGCGCCCTTCGGGCTGGGTGGCGGCGGCGCCGCGGCCCCCGGGACGGTGCGCGTGCGCGGACAGGACGGCCGGAAGGTGGAGTTCCACCGGGCCGCCATGCACCACCCGCGCGCCGGCGATGTCGCGGAGATCCGCTCCGCGGGCGGCGGAGGCTACGGCGATCCCTGCAAACGGCCGGTGGAGGCCGTCCTGGACGATGTGGCCGGCGGGTTGCTGTCGCTTGAGAACGCCCGGTTGCAGTATGGAGTGGTCGTGGACGCCGTTACGGGAGGCGCGGATGTGGAAGCGACGCGAAGGTTGCGGGAAGGGCGGCGCTGGGCGGAAGGGGACTCGGGCTCTTGATCGCTTGACCCGCATACCCTGTAAAGGGGCATAATGATCGCGCACGACACGGCGTCATCAAGAACACTGGAAGGGTCAGCAGGAGGGGATCATGTCGAGGATCATCACACGCGCGCTCACGCAGGAACAGGACGGCGTACCCGGCTTCATCGCTTCGCCGGAGCGCTCGGCGCCGGGGCCCGCGCTGCTCATCGTCCATCACCACTACGGCGTCACGGGGCACATCAAGCACATGGCCTGCGAGTTCGCCGAGGCCGGTTACACCGCCATGGTGCCCGCGCTCTACGACATCCTGGGCTTCTCCGATTATCACGACGTGCAGAAGCAGACCACGGACGGCCGCTTCGTCGAGGTCATCGGCCAGGGCTGGCGCTATCTCTGCGGCCGCGACGACGTGGACGAGAAGCGCGTGGCGGTCATGGGCCTGTGCATGGGCGGGCGCATCGGCATCCACTTCGTGGCGGCGACGCCCCGGGTGGCGGCGTTTCTGGGCTATTACCCTTCCGTGCGCGAGGAGGGGCCCAGCAAGCTCAGGCCGCGCCATCCCAACGAGGCCGCCCGCGAGATCCACTGCCCGTCGCTGACCTTCTTCGGCGGCCACGACCGGGTCGCCCCGGTGCCGGTGCAGGAAAAGCTGCGCGCGTGCTTCCTGGAGGGCACGCCGGACGTCGAGTGGCATTTCTTTCCCGAGGCAGGCCACGGCTTCGCGCTGGCCGACGGCGACGCCTACGACCCGGCCCTCGCCAAGCTCACATGGCCGCTGACCGTGAACTTTCTCGACCGGGTCCTGGGAGCGGAACCCGCGGCCGCGGCCGTGCGTTCGGTGGCCTGAGTCCGGCGGAAGAAGGGCCTGCACCCGAGTGGCCTGCCCACGAGTCGTCATTCCCGCGAAACAGGCCGTGTCAAAACGCCACTCGGATGAGAATGGGTACCAACGCCCCGAATCGTCATTCCCGCGAAAGCGGGAATCCAGGAGGGGTGGGGCGGGGAATACGCCCGTTTGGCCCCCCTCTCCACCCCTGGATCCCGCTTTCGCGGGAATGACGGTTAACCGGCTACCGGCGGCGTGCGCCGGTGCCAGCCGGCCGCCTGCTCGTAGGCGTGGGCGGCCCGCAGCACTCGTTCCTCCCGGAAACGAGACCCCACGATTTGTAGACCGATGGGCAGGCCGCCGGCGGTGAAGCCGCAGTTGACGCTCAAGGCCGGCAGGCCGGTGAGGTTGAGGGGCGTGGTGAAGAGCGAGCGGAAGTTTACCCCCGTACCCTCCAGCCGGATCTCCTGTCCGTCGACCTCCATCACCGCCCGCTTCGATTCCTCGATGGTGGGGGCGGGCACCGCCGCCGTGGGCGCGGCGATGAGGTCCACCTGCTCGAAGACCTCGTCGAACTCCCGGCACAACATCCGCCGGATGCGCTGGGCGGTCACGTAGGCTTCGGCGGGAATCAACATGGCGCCGACGTTCTGAAGCAGCAGGCGCGGACTGTAGTCCCGCGGCCGGGCTTTGATGTAGGGCAGGTTCTCCACCACGTTCTCCGGCCGCGTGATGCACGGCCAGACAAACCGAGTCGTGTCGATGTGCGGCACCTCCACTTCCATCAGCTTGGCGCCGAGGCCTTCGAGCTGTCGCCGGGCCGCCACGAAAGCCTCCCGCACCGACCGCGTCATGTAGCGGTCGAAGTAGTCCTTGACGATCCCGACCCGGAGTCCCTCGATGCCGCCGTCGATGCTGTCCTCGTAGTCCGGCACCGGCTCGTCCGCGCTGTTGGGGTCCTTCGAGTCCTTGCCTGCAATCGCCTGCAGGATTAGCGCGCAGTCCCGCACGGTCTTGCTGAACACTCCCAGGTGGTTGGTGCTGAAGCCACCGTCGCCAGGCACGTGGCCGAACCGGCTGATGCGCCCGTAGGTGGGCTTGAATCCCACGGTGCCGCAAAGCGACGCCGGGTTCCGCACCGACCCGCCGTTGTCCGTGCCGATGGAGCCCAGGCACAGGCTCGCGGCCAGCCCCGCCGCCGATCCGCCGCTGGAGCCGCCGGCTATCCGCTCCGTGTCCCAGGGGTTGCGGGTGGTGCCGTAGAACGGGTTGATGGTGGTGCCGCCGTTGGCCCACTCGTGCATGTTGGTCTTGCCCAGGATCACCGCCCCCGCTTCGCGCACCCGCGCCACCACCGTGGCGTCATGGTCCGGAACGCAGTCCTCCAGCACCTTGGACCCGGCCGTGGTGCGGATCCCCCGCGTCGCGATGTTGTCCTTGATGGACAAGGGAATCCCGTGGAGCGGCCCGCGATGCTTCCCATCGCGTATCTCCGCCTCCGCCTCCCGCGCGTCTGCCAGCGCTTCCTCCCGCGCCACCGTGACGTACGCCACCAGCTCCGGGTTCAGTCGCTCGATGCGCGCCAGCATGAGCTCGGTCAACTCCACCGGGGACAGTTCCTTGCCCCTGATCCGTGCTGCCGCGTCCGCGAGCGTAAGCCCGGTCAAATCATGGTCGGTCATTGCGGTGCCTCCTTCTGGAAAGTCGCGGTGCCCGTGTCCTGCGACAGTAGGGGCAGCCTAAGCGTCGGGCGAGTCCGGATCAAGGGGGTCGCATCTTGTTGGATGCGTCTCGTGCGGGAATGGCTCATGTCTTGACTCCAGCCTCGGCAAGGTAATACCATATGAACATTCAGATATTACGCGGAGGTGTGATGAGTACCGTGTCCCTGAAAGTGTCCGATCCCCTTGCCGCCCAACTGGCCGAAATGGCGCAACGGAGGGGTATTAGCAAGTCCGCACTGATCCGGGATGCTCTGGAAGCCTACCTGCACGGGGGCGGGGCCGCGCGGCCGGGTTCCGCTCTGTCAAAGGCGGCCGATCTCGTGGGGAGTCTCTCCGGACCCGAAGATCTGTCCACGAACAAGGATTACCTGCGAGGCTTCGGCCGTTGAAGTTCATTCTCGACACGGGTCCCCTCGTGGCGCTGCTGAACCGAAGCGACCGCCATCACCGCTGGGCGCGGGAGCAGTGGGCGCGGGTCGAGTCGCCGTTGCTCACCTGCGAACCGGTCATTGCGGAGGCCTGCTTTCTGGTCCGGGCTATCGACGGTGGAATGGCAGCGGTGCTCGACCTGGTCCAACGGGATGTCCTGGACCTGTCGTTTCACGTTGCCGGCGAGGCGGGCGTCATCTCACGGCTTCTGAGAAAGTACCGCGACGTGCCCATGTCGCTGGCGGACGGTTGCCTCGTGCGGATGGCGGAACGGCACCACGACGGAGTCGTGATGACGCTGGACAGCGACTTCCGGGTGTATAGGAAGAACGGGCGCCAGCTCATTCCGACTCTGACGCCCGTTTCGTAAGCCCGGCTCGCGAGACAAAGGCGAGGGCCACTACCGGATGGCCCCAAGTACAACATCGAGGAATCGTCAATATGCGCATCGCTGCCGTAGACCTTGTCAGCAACACGTGCTTCCCGGCCCTGGCCGCACAGGAACTGGGGTTCTACCGGGAAGAGGGCGCGAACGTGGAAATCGAGCTGGTGTCGCAGATCGGCGCCACGCGGGCGCTCCGGGAGGGGAGCGCGGACGCCATGATCGCGGGGTCGGTGCACGACCTGCTGCGGGAGTTTCCGGGCTGGAGCGGCGCCAAGCTGCTGGTGGCCCTGTCCCAAGGGACGCCGTGGCTCTTGACGGTGCGGGCGGATCTGGACGTGGAACGGGGTGACCTCAACGCGCTCAGGGGCCTGCGGCTCACCGCGGCCGAGGGACCGGACCTGGTGTTCAAGACGCTGCTGGCTGCCGGCGGGCTGGATCCGGAGTGCGATGTGAGCATGGTGCACCTGCCCGGCTCGGAGGGCCGGAAAGTGTCCTTCGGCGTCTACGCGGCGCGTGGACTGGAATCGGGGCAGATCGACGGCTTCTGGTCCAACGCCATGGGAAGCGCCACCGCGGTCTCGCTCGGTGTCGGCAAGGTCCACGTGGACGTGCGGCGGGGCGACGACCCGGCGGAGGTGCGCTACTGCACCTTCGCGGGCCTCGGCACCACGGATGCCTTCATCGAGCGGGAGCCGGAGCAGTGCGCGGCGGCCGTGCGCGCCATCGTCAAGGCGCAGAAGGCGCTGCGCGCGGATCCCTCGAAGGCGGCGCGGGTGGGGGAGGGGCTCTTCCCGGATGACGCGACCGCGCTTATCGCCGGCATCGTGGAGCGGGATGTGCCGTTCTACGAGCCCGCCATTTCCGAGGAGGCGGTGGCGAAACTGAACGCGTTCGCCCACTCCGTCGGCCACCTGCCGGGGCCGGTGGCGTACGAGCAGGTGGCGGCGGTGCAGTTCCGCGATTTGTGGGAGGGGTGAGGAGTCCCCGCCACCTCCGGCATCGCTCTCGTAGTCATTCCCGTGAAACAGGCCGTGTCAGAACTCCGCTCGGATGAGAAAAGGCACCACGCCCCGAATCGTCATTCCCGCGGAAGCGGGAATCCAGGAGGGGTCGGGGCGGGGATATACAGCCGCCGCAACCGCCCCACCCATGGATTCCCGCTTCCGCGGGAATGACGGTCTACTCGTGTTTCGGGGCGCTTGCCGAGCTCAGAACCCCGCCGCCGGCTCCAGCGCCCCTTCCGGCGGGGTCCGCGTCTCGTAGGCCCACTCGGGCATGCGGCTCTCCATGCCGTTGGCGGCCAGCTCGGCCTCGTAGGTCTTTCGTATCTGCGGGTCCTCGTCCATGTAGGAGATGGCGTTACCGCCGTCGCGGGTGTCCACCGCGCCTACGTCCTTGGCCTGGCCGCCGGGGGCGCCGCCGCGCCGGAAGGCCGGCCCGTACGGGCCGTCGAAGATCAGCAGCCTGAGCCCCGCCGGGTCGGTGCCGAAGTGCTGGTGGAACCAGTCGCCGCGCATGGGTGCGGCGCTGATCATACCTACCGGCTCGTAGGTCTGCTGCTTGACGTCGCCGCCGTGTCCTCCCTCCCAAGGCCGCATGCCCAGGGTGTCCGGCCACGTGTAGCTGAACCCCTTGCCCTTGATGCACACCAGGATGGCGCCGGAGCTGTGCTTGTGCGCCTTGGAGTATTGGCCGGTCTCGTACTGGGCGATCTTCATGTAGAAGTTGGCCCCGGCCATGTGGGGTTCCACCCGGCGGTAGCTGAAGGATCGGCGGTTGTCCCGCGGCAGCTCGCACGTGACGATGTCCGGGATGACGTTGGTGAGGCGCATGGCGAGGCCTCGTACCGGGTCGGCGCGGATCTCCTCCACCGGCTTGAAGTAGTCGTCCTCGCCGGAGAACCGCTTCGCGAACTCGTAGGGGCAGTCCATCACGAACTCGGCGTCGCGGACCAGGTTCAGGATGTTGGGCGCGGTGGTGGCGGCCAGCAGCATGGCCGGGGTGGAGGTGGCGTTGACCACCCGGTGCCAGGCGTTCAAGGGGATGCCGAAGAGCGAGCCCGGACCCCATTCGAAGGTGAGCTTTCTGCTTTCGCTCTTGTGCCACACCTCGGTGGTGCCGCGCCCCTCCACGACGTAGTAGGTCTCCTCGTAGAGATGGCGCTCGGCGTTCAACGCGCCCGCGCCCGGGACCTCCACCACGTACATGCCCCAGAGGTGCTCGGTGCCCAGGAGCTGGATGCCGATGCCGCGGCCGCCCAGGCGTTTCCAGGGTTTCAACGGCAGGTCCTGGACCTTGTGCACGCCGATGTCCCGGTGGATGGAGATACCCTGGTCCTCCATGAAACGGTCGTAGGGCGACTTGGGATTCTGCCACGTGCCGAAGCCGGCCTTGCCGGTGGCCGAAGGCTCGTTGAAATCGAACAGTTCCGCGCCGGGCTCCACTCCCATGATGTCCTCCTTGGTCTTCCGGGTGGCTGTGGGAAGGGATGTTAACGGCGGTCCCCGGACCGGTCAAGCGCGACTGTCCGGCCGGGTCCGGGCGGGCCCGTCCCTGCGTGGATTCACGGGTTTCGCCGTTTGATAGGGTAGGGCCTTTGATCTATAGTGGCACTGCTTCGGCCGCCAGCGGCCCGGCGTTTCCGAGCGAGCGATAAAGCAACACTCAACGGGGCGGTCGCCGCCTTTCCGAGGAAGGAGTTGAGCCATGAAGGACGGATTTCGCGTAATCGATTCGGACCGGCACATCATGGAGCCTTCGGACATGTATGACCGGTACATGCCGAAGAAGTTCCACGGGCGGGTGAAGATCACCGGACCGAACCAGTCGAACCGCTTCGTCGACGGCAAGCCCGTTTCCGACTCCAACCGGCGGCCCGACCGGGAGGTCACCGACTACGGCTACATCTTCGCCAGCAACGAGTCCTGGCGCGAGACCTTCGCCGAGGCAATCGCCACCGGCTTCGATCCCGCGTCCAACCTGCGCGACATGGACAGGGAAGGCATCGACCTGAGCGTGCTGTTCCCGACCATGGGCCTCTACGTCATGTGGAGCTCGGACATCGACCCGGAGCTGAGCCAGGCCATCTGCCGCGCCTACAACACCTGGCTCGCCGAGTACTGCGGCCACGACGAGTCGCGGCTCCGCGGCGTCATGCTGCTGCCCTTGCAGGACCCCGCCCGGGCGGTCGAGGAGCTGCGCCACGCGCGCGAGAAGCTCGGCCTGGTGGGCATCTTCTGGCGTCCCAACAAGCTGTGCGGCCGCACGCTGGCGAGTCCCGACTACTATCCCATCTACGAGGCGGCCCAGGACCTGGGCGTCACGGTGTGCGTCCACGAGGGCGCGCGCACGGTGCTGGAGCAGGCCGGCGGCGACCGCTACAGCGAGTTCGGACGCCACGTGGCCTGCCACCCGCTGGAGCAGATGCTCGCGTGCCTGAGCTTCTGCGCCGACGGCGTGCTGGAGAAGTTCCCGAGGCTCAAGGTGGCCTACCTGGAGTCGGGTTGCGGCTGGGTGCCCTTCTGGCTGGAACGCATGGACGAGCACTGGGAGCACGAATCCCACGGTTCGGCCAAGACCACGCCCGAGAAGCCGAGCTTCTACTTCCACCGGCAGTGCTGGGTGAGCTGCGAGGCCGGCGAGGAACTGGTGCCGAGCTTCGTCGAGCACGTTGGCAACGACCGTCTCACCATGGCCACGGACTATCCCCACAGCGACTGCATCGACAAGTGGCCCGACCTCACCGTGGGCGCCCTGAGCGCCAACGACAAGCTGTCGGAGGAGACGCGCCGCAAGATCCTGTGGGACAACCCGGTGCAGATGTTCAGCCTGGGAATGTAGGCGGGATACGAGCGATGGCGAAATACCGGGTCGTCTACTGCGGCAGCAACGATGTTCCCGTCGACCTGATCGAGCCCATCCTGCGCGAGGCGGACGCGGAGATGGTGATCGCCAGGCCGACCAACGACGAGGAGTTGGCGGAGGCCGGGCGAGGCGCGGACGGTATGATCTTCCACGGCGCCCTGCCGCTCACGCGCGAGATCATCGAAAAGCTCGACCGCTGCAAGGTGGTGTGCCGCACGGGCGTGGGCGTGGACCGGCTGGACCTGGAGGCTGCCAGGGAGCACGGCGTCACCGTGTGCAACGCCGCCGGCTGCAACTCCATCGAAGTGTCGGAGCAGATGATCGGCCTCATGATCGCCATCTCCCGCAAGCTCGTGCGCATGAACCAGTACGTGCGCGAGGGCCGCTGGCGCCGCCACACCGCCGAGCTGCACTCCTACCGCGGCCCGGTGTCGCGCATCGCCGGACAGACCCTGGGGATCGTGGGCCTGGGCAACGTGGGGCGCCAGGTGGCGCCCCGCGCCCAGGGCATGAAGATGAACGTCCAGGCCGTGGACCCCTACGTGGCTCCAGAGATCGCCGAGGCCATGGGGGTGAAGCTGGTCTCCCTGGACGAGTTGGTGCGCACCTCGGACGTCATCAGCCTGCACGCCCCGCTGGTATCCGCCACTCGCAAGATGTTCGGCAAGGACCAGTTCGCCGCCATGAAGAAGACGGCCTACCTCCTCAACTGCGCCCGCGGCGGCCTGGTGGACACCGACGCCCTCTACGAGGCCCTTACCACGGGCGAGATCGCCGGCGCCGCCCTCGACGTCACCGACCCCGAGCCCATGCCCGCCGACCACCCGATTCTGACGCTCCCCAACGTCATCGTCACCTGCCACACCGCTGCCAACTCCAACGAATCCTACGTCGACTGCCAGACCCACGCCGCGAGGGAGGTCGTGCGCGTCCTTCAGGGCGAGCCCCCGACCACCGAGATCAATGACCCGTGGCTGGTGGGCGAGGTACAGGATCAGGGGTTTGGAGGGGTGTGAGGGTAGTCAGGAGAATGGCGGTGAATAAGCCCGTTGAAATGCAGCGCAAAGGCCGACGCAGACTGGGTATCCTCAAGGAAATGATGAGCGAAGAGGAATTGAAGGCGCTCATCGAGGCGGTTGAACAACCGTTGTCGCCGGCAGATCAGGCGGCCCTGGAGGGTGAGTTGACAGACGATTTCGGCATCGCCAAGCCGCAAGTCCTTAAGGACTAGCGTTGGCGCTACGGCGCGGACGCCCACCCTTACGACCGTTTCCCCTTGCGGTTGCCGTCTTGAGGGACGACTGGCTCTGGCCGCCGATCCCACCCATTTGGGACGCCATCCAATTCTTGGACCCGAAGACGCCCTGCAGCAGGGCCGGGACGTAAAGATCGGCATCGAGTCGCGGCCAGTGCAGCCCCAGCCCGGTCGGGCTGATTTCGATCTCTGCTAAGTCCTTTGGCGAGGCCCCAGCCAGTCCCTCCGCCAACATCACGGGAAACGTCACTTCCACACCGGTGCTGAGTTCAACGATCACACGCTCTCTGCGGGGGTTATACCGTGCGGCATGGACATGGCCACCCTGACGTTCACGGATCCAGGCCAACGCCGATCTCAGCGCGTGGGCCAACTCTTTCGCCTTGTATTCATGGCTCTTCCCGGGACGGCTTGGGCTGATACAGTCGATAGCCTTGATGCCGGCGCGACGACATGCATCCGCCGCAACCGTGCCGAGGGCGATGACCGTTCGTCCATCGACTTCGTGTCGGGTGATTCTATCGAAGGATTCGTCAATGTGTTTTGAGGGAAACGGCGGACTTAACTTGTCCGGAAGCAGGTGGAACGTTTGCGTGATGTATATATCCCTACGTTTCAGTCCGACCTGATCCAAGGCGCGATCCAGCACTTGGTTAAAGGGTATATCCGGCAGATAGCCTAACTTCTCCAAAACGCGGCGATTGGGTTCCACGGACGGAGCGTCCAGCCAGTAATGGGCGACAAGTACAGGGCCTGTCGCGCTGTGAGACTTCTTTTGGATGGGCGTTACCCACTCTCCGTCAAAACCGACATCGGTGAGTGTTTTGTACCCGGGAATCGCGAACTGGCGGCGGCGAGCGATGATGTCCCTTCTTTTCGGTTCATTCACCTCGTCGGTTCGATTGAATGCTGCCTCATCTTCGGCGACCGCTTCGTCCTCGTTCTGAGATTCGTAGTAGTGGAGGACGCGCTGGACTCGTTCCTTGTCCCACCCGTGCGGAAAATTGGTTGTCTTCCTCATCTTCCTCTCCTTCTCATTCGTCGTCGAAACGCGGTGAGCGGCTTGCCTTTCAACTCATACGCCGTGATGACGAAGATCTGATCGGCCTCTCGGTCGGGCACATAGATGACCCGAAGAAAACGTCCTCCAGAAGTTCGGCCTATGGCAATGCGTGATCCCTCTCGGCCGGGACGGTCTTCACTTGGAGACATCAAAACATCCGTGACCTCAACCTCGTCGATTCCATGAGAGAAGATATGAGAATAACCGGTTTCTGGGTCAACATAAAATCTGAGCCGCACTGCTTCGCCCTTCGGTCCCGGTTCGCATCACACCGAAAGGCACACGCTACCCCTTCCTCGCTTCCCGGATCGCCCGCCACAGCTTCGGCGCGGTGTACGGCATGTCGATGTGGTCGATGCCCAGCGGTGACAACGCATCCATCACTGCGTTGGCGACGGCGGGCGGTGCGCCGTTGGTGCCGGCTTCGCCGACGCCCTTGACGCCCAGGGGGTTGAAGGGGTTGGGGGTTTCGGTTTCGCCGATGATGAGCGGCGGCATGGTGCTGGCGCGGGGGACGGCGTAGTCCATCAAGGTGCCGGTGCGGGGCTGGCCGTCCTCGTCGAAGACCATCTCCTCGCACAGGGCTTCGCCGAGGCCTTGGGCGAGGCCGCCGTGGACCTGGGCTTCCACGACCATGGGGTTCAGGACGACGCCGATGTCGTCCACCAGCACGAGCTTCTCGATGGTCAGCTCGCCGGTGTCGGCGTCGATGCGCACGAGGGCCACGTGGGCGCCGAAGCCCCAGGCTTCGCGGTTGGGGTCGAAGAAGGCGGTCTCGTGAAGACCGGGATCCATTCCCGCCGGCGTGCCCTTGGCGTGGGCCGCGCCGGCCACTTGGCGCCAGGTCACGGTCCGTTCCGGCACGCCGGTCACGGCGAAGCCGCCCTCGACCTGGACCACGTCGTCCGCGGAGGCTTCCATGAGGTTCGCGGCGACGGCCTTGGCCTTGGTGACCAGGCGTTCGGCCGCGGTGGCCAGGGCGCCGCCGCCCATGACCGCGCTGCGGCTGCCGAAGGTGCCGGTGCCCTGCTGGATGGCGATGGTGTCGCCGTGACGCACCACCACGTCTTCCATGGGCACCTTGAGGAGGTCCGCCGCCACCTGTGCCCACACGGTCTCGTGTCCCTGTCCGTGGGAACTGGAGCCGGTCAGCACCGTGATCGCGCCGGTGCGGTCCACCCGCACGGCGCCGCTCTCGAACCCGGCGCCGCCGCTGGGCTCCACGAAGGTGGAGACGCCGACGCCCACCAGCTCGCCCCGTTCCCGCGCCTCGTCGCGCATGCGGATGAGCTGGTCGTAGTCCGACAGCCGCAACGCCTCGTCCAGGGACTTCTCGTAGTCTCCCGAGTCGTATTCCACGCCCACGCCCGTGCGGTAGGGGAACTGCTCCGGCTGGATGTAGTTCTTGCGGCGAAGCTCCAGGGGGTCCATGCCAAGGTCGCGGGCGGCCTTGTCCGCCAGCCGCTCGATGTTGAGCACCGCCTCCGGCCGGCCGGCGCCGCGGTACGGGCCGGTGGGCACGGTGTTGGTGAAGGCGGAGACGATCTCCACCCGCACGTCCTGGATCTGGTAACAGCCCGGCGCCATGACCAGCATGCGCTGGGGCGGTCCGGCGGTGGCGGAGTGCAGGTAGGCGCCCAGGTTCGCCACCACGCGCACCTTGAGGCCCAGCATCTTGCCGTCCTTGCTCAGGGCCAGCTCCGAGGTCATGGCCTGGTCGCGTCCCTGGCAAGTGGTGAGGAAGTCCTCGCTGCGGGTGGCCATCCACTTGACGGGCCGGCCGAGCTTCTGGGCCACGTGGCACACCAGCACGTCCTCGCGGTAGACGCAGCCTTTGCTGCCGAAGCCGCCGCCCACGTCGGGTGCGATGACGTGGATGCGGTTCTCGGGGAAGCCCAGCGAGTTGGCCAGGTCGGCCCGGGACCGGTGCGGCCCTTGGGTCGACATCCATACCGTGAGTTCCTTCCGGATGGGGTCGGGGTAGGCCAGCACGCCCCGCGCCTCCATGGACATGGCCACGAGCCGGGGGCTCTTCATGTGGAGACGGCAGACGTGGTCCGCCTCGGCGAACGCCTTGTCGACGTCGCCGTTCTCCCTTTTCATGGTGTAGCAGTGGTTGGTGCCGAGTTCCTCGTGGGCGAGGGTCGCGCCGTCCTCGAGGGCGGCCTCGGCGTCGGTGACCACGGGCAGGGAGTCATAGGTCACCCCGATGGCCGCGGCGGCGTCTTCCGCCAGGGCGCGGCTCTCCGCCACCACCGCGGCGATGGGCGCGCCCACCGCGTGGACCGTGCCGCGCGCCAGCACCGGATGTTCCGGCATGTTCATTTCCGGAGTGAGCATGGGCGCGCGCAACGCCAGGTCACCGGTGTCGTCGCCCGTGAGCACGCACACGACGCCGGGCATGGCCGCGGCCTCGGCGGTGTCGATGGACACGATGCGGGCGTGGGGGTGGGTGCTCCGGTGGATCGCCACGTGCAGGATGCCCGGCAGCTTCACGTCGTCCACGTAGCATCCCTGGCCGGTGAGCAGGGGCGGGTCCTCAACCCGGCGGATGGAAGCGCCGATCAGGCGGTTGGGGTTGCTTTGCTCTGTGCTCATGGATGTGTCCTCAAGGGTTTGGGTAGTGTCTGTGGGCCTGCCCGAATCGTCATTCCCGCGCAAGCGGGAATCCAGGTGGGGTGAGGGGGGAACAGGTCCGTTTGCCCCTCCCGACCCATGGATTCCCGCTTGCGCGGTATTGACGATTCGGGGCAGACGGTCTCCTCCTTTGGGTCGGCTACAAGATACGACTTTGGGGTCTATGCCCGCGCCGCCGCGGCTTCGATGGCCCGGCGCGCGTAGACCGCCGCCATGTGGCGTTTGTACTCTTCGTCGGCGTAGGAGTCCGCGTGCGGATCGATGCCGTCCGCGGCCCGCTCGGCCGCCGCGGCGATGACCTCCGGCGTGAGCGCTTGTCCGTTCAGGGCCGTTTCGGTGCCCGTGGCCCGGTGCGGCGTTCCGCCCACGCCCCCCAGCACCACGCGCGCGCCGGTGCAAGCGCCGGAACCGTCCAGTGTCAGCGCCGCCGCCGCGCTCACCACCACGTAACCCGAGGCCGGATGAGGCAGCTTGGCGTAGCTCGTCCGCGTGGGCGCGGCCGGCAACGGGATGTGTATGGCCGTGAGTATCTCGTGGGGTTCCAGCGCGGTGGTGAAGAAGTCCACGAAGAAGTCGTCCGCCGCCACCGTGCGCCCGCCTTCGGCCGAAGTCAGCATGAACGAAGCGTTCAGCGCCGTGAGGGTCACCGGCAGATCGGCCCCGGGATCGGCATGGGCGACGCTGCCGCCCATGGTGCCGCGGTTGCGCACCTGCAGGTCGCCGATGACCGAGGCGGTGTCCGCGAGCCCCGGCAGCAGGTTCCGCACGGTCTCCGACGCGGACACCTCGGTGTGGGTGGTCAGGGCGCCGATGATCAGGGTGTCGCCGTCCTGCCGGATGCCGCTCAGACCGGGGATCCGGCCCAGGTCGATGAGCACCTCGGGCTGGGTCAGGCGGAGCTTCATGGCCGGCAGCAGGCTGTGTCCCCCGGCCAGGAGCTTGGCGTCCTCCCCGTGTTGCCGAAGAAGGCCGAAGACTTCCTCCAGAGAGGCCGGCGCCTCGTATCCGAAGCTGGCTGGATGCATGCTGTTACCTCGGTTGCTGGGCCGCGGTGCGGATGGCCTTGACGATGTTCACGTAGCCTGTACAGCGGCACAGGTTGCCTTCCAGGGCGTGCTTGATGGCCTCGTCGTCCGCGTCCGGCCGGGTTTCCAGCAGGTACGCGGCGGTCATCACCATGCCCGGCGTGCAAAAGCCGCACTGGAGGCCGTGCTCTTCCTGGAAGGCCGCTTGGACGGGGTGCAGGGTGGCGCCGTCGGCCAAGCCCTCGATGGTGGTGATCTCGGCGCCGTCGGCCTGCACCGCCAGCACCGTGCAGGACTTCACCGCGGCCCCGTTGAGGTGCACCGTGCACGCGCCGCACTGGCTCGTGTCGCAGCCCACGTGGGTGCCGGTGAGGCCCAGATTCTCGCGCAGGAAGTGCACCAGCAGCAGCCGCGGCTCCACCTCGGTCGCGTGCGACGTGCCGTTCACGGTAACGTTGACAGGTCTTGCGGGGTGTTCCATGTCTTCCTCGTCAGAGTTGCTGGTCTCCGGCAGGTTCTCTCCGCGCCAGGCAGGTCATGGCCCGGCTGACCTACCGCGCTCCGCCAACCGACTTCAAACACTCCCATGGCGTTTCGTCAAGCGGCCCGGACGTCGTGCGGTTACGGTTGTTCCGTGGCCGGCGCCGCCTGCCGGGCGGCGGCCTCCGCGTGAGGTTCGTGTCGCGCGCCGGGTTGGCCCGAGCGCTTGCGCGGCCGGCGGCGTTTGCCCGCCGGACGTGCGCGCTTGGCCTCGCCGGTGTCCGGGTTCGGCTTGCGTGCCCGGGGCTTCTTGCCCGGCTGTCCTTCCGACGGCCGCGGAATGGATTGGCCCAGGATCTTTTCGATGGCCACCACGGACTTGCTGTCGGCGGCGGTGGCGAAGCTCGTGGCCCGGCCGACGGCGGTCATGCGGGCGGTGCGGCCGATGCGGTGGACGTAGTCTTCCGGCGTGTAGGGGAGGTCGTAGTTGATGACGTGGGCAATGTTGTCGACGTCGAGGCCGCGGGCGGCGATGTCGGTGGCCACGAGGATGCGGTGACGCCCCCGGCGGAACCCTTCCAGGGCGGCGCGGCGCCGCTCCAGCGACAGGTTGCCGTGGATCTCGGCGGCGCGATGGCCGCTGCGTCTCAAGGTCTCGGCGATGACGTCGGCGCGGCTCTTGGTGCGGGTGAACACCAGCACGGATTCGTCGTTGCCCTTGAGGAGCGACAGCAGGAGCGAGGTCTTGGCCCCCGGCGTGGTGTCGTGGAGCGTGTGCGTGACGCCGTCCGCGGGTGTGGCCGGCTTGGCGACCACGGCCTTGAAGGGGTCTCGCAACGACATGCGCACCAGCTCCCGCAGGTCGGTGGGCAAGGTGGCGGAGTAGAGGAAGCTCTGGCGCTCGGGCGGGAGCGCGTCGATGACCTGGTTCAGTTGATCGGCGAAGCCCATGTCGAGCATGCGGTCGGCCTCGTCCAGGACCACCACTTCCACCTCTCGCAGGTCCAGGTGTCCGTCCCACATGAGGTCCAGCAGCCGGCCGGGCGTGGCTACGATGATCTCGGGGTACCGTCCCAGGCCGCGGATTTGCGCCTGCATGTCGGCACCGCCCACCACCGTGGTGGCGTAGACCCGCAGCGAACGACCGAGTTGGTCGATGGTTTCCTGGATCTGGAACGCCAGCTCGCGCGTCGGCGCCAGGATCAGGCCGCGCGGCGGTCCTTCCGGCGAACCCGCGAGCCGCTCCACCATGGGGATCACGAACGCCGCGGTCTTGCCGGTGCCGGTCTGCGCGCAGCCGAGGACGTCGCGGCCTTCAAGGGCCGGGGGCAGAGCCTTTGCCTGTATGGGAGTGGGGGAAACGAAGCCGATCCTGGCGAGATCCTTGAGCAGTGGATCGGAAAGACCCAATGTGTCGAACGATGCGGAGTCCGAGTTTGACGAGTTTGACATAAATGATTTCTTTGCGTTGAAGCGGTCTCGGAAGTATGGCTGATGGTTGACGGGCACACGCTTCAGCCGGGGTTTCGGTATTGAAAACTTGGCGGTCACCGTCCCGTCACGGGACCGCCAAGCTGGATGGTTCGGTACGTGGAATGTACTTACGTTACCAGCGGCTCGGTCTGCCTCCGCCCGACCGCCTGTTGCCTCCGCCGCCGCCCGCGTTGCCGAAACCGGACCTTCGCTCCTGCGGACGTGCCTCGTTCACTGTCAGCGTCCGGCCCTGAAGCTCCGTTCCATTGAGAGCGTCGATGGCCTTCTGGCAATCTTCGCTCGATCCCATTTCCACGAAACCGAAGCCACGCGACTGGCCGGTGAACTTGTCCGCGATGACCGTGGCGGACTCCACCGTCCCGTGCTCGGTGAAGATCTCCTCGAGCTGGCCATCCGTCACGGAATAGGGCAAACCGCCCACGTACAATTTCTGACTCATGTATTTCTCCAATGTTTGAGACAAAAGAAAACCAGTCTGTTCGACCCTGGGATCGCCGCCTTGGGCAAGAACATGCGTCCTTCACGGCACGTGGTGAATTTTGCTTTGGACTAGAGCTTCGACGGGAAGATTAGGCTGGAACACAGCTTGAATAAGGAGGGACTTTAACCGTATCCGGCCTCCGTGTCAACGAGCGCGGAGACCTCGGTCGCAACTACTCGCCACGTCGCTACCGGCTCGACACCGGTAGGGAACCGGGAATGGGGGATCGGCAGACGACCGAATGACCGGCGCGGGATCAGATGTCCTCTATAGGAGGTTGCGGGCCGGGGACGATATCCGCGATGTCGGGATCGATGTCATCGCCGCGTTCCGGCCGGTCTTGCCGGGCTTCCTTGCGTTCGGCGCGTCGCCTGGCCTTCTCCTCCTTCTTCTCCTGCTTCGCGCGTTCCCGTTGCCGCTTGGCAAAAGTGGTTCGTGGTTGGGCCATTCCCATAGTTTAGCGGTTCTCGCCGCGAACGCCAAATGGGTGACGGTTCCGGGCCCACGCGAACCGGGCGCTCCGGTGCCGCTACATCGCCAATCCGTCAATGAACCGCGCGCCGGGTATGTTGTGGAGGTCTTTCGGGGCGATTTTGAGCTTGGACGAACGGCTTCCCGAGCCGAGGATGACGTACTCTTGCGACAACAGGTTAGGGTCCGCGTACACCGGCAGACCCACGGGCAGCGCGAACGCGGTGACGCCGCCGATCATCATCCCGGTCAACTCACGGGTCTCCTCGGCGGATGCGAACGAGGCCCTCGACACCCCCATGAGCCTCTTGACCGTCTTGTTGACGTCCAGCCGCGCGGAAGCCTGGACGATGCACGCGCAATACTTCTTCTCGCCGCGCTTGGACGCCACGATGATGGTGTTGCCGCTGGTCTCCAGCGGAAAGCGGTACTTGGCACAGAAATCCGCGGTATCGGCGAACGCCGGGTCGATGTGAACGAGTTCGTAGGCGACGCCCAGTTCCTCGAGGGCGGCCATGACACGCGTCTCGATGTCCGTGGCGGCGTCTTCGGTGCTTGTCATGCGGTGCGCCTCCACGTCAGCTCCCGCGCTCCATCAGCCGGTACACCCGCTCCGGGCTCATGGGCAGGTCCCGCACCACCACGCCCACGGCGTTGCGCAGGGCCGCGGCGATGGCGGGCGCCACCGGGGCGAGGCCGCCCTCGGCCATGCCCTTGCTGCCGAAGGGGCCGGGTCCGTCGCCGTTCTCGATGAGGACGGAGTCGAACACCGCGGGCAGGTCCTTGAAGCGCGGCAGCGCGTAGTCGATGGCGCTGGGGTTGAGCAGCAGCGCGCCGTCGAACACCTGCTCCTCGGTGAGGGAGTTGCCCATGCCGAACATGACCGAGCCCTGTTCCTGGCCCTCGCACCGGAGCGGGTGCATGGCCTGGCCGATGTCGGCCGACGAGACGTAGCTCACGCAGCGTGCACGGCCGGTCTCTTCATCCACCGCCATCACGGCGATGCCGGCGTTGATCTCCCAGGTGCGGATGTCGATGCGGTCACGGGTGAGGGCCTTGTCCATGCCCCGGCCCACCAGGGTGCCGGTGGTGCGCCCCGCCAACTCATCCAGGCTCATGACCGGCTCGCCGTCGCTCGAGAAGACGCCGTCGTCCAGCGACAGGTTCCGGGCGTCCCGGTCGGTGAGCGCCCCGGCCTGTTGCAGCAGCAGCTCCCGCAACTCCTCGGAGGCCCGCTGCACCGCGTTGCCCATGAGCACGGTGATGCGGCTGCCGTAAACCCCGGAGGCGCCGGGCGCGGTGCTGGTGTCGTAGGGGGCGATGTCGATGCGGTCGAGGCCGACGCCGAGGGTTTCCGCGGCGGTCTGGGCCAGCACCGTCTTGGCGCCGCCGCCGATCTCCGGCGCGTTGGCGTGCACGGTGAAGGTGGCGTCGTCGTTGAATTCGATGCGGGCGTTGTACTGGGTGGTGGACAAATCCTTGATGGCGCAGGCGATGCCGGTGCCGGTCTTCTCGCCGGGCCGGGCGAGGGATTCCGCAGCGTGTTCCCGTTGGGACGCCTCGAAACGCTCCAGGCAGACCTGGAACGTGGCCAGCGGGTCGCCGTCGAGCGGCGGCCCGCCGAGCACGTACCGTTCACCGGAGCGCAGCAGGTTCTTGAGGCGGAACTCGATGGGGTCGTAGCCCAGCTCGGTGCAGATGCGGTCGGTGTGCGCCTCGCACGCCCAGCCGAGCTGTACGCTGCCGATGCCGCGGAAAGCCCCGGCGGGTACCTTGTTGGTATAGACCGAGTGGCAGTCCGCGCGCGCGTGCTCCACGCGGTAGGGGCCCACGGCGCGGAACGCGGCCTTGCGAGTGACCTGGATGCCGAAGTCCGCGTAGGCGCCGGTGTCGAGATAGATCCTGGCCTCGCGGCACAGCAGCGTGCCGTCCTCGCGCAACCCGGTGCGGATCTCGATCTCGGCCGGATGGCGGCGCGCCGTGAACGCGGTCTCTTCCATGGACAGGCGGAGCTGCACCGGCACCCCGGCCGCGGCCGCCGCCAGCACCGCCAGGTGCTCCATGCTCACGTGCCCCTTGGAGCCGAAGCCACCGCCCACGTAAGGGACCTTCACCGTCACCTGCCCGGGCTCCAGCCCGAACATGCGTGCCAGTTCGTCGCGCACCGGAAAGGGCGCCTGTGAGGAGCTGTGCACGGTGACGGACCGGTCGTCCACCATGGCCGCGGCGCAGTGGGGCTCCATGGGGTAGTGGAACAGCGACGGAAACGTAAAGCGGTCCTCGATGACGCGGGCGGCCTCGCGGAAGGCGCGCTCCGGATCGCCCTCGATGAAGTGGGTGCCGCCGCAGTGGTTGTGGGCGTAGTCGTACTCGAAGTCGTCGGCGCCCTCGGTGTCGTAGACGGCGTCCGCGTCGTGCACCAGCGTGCCGCCCTCGATCGCCGACCGCACTTCCGCCACCTGGGGCAGCGGCGTGTAGCGCACCTCCACCCGGGCCGCCGCCTCCACCGCGGCGGTCTCGCTGTCCGCCACCACGATGGCCACGGGCTCGCCCTGGAAGCGGGCCTTTTCGTGGGCCAGCACCGGGCGGTCCTTCACCGACTGCCCGTAGGGCTTGAGTGCGCGAAGGCACCCGAGCCGCCCGAGGTCCAGGCTGTCGTAGGTGATGATGGTGTGGACGCCCGGAACCGCGCGCGCGGCTTCGAGGTCGAACCCGTCGATGCGCGCGTGGGGATGGGGGCTCGAGACGAGCCTGGCGAACTTCATCCCCGGCACCGTAAGGTCCGCCGTGTAGACGGCGGTCCCGGTGACCTTTTCGTCCGCGTCCAGGCTGCGGACCGATCGGCCGACGTATTTCATCGAGAAAGCTCCATTGCTTGGGTTGGGTACCTCTATAACGAACCTGCAACGATACCGGAAACGAATGCATCCCGCACTGTCATTCCCGCGCAAGCTCATTCCCGCGGAAGCGGGAATCCAGGCCCGGCCGACCACCTTGTCCTCGCCCTCGATGAGTCATTCCCGCGGAAGCGGGAATCCAGGGGTGGCGGTGTGGCGACCCCATTGCCCCAGGCCGCACCCCGCCTGGATTCCCGCTTGCGCGGGAATGACGTATTGGAGGGCCGGGAATGACCGAGGGCCGGTCAGGCATGGCGGAAACCGCCGTACATTGATAGACTGACGGGACGACGTCGACGAATCCAGCCGACCGCCCGCCCTCGGCACCAGCGTTCAGGGAATTTCCGCGCTGACGGGTCGCCCCCGGCGGACCTGTCAGCGCGTCCTCAACCGAACGTGGTAGCTGCTGAATTCCGGTCCGTTTTGTGGTATTCGCGATAGTTTCGAGTGCCGGCAGGACGGGTACGAACCGTCGTGCAGAGGTCTGTTCGACATGAAGAAGTACCAAGGACTCTATGACCCCGCGTATGACCACGACGCCTGCGGCGTGGGCATCGTGGCCAACCTGAACGGCCGCAAGTCCCACGACATCATCCGCCGCGCCGTCGAGGTCCTGATCAACCTGGAGCACCGGGGCGCGTGCGGCTGCGACCCGCGCACGGGCGACGGCGCCGGCATCCTGTTCCAGATCCCCGATGCCTTCTTCCAGCGGCATTGCCGGCCGATGGGCATTTCCCTGCCGGACCCGGGCCGGTACGGCGTCGGCATGGCCTTCCTGCCGCGGGAGACGGAACACCATCGCTGGTGCGAGCAGGTCATCGAGAAGACGGTTCGGGACGAGGGCCAGGAGTTCCTGGGCTGGCGCGACGTGCCCGCGGACTTCACCCAGTGCGGCGAGCTGGCCGCCCAGGTGGCGCCGCTGATCCGGCAGTTCTTCATCGGCGCCGGTGCGGAAATCGCCACCCAGGACCAGTTGGAACGCAAGCTCTACGTCGTCCGCAAGGTCATCGAGAACGCGGTGGACGCGGGACTTGCCCCGGAGGTCCGGGACGACTTCTACATCTCCAGCCTGTCGAGCAAGACCGTCGTCTACAAGGGGCTCCTGCGCGCCGATCAACTGGACTCCTTCTACCGGGACCTGTCCGACGACTCCATCGTCTCGGCCCTGGCCCTGGTGCACTCGCGCTACAGCACCAACACGCTGGGCTCGTGGCGGCTTGCCCACCCCTACCGCATGCTGTGCCACAACGGCGAGATCAACACGATCCGCGGCAACCAGAACTGGATGCGCGCGCGGGAGGCGCTGTTCTCGTCGCCGCTGTTCGGCGACGACATGGCCAAGCTGAGCCCCATCATCCGCGAAGGCGCCAGCGACACCGCGGGGTTCGACAACGCCCTGGAACTGCTGGTGTCCACCGGCCGCTCGCTGCCCCACGCCCTCATGATGATGATCCCGGAGGCGTGGGAAAACCACGAGACCATGTCGGACGAGAAGAAGGCCTTCTACGCCTACCATGCCTGCCTCATGGAGCCGTGGGACGGTCCGGCGCTCATCGCCGCGTGCGACGGCGACCGCGTGTGCACCACCCTGGACCGGAACGGGCTGCGGCCGTTCCGCTACGTGGTCACCGACGACGACTTCATCGTCGGCGCTTCCGAGGCCGGGGTGCTGGACCTGCCGCCGGAGCGCATCCTGGTGCGCGGGCGGTTGCAGCCGGGCCGCCTGCTCCTGGTCGACACCCTGGCGGGACGCATCATCGCCGACGACGAGATCAAGCACGAGATCAGCACCCGCCGGCCCTACCGCCAGTGGCTTGACCGGGAGATGGTGACGCTGGACGACCTGCCCGAGCCCGAGGAGGCGCCGGGATACGACGCGGACACGCTCGCGGAACGGCAGCGCGCCTTCGGCTATACCAGCGAGGAACTCAAGATCCTCGTCGGACCCATGGCGGTGCGCGGCGAGGAGCCCGTGGGCTCCATGGGCAACGACGCGCCGCTGGCGGTCCTGTCCAGCCGGCCCCAGTTGCTGTTCCACTACTTCAAGCAGCTCTTCGCTCAAGTCACCAATCCGCCGCTGGACGCCATCCGCGAAGAACTGGTGACGGCGCTGCGGACCTCCATCGGCTCGGAGCAGGACCTCTTCGCCGAGACCGCGGAACATTGCCGCCAGCTTCAGCTCGACCGGCCGATGATCTCCAACCGTGAGCTGGCCCGGATCAAGGCGCTGGACCGCCCCGGCCTCAAGGCGGAGACGCTGCCGGCCGTGTTCGCGCGGTCCGCTCCGGCGGGGGCGCTGGAGGAGGCGGTGGACGCGCTGTGCGTGGAAGCCGGCCGGGCCATCAAGGAGCGTGGCGCCACGGTGCTGATCCTGTCCGACCGGAACGTGGGGCCGGACTGGGTACAGATCCCCAGCCTGCTGGCCACCGCGGCGGTGCACCACTACCTGATCCGCGAAGGGCTGCGCACCAGCGCCGCCATCGTGGTGGAATCGGGCGAGGCCCGGGAAGTGATGCACTGTTGCCTGCTCATCGGCTACGGCGCCAACGCCATCAATCCGTACCTGACCCTGGAGACGGTGGAGTGGATGTGCCGCGACGGCCTGTTGGACGGCGCGGACATTCCCGGCGAGAAGGCCCGCGCCAACCTCATCAAGGCGCTGGGCAAGGGCGTGCTCAAGACCATGTCCAAGATGGGCATCTCCACCATCAAGTCGTACCACGGCGCCCAGATCTTCGAGGCCATCGGCCTCCGGCAGTCGGTCATCGACAAGTACTTCACCTGGACGGCCTCGCGCATCGAGGGCGTCGGTCTCGACGAGATCGAGCAGGAGTACCGCCAGCACCACCACCACGGCTATCCCGAGCGCGCGCTGGCGAGCGACGGTACCCTGGACGTGGGTGGTTACTACCAGTGGCGCAAGGACGGCGAACACCATCTGTTCAACCCCCACACCATCGCGTTGCTGCAGACCTCCACACGCACCGCCGACTACGATCTCTTCCGCGAGTACACGAAGCAGATCGACGACCAGACCCGGCTCCTGGGCACGTTGCGGGGCCTGTTCGAGTTCCGCCCCATGCAGCCGCCCGTGCCCATCGAGGAGGTGGAGCCGGCGGCGGAGATCGTCAGGCGCTTCTCCACCGGGGCCATGTCCTACGGCTCCATCAGCAAGGAGGCGCACGAGAACCTGGCCATCGCCATGAACCGCATCGGCGGGCGCAGCAACTCGGGCGAGGGCGGCGAGGACCCGGACCGCTACTACCCGGACGACAACGGCGACTGGCGCAACAGCGCCATCAAGCAGGTGGCGTCCGGCCGCTTCGGCGTGACCAGCAACTACCTGGTGAACTGCACGGACTTGCAGATCAAGATGGCCCAGGGAGCCAAGCCCGGCGAGGGCGGCCAGTTGCCCGGCCACAAGGTGTTCGAGCCCATCGCGAAGGTGCGCAAGTCCACCCCGGGGGTGGGTCTCATCTCGCCGCCGCCGCACCACGACATCTACTCCATCGAGGACCTGGCCCAGCTCATCCACGATCTCAAGTGCGCCAACGACCGCGCGCGCATCCACGTCAAGCTGGTGGCCGAGGTGGGCGTGGGCACGGTGGCGGCCGGCGTCTCCAAGGGCAAGGCCGACGTGGTCCTCATCAGCGGCTACGACGGCGGCACCGGCGCCTCGCCGGAGTCCTCCATGAAGCACGCCGGCATCCCCTGGGAGCTGGGCGTGGCCGAAACGCAGCAGGTGCTGGTGCAGAACGACCTGCGCGGCCGCATCGTGGTGCAGACCGACGGGCAGCTCAAGACCGGCCGGGACGTGGCCATCGCCGCCATGTTGGGCGCCGAGGAGTTCGGCTTCGCCACCACCGCGCTGGTGGTGAGCGGCTGCATCATGCTGCGCAAGTGCCACCTCAACACGTGCTCCGTGGGCGTGGCCACCCAGGACGAGGAGCTGCGCAAGAAGTTCACCGGCAGGCCCGAGCACGTGGTCACCTTCATGATGTTCATCGCCGAGCAGATGCGCGAGATCATGGCGGAGCTGGGTTTCCGCACCGTGGACGAGATGGTGGGGCGCGCGGACTGCCTCGACACCCGGAATGCCATCGAGCACTGGAAGGCCAAGGGGCTGGATTTCTCCAAGCTGCTGACCCTGGTGGAGGCACCGTCCTCCGTGGCGCGCTACTGTTGCGAGGCCCAGGACCACGGCCTCGACAAGAAGCTCGACCAACGTCTTATCGAGGCGGCCCGGGACGCCCTTGAAGAGGGCAAGCCGGTGGTGATTCGTCACGAGATCCACAACATCGACCGCACCGCCGGCACCTTGCTGAGCGCCGAGGTGTCGCGTCGCTACGGCGAGGAGGGATTGCCGCGGGACACGATCCACATCAAGCTCTTCGGCTCGGCGGGGCAGAGCTTCGGGGCCTTCCTGGCGCCGGGTGTGTCGCTCCTGCTCGAAGGCGAGTCCAACGACTACACCGGCAAGGGGTTGTCGGGCGGGCTCATGGCGGTGTATCCGCCGGAGAACGCCGCGTTCGATCCCACCGAGAACATCATCATCGGCAACGTGGCTCTCTACGGCGCCACCGGCGGCCAGGCCTACTTCCGGGGCCGCGCCGGGGAGCGCTTCGCCGTGCGCAACAGCGGCGCCGAGACCGTCATCGAGGGCGTCGGCGACCACGGCTGCGAGTACATGACCGGCGGCCGCGTGGTGGTGATCGGGCCGGTGGGGCGCAACTTCGCCGCGGGTATGAGCGGCGGCGTCGCCTACGTGCTCGACGAGCAGGGCGTCTTCCCCGGGCTGTGCAACCAGGAGATGGTGGACCTGGAGCCGCTGGAGGATGAAGAGGACATCGCCCACGTGCGCCGCCTCATCGAGGCCCACGTGCGCTACACCGGCAGCGGCCGCGGCGAATACGTGCTGGACCACTGGCCGGAGCTTCAGGGATCGTTCGTAAAGGTCATGCCGGTGGACTACCGCCGCGCCCTGCGGGAGATGGCCGAGCGGCAGGCCCGGCTGGCGGAGGCCGAAAACCGGGAAGGGACGGCGGCTTCCGCCTGAGCCGACGCTACAACTCGGATACGCCTACGTTCCAGATCGTCATCCCCCAGCGAAGCTGGCTGTGTGGATACCCCGGTCGGATACGAGTTGGCACCGATGCTTCGTCCCGTCATTTCCGCGGAACGGGGTGTGTCGAAACTCCCAAGGCACCCACGTCACAGAATGTCATTCCCGCGGAAGCGGGAATCCAGGGGCAGGGGAGCGGCACTACAGCGGCGTTTCCCCGCCTCGCCACCCCTGGATTCCCGCTTCCGCGGGAATGACGATTAGGCCGAAGTTCCGGCTGGAACTTCAGATTAGGGGGGTTGGTGCCGTTTCGTGTCCGAGCAGGGTATGGACCCAGTCTGGGAAGCAGGAATCCAGGGGCGGCGAGGGGTAAGTCAGCAACAATGGGAAAAATCACGGGTTTCATGGAGTTCGAGCGGGGCAAGCAGGCCTACCGCGACCCCCTCGAACGTTTGAAGGACTGGGAAGAGTTCGTGCTCCCCATGCCGGGCGAAGCGTTGCGCGAGCAGGGCGCCCGCTGCATGGACTGCGGCATTCCGTTCTGCCATACGGGCGTGCCCATGGGACGTGGGCCCGGCGCGTCGGGCTGTCCGCTGAACAACCTCATTCCGGACTGGAACGACCTGGTCTACCGGGACCACTGGAAAGAGGCCCTGGCGCAGTTGCACAAGACCAATAACTTCCCGGAGTTCACCGGGCGGGTGTGCCCGGCGCCGTGCGAGGGCTCCTGCGTGCTGGGCATCAACAGCAACCCGGTCACCATCAAGACCATCGAGTGCTCCATCGTCGACCGGGGCTTCGCGGAGGGTTGGATCGTCCCCGAGCCGCCGCTCCAGCGGACCGGCAAGCGCGTGGCCGTCATCGGCTCCGGCCCGGCCGGCCTGGCGTGCGCGGCCCAGCTCAACCGCGCCGGCCACAACGTCACCGTCCACGAGCGCGCGGACCGGCCCGGCGGCCTGCTCATGTACGGCATTCCCAACATGAAGCTCGACAAGGAGAGGGTGGTGCGGCGGCGCCTCGACCAGATGGAGGCCGAGGGCGTGGAATTCGTCACAGGCGTGGAGATCGGCAAGGACATCCCGGCCGACGATCTCCAGCAGGAGTTCGACGCCGTGGTGATCTGCACCGGCGCCACCAAGCCCAACGACTTCGTGCGCAACGCGCCGGGACGCGAGCTCGAAGGCATCCACTTCGCCATGGAGTTCCTCCATGCGAACACCAAGAGCCTGCTGGACTCCGGTCACGCCGACGGCGAATACATCTCCGCCAAGGACAAGCACACCATCGTGCTCGGCGGCGGCGACACCGGCACCGACTGTGTCGGCACCGCACTGCGCCACGGCTGCCGCAGCCTCCAGCAGTTCGACGTGATCCCCAAGCCGCCTCCCGAGCGCGCGCCCAACAACCCGTGGCCCGAGTGGCCGGTGGTCTACAAGCTCGACTACGGCCAGGAAGAGGGCAAGGCGCTCTTCGGCGACGACCCCCGGCGCTACGACACCAACACCATCAAGTTCATCGACGACGGTCACGGCCGCATCAAGGCCCTCCAGACCATCGACCTCGACTGGAGCAAGCCCGGCGACCGCGCACCTTTCAGCCCGGTGGAAGGGTCCGAGCAGGAGTGGCCCGCCGATCTCGTCCTCCTCGCCATGGGCTTCTCCGGCCCCGAGGATGAAGTCCTCACCCAGCTCGGCGTCGAACGCGACCCCCGCTCCAACGCCCAGGCCGAGTACGGCAAGTACGCCACCAACGTCGGCAACGTCTTCGCCGCCGGCGACGCCCGCCGCGGCCAAAGCCTGGTCGTCTGGGCCATCCACGAAGGCCGCGGCGCCGCCCGGGAAGTCGACCGGTATCTCATGGGCGGCACGGACCTGCCCTGACCGGCGTTTGGCTTCGCCGGGTTGCGCGGTTCCGGGGACCCGGAACTCAACGCGCACGGCGCACAACATCCTCCAACAAGAACTGAGAATTCACGCTGTTGCTGCCGTCTTGCCACCCCGTGGTAGTGGCTTCGGCCTTGTTTCGTTGACTCTCGGTCGTACCACATCCTCCCTCTTCTCGACGTACTATCCTATACGACTCCGTTCGGGGCAGTGTCCCCCCTTTCCCCTTAAACTTGGGGGGTCCTCGAGGGGGTGGTCTAGTATACTGTTATTACTATTACGGTTACCGGAGCCGTTGAGAAAATCGCGGTGCGATGAACCGAGGAATCGGCACCTGTCGGAATCCGTCAGGTAAGGCGCTCGCCAAGGTGCGCCGATCCAGAGACTCTTGCCCTAGAGGGGAGCCGCAGTGAGCCGAGAAGACCTGTATCAGCGCATCCTTTCGTCGTTGCACGAAACGGCGTTGGAGGACTCTCACTGGCCGGAAACCTCTGCCTTGATTGATGAAGCATGCGCGGTGAAGGGCAGTGCCCTGGCGGCCATCGAAGCAGGTCCTCGGGACATACCCAAGGCCCTCTTCGTGTGGATCTGCTCGGAGGGGCAACGCCAGACAGAGCTGGAGCACCTGTACTTCGAACGTTATTTTTCGCTGGATCAACGCATGGTTCGCGGCCGTCGATTGCCGGAAAGCCAACTGGTCCACGTATCGTCGCTCTATACCCCCGAGGAGCTCAAGACCTCCCTGTTCTACAACGAAGTGTTGCCCCTCTATAACAGCCAGAATGGCCATTGTGCGCGTCTCGACGGGCTGGGCAGTTCGCATATCGGATGGGCGGTCGAGGATCCGGTCAAAGGAGACGGATTGTCGTCCGCTCAAGTCCAGACGATCAACGGCCTTATGCCCCACCTGCGTCAATTCGTACGCGTGAGGCAGGCCTTGGTCGATGCCGACGCGCTCGGCTCGTCCCTCGCCATGCTGCTCGACAACACGCGGATCGGCGTCGTCCAACTGGACCGGAGCGGACGGATAGTGGAGGCCAATGACCGTGCCGGTGAACTGCTGCGTAGAGGCGACGGGTTGGTCGACCGGGGCGGTTCACTACACGCGTTCTCACCAGTAGAAGACGCCGAGCTCCAGAGGCTCCTGGCACGCGCCCTCCCCGCGTTCGGGCGCCAGGGCGTCAGCGGCTCGATGGTGGTGGGACATCCGGTTCTCTTGCCGCGGCTGGCGTTGCACATCAGTCCTACGGTCGAAGGACAGCCGAACGTACGTCCTCGCCGTGTCGCGGCGCTTGTGCTGGTGGTCGATCCGGCGACCCGGATGGCCATCGATCCGTCCCTGGTGGCCGCCGCACTCGGCCTTACGAAGTCCGAGTCCCACGTTGCCGTGTTATTGGCCGAAGGAAACACCATCCGCGACATCGCCATCACGACGGGCCGGACCGAAAGCACCATCCGTTGGCATGTCAAACAGATCTTGAACAAGCACGGTCTCTCTCGGCAGATGGAGTTGGTGCAACTGGTGCTGCCCCTCGCCATCCTGCCGAAAGATCGGCCCTGACACCCGCGCCGAATCGGCTGCCATTGACATGCCAAAAGTGAAGCCCCCAATTCTTGGGGCGCGCGGAAGCGTGCCCTGACGTATCCTTCGGTCCGAAGTGGGAGAGATCCGTGCGGGCGTCCATGAGTCACGAGACTGGTCCGATGAACCTTCGCCGGGCGAGCGGCGGAAGATTCTTCGTCAGAGCTTACAAGCCAAGGGGGTAGCGATGCGTACCTACAAATTTGCCACAAGGGCCAAGAGACTATTGGTGCTGTCGGGTTTCGGCCTATCCGTGATCGTACTATTATCCGGCTGCGGAGGAGGTGGGGGCAGTTCCATGTCATCCCGGGAGCCCGTCATGCCACCGCCGACAATGCCGGATCCACCCACCATGCCAGAACCCATACCAGAACCGATGCGCCAGCAAGTTCTCGACAAGATAAACGAAATCCAGCAAGCAGAAGGCACCAGCGGCGACGATGTGGTGGCCGACATCCTCGGAATGGTGGGTCTCAGACCTTCAGGGATAAGCTCCACCTCTCGCGGAATCGCCGGTACATTGCTGTCCTCGTCCGCAACCGCCGATGGCCAATCGAGCGTTGGTGGATACTTCATAGCCGAATATGATCCCGACGGGACGCTTCAATTCAGTTCGGAACTGCAGTTCCTTACCAGCGGTGAGCGTAGCCGCGTCACGACATCTGATCCAGAAGCCACCACCAAGACATTGACGAGCGTTCCGGCGGCAGGATGGAAGGGCGTGGAATTACAGGCAGACACTAATTCATGGCACAATTACACGGACCTGTTTTCCGATATCGAGAGCAATGCGGATACCGACTATCTCGCGATGGGTTATTGGTTACGTGAGCGAAGGGAAAGGAGCACCACGCGCACCAATTACGTTTTGGCCATCGGTGCGGGAGGCAACGATCCCTTTCAGGACGGCAACGTCGACGGCCTCACAGGCACAGCGACCTACGAAGGGCCTGCCACGGGCATCCACATGATCAAGGAGAACGCTAGCGCCGCCCCCGTGTTCGATTACTTCGACGCAACGGCACGCCTTACGGCGGATTTCGGCGACGCGAACTCGGCGGGGAGTGTCTCCGGTACGATTGTGGATGGCATGACGGTCGGAGGCGAACCCGTGCCCGTATTGACGTTGGAGTCCGCCAGTTTCGTTTCCAGCCGCCGCAGTTTCTACGGGAATACCAGCGGCAACGGCCTGACCGGCCAATGGGGTGGCAAGTTCTACAGCAACGGCGCAGCCGCCACCGATTATCCGGGTTCGGCAGCCGGAACGTTCGGGGCCAAGACGAGCGATGATCTCCAAAGTCTCATCGGAGCCTTTGCGGTCTATGAGCAATAGGAAGCCCGTTGCCTGCGATCCTTCGAAATTAACGGCCAGTGTCTCCAGGGTCTGACGTAGTGCTCTCGTCCAGGCAAAGTTCTGCCGGTCCGTGTTCTTCCTTCAAACCCACGCCAGCAGAAACACCCCTCCGACGATCAACCCCGCGCCCACGCCGTCCTGCACCCGTACGATCTCGATTCCCTTCAGGGTGAAGTGGGCCAGCGCGAAGGTAACCAGGGGCTGGATGTTCCAGATGGGGCCGACGATGACGGCGGGGGCGTGGACCACGGCGAGGAAGGTGAAGATGGTGCCGATGGCGTGGACGACGCCGGACGTGGCGAAGCAGACGGTGCTGGCCAGAGGCACGCCACGGAAGACGATGCGGATGCGCAGCACCTTGCCCGCCAGGAAGATTATGGCCAGTCCGGTGATCTGCGTGATGAGGGCGCCGACGATGGGGTCGCCGCCCTGGAGCACGCCGAGGCGCTTTAGGATGGGGCCCAGGCTGTAGAAGGCGAAGGAAAGGAAGGCGTTGACGAAGCCTATCAGTGGGGCGGAGGGTTCCGTCGCGGTGGTCTTGACGTGGGTGATGAGGATGCCCACGACGATGGCGATGACGCCGCCGAAGGTCCCGGCGGTGGCGGTCTCGCCGAGCAGGGTGACGCCGATGACGGTGGTGAGGAGCGGCGAGGCGTTCTTGATGGACTGAGCGCGGGAGGCGCCGACTTGGTCGATGGCCCGCAGAAGGAAGACCCGGCCGAAGAACGCTCCCACCGCGCCCAGGACCACGAAGGTGACCACCGCGGGTAGCGGGACCGGCAGGCCGGCGCCGTCGTACCCGACGATCCAGACCAGCACCAAAAAGGGGACCATGGCCACCTGCTGGATCGTCACCGCCGCGTCCACGTCCGACCCCACCAGCCCCCGCTTCACCAGCGGCGGTACCAACCCCCACACGATGCCCCCGGCGAGGGCGTAGATGATCCCCAGTCCCACAATCGGCAGTGTTGTACGATGGCCGTTCGGCGTCAAACACGCGGGTATGGGGCATGGAATCCTTGGCGTTGTTGACATGGCAATTCAAATGCCGCGCCGATCCAGGAGGCGCTCGCTTGCATATTAAGCTAGCGTGTGTTATGTTGGCCCATGAACAGCAGGCAACGCAAGACCCTTGTCGCGGTCTTCACCGATCCGGCGTCGGGCACCATCGAATGGGCTGCCATCGAGGGGTTGCTCCTCGCCGCCGGTGCACGGTTGATTGAAGGGCGAGGCTCACGAGTCCGGTTCGAGAAGGATGGAGAGGTCGAAACGTTTCACCGCCCGCATCCCGCGAAGGAGGCGAAACGCTACCAGGACCTCGCGGCCCGAGCGTTCCTGGAACGGATTGGAGTGACCCCATGACCAATACCATGACCTACAAGGGCTACTCGGCCCGGATTGAATATGACGACAGCGATGGGATCTTCGTCGGCCGCATCGCCGGTATTCGCGATGGTGTCGGTTTTCATGCGGATACGGTGAAAGGACTGCGAGAGGCATTTCGAGAGGCCGTCGACGACTACCTCGAGACCTGCGCCAAGATCGGGAAGAAGCCGCAGAGGGCCTTTTCCGGGCAGGTAATGTTCCGCGTGAGCCCGGAGGTTCACCGCAAGGCGGCGCTGGCGGCCGAGTTGTCCGGAAAGAGTCTCAACCAGTGGGCGGAAGAAGTGCTTGCGCGTGCAGCGGGCTAGCTGTGAAGCCCCTCCTACCTTCTTTCCTGGTCAAACGCAGACGAACGAAGGACGGCGCGACGATCTCCGCCAGGGGCGACCGGCCGGTCGCCCCTGCATGCGTCTCAGGGTCACTGCGCGGGCAGCACCTTGATCTTGATGGTGTGCGCCATCTTCTTGCCGAACGAGCGATGGAGGCCGTCGGCGAACTGCATGGTCAGGGTGTATTCCCCGGGCTCGAGCTTAATCGTGGCCTCCGTCTGCCCCTTGCCGTAATGCAGGTGGGTCTTGTCCGTCGGAATCACCTTCCCGCCGCGCATGGGACCCTGGTTGAGCAGGATGTGGTGATGCCCTGTCCCGGCGACCACGCCGGCTTCGGAAGGTTTGATCGTCATACCTTCCACACCCATCACCACCTTTACCGGGCTCCGCACCTCGGCACCATCCTTAGGCTCGATGAAATAGACACGCTGTTCCTGTGCCGTGGCATAACCCGCAAGAGCGAGGGATGTCGCGAATGCCGCGGCGGCGATCCGCCGGAGTCGTGGTCCGTTCATGATGGGACTCCTTTCCGCTAAAGTGACGGAAACCCTATCAGCCGTCTCTCACATTGACAAGCCACGGATGATGACCTAGTGGGTTCAGGGTCGCGAATTTCCCGTCAGAGAAAGGGTCTCCATGTCGGACATCAAGAAATCGGAACAGCGCTGGCAGTCGGACGTCATCGTCGACCTCATGAAGCTCTACGACATCCCCTACGTCGCCCTGAACCCGGGGGCGAGCTACCGGGGGCTGCACGACTCCATGGTGAACTACGGCGAGAACGACCCCGAGATGCTGCTGTGCAACCACGAGAAGATCGCCGTGCAGATCGCCCACGGCTACGCCAAGGCGTCGGGCAAGCCCATGATCGCCATCGTGCACGACGTGGTGGGGCTGCTGCACGCCCCCATGGGCGTCTACTACGCCTACATCGACCGCTGCCCCGTGTTCATCATCGGCGCCACCGGTCCCATGGACGAGAAGTACCGGCGCCCGTTCATCGACTGGATCCACACGGCTTTCGCCCAGGGGGACGCGGTGCGGAGCTTCACCAAGTGGGACTACCAGCCCGGCAGCATCCACGGCGTGCCGGATTCGTTCGCGCGCGCCTATTCCATCATGATGAGCGAGCCCCAGGGGCCCATCTACATGTGCTACGACTCGGCGCTCCAGGAGAGCCCGCTCACCGAGGACGTGCCGATGCCGCCCGCGTCGGCGGTCAAGGTGCCGTCGCGCATCGCGCCGGAGCAGGCGGCCGTGGCCCGGGCCGCGGAGATGCTGGTGAAGGCGGACAACCCGCTGCTGCTCACCGAGTACGCCGGACGCATGCCGGTGGGCTTCGAGCCCACGGTGGAGCTGGCGGAGACGGTGGGGGCGTCGGCCTTCGACATCTGCAAGCGGCTGGGCTTTCCCAACCGCCATCCCCAGAGCATGAGCTTCAACTCCGACGCCTTCAACGGCGTGGACCTGGTGATGGCGCTGGACGTGGTGGACTGGACCCGCGGCTCGCACCGGCTCAACACCCAGACGCGCGAGATAACGGTGGTGACCGCGCCGGACTGCAAGTGGGTGGACCTGGGCTTCGCCGACATCGAGATCAGCAAGTGGGCCACCGACTACAACAAGCACAACAACTGGGACCTGCGGGTGATGGGCGACACCGCCATCACCATCCCCGAACTGACCAAGGCGTGCCGCGCGCTCATCGACGCGGACCCGGCGCTCAAGGCGCGTGTCGACGAGCGCAAGCAGGCGCTGGCGGACAAACACGACCAGCAATGGGCCAAGTGGCAGAAGCAGGTGGAGTCGGAGATGGACCAGCGGCCCATGACCGAGTCCCGGCTGGCCTACGAGGTGTGGCAGGCCATCAAGGACGAGGACTGGGTGCTGACCGCGGGGACTCTCAAGGACTGGGTGCAGAAGATATGGGACTTCGACAAGCCGTACCGGCACCCGGGCCGGGAGTTGGGCACCGGCACCCAGATCGGCATGTCCATCGGCGTGGCCCTGGCCCACAAGGGGCAGGGGAAGCTGGTGGTGGACCTCCAGCCCGACGGCGACCTGATGTTCGACCTGGGCGCGCTTTGGATACCCATCAAGTACGACATCCCGATGCTCGTCGTCATGTACAACAACCGCGCCTACTACAACGACTGGGCGCACCAGATCCACATGGCGCACCAGCGCGGCACCGACCCGCGGCGCGCCTACATCGGCATGGACCTGGAGGCGCCGCCGCCCGACTTCGCGCACATCGCCCGGGGCATGGGCTGGTACGCGGAAGGCCCCATCGAGGACCCCGCCGAGGTGGTGCCGGCGGTGCGCCGCGCCATCGAGCAGGTCAAGGCCGGCAAGCCCGCGCTGGTGGACCCCATCGTCTGGCGCCGGGACATCAATACCTGAGGGAATGGACGGGTCGCTCGTCACGCCGGCGACCCTCCATGCGACTCCGTTATCCGTTATGTCCGCGTCCTCCTTGTTCCGTCATTCCCGCCTTTCCTTCATTCCGTCATTCCCGCGAAAGCGGGAATCCAGGGGTGGGGCGGGGAGTCGCCCGCTTACCTATCCCCACCCCTGGATTCCCGCTTTCGCGGGAATGACGGAAGGGAGACGCGGGAATGACGGAATGAAGGAAAGGCGGGAATGACGGAAAGGGGCCGCGGGAATGACGTAAGGGGAGACCCGGGCATGACGGAAGACGGAGTGCGGTAAGTACGGAAAAGATGCGGGACAGACGTTTCTGAACGAGAGGGAACACACATGAGCAAGGCGGAGAAGATCGAAGCGGTCGAGATCAAGAAGTCGGACCGCAAGTGGCAGTCGGACGTCATCGTCGACATGGTCAAGCGCTACGGGTTCGAGTACATCGCGCTCAATCCCGGCGCCAGCTACCGGGGCCTGCACGATTCGCTGGTGAACTACGGCGAGAACGACCCGCCCATGATGCTGTGCAACCACGAGAAGATCGCGGTGCAGATCGCCCACGGCTACGCCCGCGCCACCGGCAAGCCGATGATCGCCATCGTGCACAACCTCGTGGGGTTGCTGCACGCTCCCATGGGCATCTACTACGCATACCTCGACCGCGCACCCATCTTCATCATGGGCGCCACCGGCCCCATGGAGGAGCCGAAGCGGCGCCCCTTCATCGACTGGATCCATTCCGCCAGCGTGCAGGGCGAGGCCATCCGCCACTACGTCAAGTGGGACTCCCAGCCCACCACCATCGACGCCGTGCCCGGCGCCTTCGCCCGGGCCTACGCGGTGATGATGAGCGGCAAGCAGGGACCCATCTACATGTGTTACGACGCCGGCCTGCAGGAGGCCGCGCTGGACCACGAGGTGGCGATGCCGCCGGAGGACAACGTGCACGTCCCGGCGCAGGCCATGGCCGACCCGGCGGCGCTGGAGAAGGCCGCCGACACCCTGGCGGCGGCCAAGCGCCCGGTCATCGTGGCCGATTTCGCCGCGCGCCCGCCCCACGGCTGGGACCACGTGGTGGAGTTGGCCGAGACCTTGGGGGCGGCCGTCTGGGACTGCGACTCGCGCCTCAACTTCCCCAGTGAGCATCCGCTCAACCTGAGCATGGACAGCGAAGGCTGCTACAAGGACGCGGACGTGGTGCTGACGTTGGACATCGCCGACTTCGAGAAACCCACGCACGTGCGCGACATCGCCACCCGCACGGTGGTGAGCATGGTGCCGGAAGACGCCACCTGGATCGACATCGGCTACACCGACACGGAGATCAGCAAGTGGGCCATGACCTATGCGCGTCCGTTCTACGCGCACCAACGCATGACCGCGGACCCCGTGACCGCGGCCCCGGCGTTGACGAAGCTCCTGAAGGAGCGCATCGACGCGACGCCGGGCCGGGCCGGGCAGATCGCCGAACGCACCGAAGAGGTCGGCCGGCGCCACGCCGAGGTCCGCGCCGAGTGGCTGCGGCAGGCAAAGGAAGACCGCTGGGACGCGGTGCCCATGACCGTGCCGCGGCTCGCGCTCGAGGTGTGGGAGGCCATCAAGGACGAGGACTGGGTGCTGACCTCCGGCACGCTGCACGACTGGGCGCGCCGGCTGTGGAACTTCGACAAGCCCTACCGCCACGGCGGCCGCGAGCTGGGAACCGGCACGCAGATCGGCATCTCCCTGGGCGTGGCCCTGGCCCACAGGGGGAAGGGCCGTTTGGTGGTGGACCTTCAGCCCGACGGGGACCTGATGTTCGACGCCGGCAGCCTGTGGATCGCCGCCAAGTACCAGATCCCCATGCTCATCGTGATGTACAACAACCGCGCCTACTACAACGACTGGAACCACCAGATCGTGATGGCCCGCAACCGCGGCACCGATCCCAACCGCGCGCACATCGGCATGGACCTGTGCGGCCCCGACCCCGACTTCGCCACCATGGCCCGCTCCATGGGCTGGTATGCCGAGGGACCCATCGAGAACGGCGACGACGTACGGGCGGCCCTGGACCGCGCCATCGAGCAGGTCAAGCAGGGCAAGCCGGCGCTGGTGGACACGGTGACCCAGCGGCGGTGAACCGAATCGGACCGGCCGCGCAAGCGCCAACACCGAATCGACACCGACGCCCCGAATCGTCATTCCCGCGGAACAGGCTGTGTCAAAACCCCAGTTCCCAACGCTGCAAGGCCAGTCTGTCATTCCCGCGAAAGCGGGAATCCAGGGGCGGTGGTGGGGCACTACGGCGGCGTTTCCCCGCCCCACGCCTCCTGGATTCCCGCTTTCGCGGGAATGACGATTCTGGGGGTTGTTGCCTCTCTAAAATGGTGTCTTGGCACAGCCTGGGAAGCGGGAATCCAGGGGAGGGGAGGCGGTGGAGGGTCGTGTGCCCTGGCCCCACCCCTCCTGGATTCCCGCTTCGGCGGGAATGACGTTCCGTTGCGTAGTGGCGGCGGGAGTATGGACGCACCCGTTTCGAGGGATGACGGTCCCGGCTTCGGCACCCTCCCGATCCCAACGGTCATGCGGTACGACTACTACGACATACGGGGCTACGAGCGCCTCATCGTCCGCATCACCCTGGGGCTCGACCCCGACACGGCCGCCGACGTGGAGCGCTACGGCGCCGCCTCCGTCCTGTGGAGCCTCTACAACCGCTTGCGGGACGACCGGCGGGAGGTGTTTCTCGTCGGGCTGGGCAACGCGCTGGAGAAGAACGCCAGCCGCAAGGCGCTCTCGCAGATGGTGCTGTTCGCGTCCAACCCGGTGGTGGACGTGGACCACAGCATCGACATCCTCGGCGACTGGTTCGTCAAGAACAAGAAGGCCGACCCGGGCCTGTACGAGGCGCTGGACGCCTACTGGCGCCGCCGTTTCAAGCGCGGTTTCGACGAAGACGCCTGAGGCGGCAGCCTCCGGCCGCCCACCTTCAGGCCGCCTGGATCCGCGCCCATGCCGCGTCGTAGAGCCGCGCGGTCTCCGGTCCCGGGTAACGGCTTGGTTCACAGGCCGCGAGCGTCGTGTCGTTCGGGAAGATGGCGGGGTTCTCCCGGTAGCCCGCCGGCAGCAACGCCTTGGCCGCGGCGTTGGGCGTCGCATAGCGAACGGCGTCCGCGATCGCCGCGCCGACTTCGGCGTCCAGGATGAAGTTCAAGAAGGCGTGCGCGTTCTCGGGGTGAGGCGCTCCCCGCGGGATCGCCAGCGCATCCTCCCACACCGCCGACCCCTCGCGGGGCACGACATAGCCGATGTCCTCGTCCTTCTCCATCGCCTGCAGCACGTCTCCGTTCCATTCCATGACGATGTCCGCTTCGCCCGAGAGCAGCAGGTCCTGCCCGGTGTCCGGCGCGAACGGCTTGAGGTGCGGCTTCTGCGCGATGATCAGCGCCTCGGCCATCTTGATGATCTTCGGTCCCGTCGCATTGAGGGAATACCCCAGGTACTTGAAGGCGGCGCCCAGCACGGATCCCGCGTCGCTCTGAAGCGCGCAGCGGCCCCTGTAGCGGTCGGACCGGTAGAGCCAGCGCCAACTGTCGGGTATCCCGTCGCACCGGGACTTGCGGTAGCCGATGCCCATGGTTCCCCACAGGTAGGGAACGGAGTGGCGGCGGCCGGGGTCGAAGGCCGCATCCCGGAAGGCGGGCTCGATGTTGGCCATGTTCGGGATGGCCGCATGGTCCAGGGGCATGAGCATGTCGTGCGCGATCATGCGCTCGACGGAGTCGTTGGTGGGCACGATCACGTCGTAACCTGGATTGCCCGCCTTCAGCTTCGCAAACAGCTCGTCATTGTCCGCGAAGAGGTCCATGCGGACGGATATGCCGGTGCGGGCCTTGAAGTCCGCCAGGGTCGTCTCGCCGATATAGTCGTCCCAGTTGTAGAAGTTGAGCCTGGGCTCCTCCCTGGCGAAACCGCGCCGCGGCAGGATCGAGAGGGCTGCCGCCGCGACCGCTCCCCCGAGGAAACGGCGGCGTGTCAGACGATGTTCCGAAAGCGGACGCATGGCGGTTCTCCTCGGCCCTTCAAAGCCGGCTGGCGGGATCGGCGGCCGCGGTTCCCTTGGGAGCCGGGCATCGATGGTGAACGGCGAGGGCGCTGATGGCGGCGACCTGGGAGGCTTTGTCGCGCCCGGAGGCGGGAGTCCGGGCGCGACGTTTCGCTATTCGTCGAAGAACGCCAGCGTGCGGATCTCGATGCTCTCCCGCGGCGGCGCGTCCGCCAAGGTGTTGGGGTGCTCGAAGGCGGAGTGCGCGGAGAAACGCGCGCGGCCGTCCGTCTTCGAGTCGTAGCACTTGAAGACGATGGCCTCGTCCGGCTGCATGTCCGGGAAGTAGTAGAAGCGGTGCGCCGGGTTGTAGGTCAGGTGGTAGGTCTCGCCCAACCGGTTGGGATGCGGCCGCACGGTGGGGATCAGGTCCTCGGTGGCGATGCTCTGGGCGTCGCACATGGCCAGCGGCGAGCGCAGCACCGGGTTGAGCATGCCGCGCCAGACCTGCACCACGGCGAAGCGGCGCTTGAACAGGTCCTCGGCTTCGTCGGGCAGGAGGTCGCGCACGCGCTCCGGGCCGGACCACTCGGTGTAGTCGTTGTGCACGTTCTGCACCGGTCCCTTGGCGCCCTTTTCCTCGTGGCCGGAGCGCAGGGTGTGGTCGAAGATCAATACCCGGCAGGCGCCGGTGTGCTCCTTGATGAGCGCTTCCATCTCGGGATAGTACACCGCGCGGATCTCGTCCTCGTCGAAGAAGTCGGTCACCTTCGTGGGCTGGGGTCGCAGGGCGAAGCCGTTGCGCTCGATGGAGAGATCGGGATGCTGGCGTCCGTTACGGACCAGCGCCGTGTGGGTCTCGTACGTCCGGTCCTTGTGCGGGTAGCCGAGGCTGGGCTGGTCGAACGTCGTGACGGGCCGGGGGCCCTTGTGCACCATGTAGTTGAACGTCGCTTCGACGACGTCCTCGATGTTCTCGGCTGCGGCTGTGGCCATGGTGTTCTCCTTGGTCGTGCGGCTTGGAAACGAAAGGCTTGGTACGGACCTGGAAATCTCCCCTGTATTATACACCGGCAAGGCGAATTGCGTGAACCGGATCAGCCCGCCAGCACCCCTTGCTCCGCCCACACGCGCTGCACCTCCCGGCTGGTGCTCACGAGCGCGAAGTGCGTGGCCATGTTCTTGAGCGAGTAGCGCTGCAGGTCGGCGTCGTAGGCGGCCACGCAGTCCTCCAGCACCACGTTGTAGTAGCCCCGGGCGAAGGCGTCCCGCACCGTGGCCTCGACGCAGCCGTTGGTGGCGGCGCCGGTGAACAGCAGCGTCTTGACGCCGAGGCGTCCCAGGGTGGCGTCCATCTTGGGGTTGGTGAAGCCGCTGTGGTGCCACTTCTTCACCCTGACGTCGCCGGGCGCGGGCGCCACGAAGTCGCAGACGTCCCATCCCGGGGTTCCCGGGACGGTGTACTTGGCGTTGGCCAGCCCCACCCGGGCGCGCCGCGCCAGGATCGGGCCGTTGTCGTGCTCGTTGTCGTTGGAGGTCTGCGTGTAGATCACCGGCACGCCCGCGGCCCGGGCCGCTTCCACCATGACTTTCAAGGGTTCGCGCATGGCTTCGACGAAGCTCAGGTCGCCCTTCATGCGCGCGCCCCCGGGAGCGCAGAAGTCATTCTGCACGTCGATGACCACGAGCGCCGTGTGCGCCGGCTTGACCGTGTCCGACAGCTCCGTCCACACCTCCTGCACCTGGGGCTCCCACATCTCCTCTTCCGGGTCGAACTCGAAGTCCGCGATCTCGCGCGACTCGAAGATGGGCCGTCCCACCTCCCGCGCCACTTGCCGGTGCACCGGGTGGTCGACGTAGCGCTGAAGGCTTTCCGCGTCCTCGCACACGGCCACCATGGCGTAGTCGTAGTCGCCGTCGCGGCGCAGGTTGGGTCCCATGGACCAGCTCAGCAGGTCCGGGATGGAGTCCTTCATGGAGTTGTAGCCCGCGATCATCCGGTCGATCTGATCGGGGGAAGCCTCGGGCTTGAGCTTGACGAACACGACGTGCTTGATCATCGGCGCCTCCGGACGGGTTCGTGGAATCGTGCGGTAGCCGGGGTAGAGAATATCCGAGAGCCGCCTCACAAGTCAATTTTCAACGCAAGCGATCAGAAGTCCGTGTGCCAGTGGATGCCGATGTTCGAGCTCCGTTCGTTGGTCAGTTCGCTGTCCACCAGCAGGTTGTCGGCCAGGTTCAGCTCGACCACGATGGAGGAGCGCCGGCCGAGCAGGCTCTGTCTGGCGCCGACGAAGACGTCTCCGAGGTTCTTGCCCACGGTCACCGACACGGAATCGGTGTCCGCGCCGGACAGCCGCACGTCGTCCAGCCGCGCGGCCGTGCGCAGGTTCTCCTGCAGCCCGAAGACCACCCCTTCGCCGAACAGGTTGGCGAGGGCGACGGAAAGCTGGATCGCCTGCGCCACGGTGAGCGCCTGCCGGGAGGCGCCGAACAGGAGTTGCGGCAGCACCTCCTCCTCGGGCAATCCCGACTGTGAGACGAAACGGATCCGCGGGCTCTTGGCGCGGCCGCTCAGGTGCAGCCCGCCCTGGTGCGTGTTCGTGCTTCGTTCCAGTCTCACGTCGAGCCGCGGTTCCGGCTTGGCGCTCCCGTCGAACACGATGCGGCCCTGCACGAGGTCGAAGGGTTTCCCGAGCAGGTCAAGCCCGCCGCGGACGCTCTGGAGCGTACCCGTGAGCACGGGGGCCTTGGGCGCGCCCGTGACCCTCAGGTCCATGTCCCATTCGGAATCGACGCCGCGTCCGCGTATGAACACGCCGCGCTGGGCCCGCACCGCGAGGTCGAGGGAGAGGCGCGCCGGCCTGCCTTCTCGCGCGTCCTCGGGGGCGCCCTCGATGCGGATGCCTTCGAGCGCCGCCACCTCCGGGGGTGCCGCGTCCTCGAGGCGGTATTCGGCCCTGTTCACCTCCAGGTCGGCGCGGAGCGCCAGTTGCTCGAACGTCCCGTCGAGCGTCGCGGTGCCGTTCAGGCGCCCGGTGACATCGTCCCGGCGGATCAGCGTGGCTTCGTCGATGCGCAGGTCCACGTCCACGCTGCGGCCCAGTTGGATCGTGCCGGTGGCCGCGAGCGTGCCCGGGCCCCGGTCCGACGCCGTGGCCGTGAGCCCGATCCGGTCGTTGCCCGCGAGCCGGGCCTGGATCGCCAGGTCGGCGAGCACGGTGCCCGCGTCGACGCTGCGGTATTCGCCGCCGGTCACGCTGCCGTGCCCGGAGAGCCGCGGTTGCGCCAGGGAACCCGCCACTCGGACGTCGATGTCCACGTCGCCGTCGAGTTGGTGCCGCGTCGTGGGAACCAGCGCCCATATCTGTTCGAGGCGGCCGCGCCAGGTCAGGGAGCCCTCCAGTTCGGCGTTCCTGGAGAAGACGGGCAGGCCGTTCTCTCCGGCGCCCGCGGCCATGGCGAGGCGCGCGCGCACCGGCGTGTCGAAGGCCCCGCGGATCTCCGACCGCGTCGTCAGGCGCGCGCCGTCCCATTCTCCATCCAGGTCCACGTCGACCACCCCGCCGTCCTCGAAGCCCTCGAAGACGAGGTCCCGTCCGCGGGCCTCCAGGCCCGCATTCGGCTTGGGCGGCCGGGTGTCGAAGGCCGCGTCCAGGTCCAGGGATCCGGTGATGGCGGGTATGCCCGCCAGACGGCTCATGGCGGCCATGGACAAGCCTCGTGCCGAGAACTCGCCGTCCAGCCCGGTTTCCGTGCCGTTGAGGTTCCCGGTGATGCCGCCACCGGAGTCGAGCCTCAGGTCGAACCCGGAGACCTCGAAACCGTCGATTCCGTAGCGGGCGTTCATCGGCTTCCCGAGCCGGACGGTCTCGGACGCGAACCGGGCGCTGGCGGAATCTACGACCACCCTGATCTCTTCTTCTCCGGCATGCGAGACCGTGGCGCGGCCCCGGGCGTCGAAGGCCCCCTCCACCGCGGTGTCGAAGGAGAGGCGCCAGTCCTCGGGGGGGCCGTCGGCGCTGAGCTGGAGGCGGGCGGGCGCGTCATCGCGGAAGCCAACAAGCGCCGCGACCACGCCGCCGGCCGCCTCTTCTGCGAGGGCTTCGAGACGCGCCGTGCCCGCGGCGAAGTCGCGCCGGACGTGCAGGGAAATGCGCCCCTCGACCGCGTCCGTGCGGCGCAGGCGCAGCACGATCTCTTGCAGGTCGTCCTTGTCGGACGCGTGTCCCTCCGCGTCGAACCGGATCGATCGCGGCAGCACGCCCTCGGCGATGAAGACGCGTTGCAGCCGGATTCCCTCGAGGGAGAGGGCGATGGGCGACCGCGGCCAGTCGAACGGGCCGCGCCGCCAGAGTGGCTGCGGCTTCAACCGCGGCAACTCGGCGCGCTCGGACGGCTTGCGCGTCACGGAGACGCCTGAGAACTCCAGGCGCCGGATGGCCAGCTCGCCGTCAAGGAGCCTTTGCGGCTCCCAGGCGAAGCTCATCCGCTCGACTTCCATCCACACGCCGGTGCCGTCCGAGACCTCCACGCCCACGAGACGGGTCAGGCCGTCGTCCCCGTCCTCGATGGAACGCACCTGTATCTCGAACGAGCCCGGCGAGCTGATCTGGTCGAGCGCGAGCCGGATGAGCCTGTTCCGTATGTCGGAGAACTGGATCTGAGCCTGCCCGGCGCACGGCAGCAGGAGGCCGGCGAGGAGAACGGCGATGGGCACGACGCGGCGCATCAGAAGGCCTGCCCCATGGAGAGGTAAAGGTGGAAGTCGTCGTCCAGCGGCCGGGGGTTCAGGGGGACGGCGACGTCGACCCGGATCGGCCCGGCGGCGGAGAAGTAGCGGAGCCCGAGGCCGCCGGCCCACAGGATCCCGTCGAAGACATGGCCGTCGATGTTCCGGGAAACCGCGCCCGCGGCGACGAACCCGACGGCGCCGAGGCTGTCGTTGAAGCGCAGGCGCAACTCGCCCTCGGCCTCCAGCGCCAGCCGGCCCCCCACGGGCTTGTTGTCGGCGTCGAGCGGGCCGATGGCGTAACGCCCGTAACCGCGCACCGATTCGCCGCCGCCGGCATAGAGCCGCCGGTTCGCCGGCACCGAGCCGAGTCCGTCGGACAAGATCATCGCCCCGCGCCCGCGCGCGGCCGCGACGTAACGCGCGTGGGCGTCGAGACGGGAATAGGCGGACGCGGTGGCGTCCAGGGTGAGGAAATACGTTCCCGACCCGTCGAAGAGTCCCGCGTGGGGCACGGCATCCAGCCGGAGGCGCCTTCCGCTCTTGGGATCGAGCAGGTCGCCGGTGCTGTCGTAGGCCGCGAAGACCGGCGCGGCGGCGAGCCGGGTCTCCGCTTCGGTGCCGCCGTCGCGCACCGTGCCGAGCTCTACCTCGGCGCCGGCGCCCACTTCCCATTGGCGGTCCAGGCGCCGCGACAGGCCCACGAAACCGGTGCCCGTGAGTGCCTCGAAGGCCTCTTCCTCCTTCTGCTCCACGTTCAGGCTTGTCCGCAGGTCCTGGCCCGGCCGGAGGTACTGGGGTTTGCGCAATTCCGCTCCCAGGCTCTGTTCCACGCGTCCCCCCTCGGCCGTGAGGAGCAGGATCTCGTTGGCCCCGAGAAGGTTCCGGTGACGGAAGCTGGCGCGCGCCGACGGCCCGGCGTCGGTGTCGTAGCGCACGCCGCCCGCGATACGCCGCCGCAGGCGCTCTTCGAGGGTCACGTGCACCGGCAGGGCGGAGGAGTCCCCGTCGCGCGGCGCGGTTTCCGGGATGCGCACCGAGACCGACTTGAAGAGGTCGGTGGAGGCCAGGCGGCGCTGGTACTCCGTAAGCGCTTCGGCGTCGGCGGGTTGTCCGGGCTCCCATGGCAGGTACGTGAGCAGGTAGTCCTCGGTGATCGTCTCCAGGCCCGTGAAGGCCACCGGCCCGAACACGAAGGCCGGCCCGGTGGCAATGGCGCTCGCCACCGTCAGGGTGGCCGTTGCCGGATCGGCGGAGCCCGACCGCTTGACGAAGGCCGCGTAGGGGAACCCTTGGCGATGGAGCGCATCCACGGCCGCCCGCTCCGCGTCCACGATCGAGGCCGACAACGCCGGGCCGCCCAACGGAGATCCCAGCGTGCGCGCATCCAGCGACGGGGATGCGGCCGTGCCGCCGTCCTCGAGCAGAAAAACGTGCTCCGCCAGCGTGAACACGGGTCCGGCTTCGATGGAGAAGGTCACGGTGGCCCGTTCCGCTCGCGCTTCCACGCGTGCCGCCGCCGCCGCCGCATAGTACCCCTGCGAGTGCAGGATCCCCACCAGTCTGCCCTCGTCCTCGCGCGCGCGGCGCAGGAGAAAGTGCGTGCTGGGGGCGCCGTCGTCCTTGAACCTGTAGGTCAGGAGCGTGCGGCCGGCAAGTTCCCGAACCTTGTCCGACGGCGACCCTTCCAGGATGACTTCATAGGCTGCCGCCGGCTCGGGATTCGACTCGGGGGAGGGAACCGGCGGCTCCGTGACCGTGCAGGCGGCGGCGACCGCCAGACAGAAGGCGGCGTGAAATGCAGCGCGCACAAGCGTTCGCGGCCGTGCGGGGCCTTGGCAACGTGGCTCGATCGAGTTCATCGGGGTCGTTGAGCGCGCGAGCTTTCGAATCGAGCTGAAGGTTTCCGAGCCGGCCATTTCCGGGGCTGCGACCGCGGCCCTACACGGATCAGCTCCCGCCGAACCCCACCGTGATCCGGCCTTCCTCCACGATGACCGGGACGTCCCGGTTGCCGTCATTCAACGAGAGCATGCGCCGCAGGCCGTCCTCGTCTTCCAGAACGTTGATGTACTCGACGGTGAAGTTACGGTCCGAGTAGTCCGCACGGGCACTCGACGTGTAGTGTCAGAAGTCGTGTCCGAAGATCAGAACCTTGTCCGCCATGTCCGGTCCTTTCCGACGGGACGTGTCCTCTTTTCCTTACGGCTAACCGCAAAATCGACGGATGGCAATCGCCGCGGCACGGTTCGTGCCGTTGTTTCGCGAAAAAACCCGTCTGGGGGTTATTTGGACGGGAACTTGTGCTATGAAGCGTGCTGGACTGCAGTCGCGGTTTGTCGTCGGACGAACGGTCAGGCGAGGCAACGCATGGTCGAACGCTTCAAGGAACTCGGCACCATCACCTTCAGTCTCGTGCTGTTCACGGTGATCTGGGAGTTGTCGGTGTGGGTCTTCTCGGTGTCCGAGTTCCTTCTGCCCGCGCCCTCGGTTGTGATCACGACCCTCGTCCTCAAGATCGGTCCTCTTCTCCAGCACTGCCTCGTCACTTTCCGGGAGACCGTCTACGGGTTTCTGATGGGTCTCGTGCTGGGGGTCATCTCGGCCGTCATGATCGTCTACTCCCGGCTCCTCCAGAACCTCCTCTACCCGCTGATCCTCGTGGCGCAGATCGTCCCCAAGGTGGCCATCGCGCCGCTCCTGCTGGTGTGGGTGGGCTACGGCGAGATCTCCAAGGTGCTCATCGCCTTTCTGGTTTCCTGGTTCCCCATCATCGTCACCACGGTCCAGGGCATGCGCATGGTGCAGCCCGAGATGCTGGATCTGGTGAAGTCGCTGCAGGCTTCGGACTGGCAGATCTTCACCAAGGTGCGCCTGCCCAACGCGCTGCCGCACTTCTTCGGCGGCCTCAAGATCGCCATCACGCTGGCGGTCATCGGCGCCATCATCGGCGAGTTCGTCGGCGGCAACACCGGCCTCGGATACCTGGTCATGGTGGCCAACTACGAGGTCAACACCCCGCTCATGTTCGCCGCCCTCATCGTGCTGTCGGCGCTGGGCTTGGTCCTGTACGGCGTGCTGGTGCTGCTGGAGATGTGGCTGATCCCGTGGAGCCTCGGCGAGGAAGAGCAGCAGATGACGGGTTTCGGCATGTAGCCGGGCTCTGGCGGCCGGTCAGGTCGCAGCGTTTGAACTTGGAACCGAAGTCGATGACGGAAAACGGGAAAGCCATCGAAGTCAGGAACCTCACCAAGGTGTATCCTTCCAAGGATGCGCCCATCGTGGCGTTGGAGGACGCCTCGTTCGAGGTCTACGAGCAGGAGTTCATCTCCCTCGTGGGCCACAGCGGCTGCGGCAAGACCACCATCATGAAGATCATCGCCGGCCTGCTGGACAAGACCCGCGGCGAGGTGCTGGTGAACGGCGCGCCGGTCACCGGACCCAAGTCCAGCACCGGCATCGTGTTCCAGACGCCGGTACTGTTCCAGTGGCGCACGGTCATCGACAACGTCATGCTGCCCATCGAGATCCTCGGTCTCTCCAAGGAGCAATACTATCCGAGGGCGATGGAGATGCTCGAGTTGACGGGGCTGACGGAGTTCAAGGACAAGTTCCCGCGGGAGCTGTCGGGCGGGATGCAGCAACGTGTCTCCATCAGCCGGGCCTTGGTGCACGACCCTTCGCTGCTGCTGCTCGACGAACCCTTCGGCGCCCTGGACGCCATGACCCGGGGCGAGATGAACATGGAGCTCCAGCGCATCTGGAGCGAGAAGAAGAAGACCAGCCTGCTGATTACGCACAGCATACCGGAAGCGGTGTTCCTGGCGGACCGGGTCATGGTGATGACGCCTCGGCCGGGGCGCATCACCGACATCATCGACATCGGACTGCCACGGCCCCGCACCCCGGAGATGCGGCTTTCGGTGGAGTTCACCGAGTGTGTGCGAGAGGTGGGAAAGACCATCGGGCTTCAGTATCTGTGAACAAGTGGCGACGGAAGTCGTCAATCAATTTATGGAGGTACACGTCATGAAACGCCTGTCCATCGCGCTTGCGATCTTCTTGCTGTCCATGGCCGCCGCCGGCAGCGCGTCGGCCGCCGACAAGGTCAAGTTCGCCCTCGACTGGATCCCCTACGGCAAGCACGCCATGTTCTATGCCAGCATCGACCAGGGGTTCTGGAAGGACGCGGGCCTCGATGTCCAGATGACCCGCGGCTTCGGCTCCGGCGACACCGTGAAGCGCGTGGCCTCCGGCACCGAGGACTTCGGCTTCGCGTCGGTGGGCAACATGATCGCGGCCAGGTCGCGGGGGGCCGATCTCAAGATGGTCGGCATGATCCACGACAAGACCCTGGAGACCGTGGCGACGCTGGCGGCCAACAAGATCACCAAGCCGTCCGACCTCGAGGGGAAACGCATCGGCTCCCCCGAGGCCAACGCCTCGCGGGTCATCTTCCCGGCCTTCGCCAACATCAACAAGTTCGACCACAAGAAGGTCACCTGGGTCAACATGACCGTGCCCGCCACCACCCCGAGCCTCATGGCCGGCCGGGTGGACGCCATCCTGATCTTCTTCACCGAGAAGCCGACGGTGGACGCGGCCTCGGCCAAGGTGGGCAAGAAGCCGTACTACATGCTCTACGCCGACTACGGCATGGCCACCTACGGCAACGGCCTGCTCGTGTCCGAGAAGACCCTCAAGGACAAGCCGGACCTGGTGAAGCGGTTCCTGGCCGCCACCTACAAGGGCATTGCCTGGTCGGTGGAGAACCCGCAGAAGGCCGTGGACATCTTCATCAAGCACAACCCGGCCATCAGTCCGGACCTGGCGCGGAAGCACTTCGACATCGCGGTGGATTCGCTGCTCTCCAAGAACGCCCTCAAGGAAGGCATCGGCCACATGACGGAGCCGCGCATGGTGTTCACCAACGACCTGATCACCACGCACATGAAGCTGCCGAAAAAGACCGCGGTGGAGGCGGTGTACACCAACGCGTATCTGCCGAAGCTCTTCCCCAAGCGGGCCAAATAGCCGGGAAGGGCATGGCCCGCCGGGCGTTGACGCACCAACGCTCCGAGCGTCGTTCCCGCCGTCGAGGAGGCCGTGTCGAAACGCCGCAAGAGGTGGAGTGGCACGGCCTCCCCGTATTGTCATTCCCGCGGAACAGGCTGTGTCAAAACTCGCTACGCGGAGGCGTTACGAATACGTCATTCCCGCGAAAGCGGGAATCCAGGCGCATCTCCACCCCTGGATTCCCGCTTCCGCGGGAATGACGGTTCGGGGCATTGACGCCCTGGAAGGACATGAGAATGAGTGAACAGTTCGTCAGCAACCAGGAACTCATCGTACAGGCGCGGCGCAACCTGCCCCAGCCCGTGTGGGACTACCTGAGCGGCGGCAGCGAGTCGGAGACCACCATGCGCCGCAACCGCCTGGCCCTGGACTCGCTGGCCTTCCGCCCTCGGGTGCTCGTGGACGTCTCCGAGGTGGACACCTCCACCACCGTGCTCGGCCACAAGCTGCGCATCCCGGTCATGCTGGCGCCCATCGGGTCGCTCCAGCAGATCACGCCGGAGGGCGCCGTGGCCGCAGCCAAGGCCGCCAACGAGTTCGGCACCGTCAACTTCGTGAGCTCCGTGACCCAGCCCGAGCTCGAAGAGACGGCCGCCGCGACCCCGTCGGACAAGATCTTCCAGCTCTACATCCGGGGCGGCCTGGACTGGGTCGAAAAGATCCTGGCCCGGGTCAAGCAGTCCGGCTACAAGGCCCTGTGCCTGACCGTGGATTCGGCACACTACAGCAACCGGGAACGCCAACTCATGAACCGCTGGCTGCCGCCCAGCAAGCGGCGCGAGGCTGCCAACCAGGACCGCCTGTGGCAGGCCAGGCTCACCTGGGACACCATGGACGCCATCAAGGAGATCGGTGGGATGCCCTTTATCCTCAAGGGCGTGGCCACCGCCGAGGACGCCGCCATGGCCGTGGAGCACGGCGTGGACGTCATCTACGTCTCCAACCACGGCGGGCGCCAGCTCGACCACGGTCAGGGGACCATGGATACGCTCCCGGAGATCGTCCAGGCCGTGGGCGGCAAGGCCGAGATCGTCATCGACGGCGGCTTTCTGCGGGGCACGGACGTGCTCAAGGCCGTGGCCTTGGGCGCCAAGGCCGTGACCATCGGCAAGCTCCAGGGCTGGGCCCTGGGCGCGGGCGGTCACGAAGGTCTCGTGCGCGCCCTGCAACTCCTGGAGAACGAGATCATCATCGCCATGGGCCTCATCGGCGTCACCCGGATCGACCAGCTCGGCCCGTGCCACGTGTGCAAGGCACCCCCTGCCGCGCTGCCGCACGAGATGAGCACCTTCGTCAACCTGCCGCAGCGGCTGCTGTAGGCGAGTCGACCGTCAGACGCTACAAATAGTCATTCCCGCGGAACAGGGTGTGCCAAAACTCGTGAGGCACCCACGTTACAGAACGTCATTCCCGCGGAAGCGGGAATCCAGGGGTTGGGAGGGGCCAACGGCCGTATTCCCCACGCCACCGCCCATGGATTCCCGCTTCCGCGGGAATGACGTCTCCGGGGGCTCGAGTCTATCCGGGGCCTTCCAATCTAGGTCTTCCTTCCCGCGCCGCCCCGCAGCACCGAGCACGCCACCCCCAACAGGCCGATGCCCGTGGCGACGAGGAAGGTGTCCTGCAGCGCGGCCACGAAGTGGGCCGTGTCCTCGGCCGCGGGCAGTGCGTCCGCGATGCCCGAGTGCATGCGGAAGGCCAGGGTCATCAGAAAGTTCCCCACCGTGATCCCGAACACGTTCCCCAGGCCGAACATGGTGTAGAGCGTGCCCGTGGCCACGCCCCGATGCTCCAACGGCACCGAAGCGATCAGCGCCGTGTGGTTGGCGGGGAAGAAGAGGGCGGTGCCCAGTCCCCCGAGTGCCAGCACCAGCGTCGGCAGCGCCCAGTGGGAATCCGGTTCGAAATAGACCCCCAGCACGCAGGACAGCGCGAAGAGCACCGCCCCGGCGGTGGCGGGGATGCGCGGCCCCACCTTGTCGGAGATGACGCCGCCCACCGGCGACAGCGTGGTGGCGAAGATCGGCGCGCTGAGGAACAGGACGCCCATGAAAGACGGGCTCAAACGCAGCACGTCCTGGAGGTAGAACGGTAGCAGGTACACGGTGAGGGTCATGACGATGGAGACCAGCAGCAGCGTCGCCGTGCTGAAGGCGAACATGCGGATGCGGAACAGCGCCAGACTCAGGATGGGGCTCGGGGTGCGGCTCTCGCGCCACAGGAAGCCTGCGCCGAACGCGGCGAAACCGGCCACCGCGGCGACGCGCCAGGCCGGAGTGAGCCACTCCATGAACTGGCGGTCGAGGATGCCCATGAGCGCCAGGGTCGTGCCCACCAGGAGGACGGCGCCGAGATAGTCGATGGCGGAGCGTTCGGCGCGCGCCGCGCCCGCGTCGGGGTTGTCCCGGCGCCGCTGGTACGTGAGTCCCAGGGCGGCGGCGGCGACGCCCAGGGGGACGAGAAAGAAAAAGGCCGCACGCCAGTGGACGTACTCGATGATGAACCCGCCGAGCCCCGGACCGAGCAGAAAGCCGCCGTGGTGCGCCGTGGTCATGAGGCCTTGTGCGCGGCCATGAGTCTCCTCCGACGACGCGTCCATGGCCAGTGCGCGGCCCTGGGCCTGGATCATGGCAGCGCCGATGCCCTGGAGCGCGCGATAGACGATGAGTTGGGCGATATCGCCGGCAACGCCGCACAGGAACGAGCTTGCGGTGAACAGCACGATCCCCCAGATGTAGACGCTCAGGCGTCCGTAGACGTCACCCACGCGCCCGAACACCAGCGACAGGGCGGCGGTGGCAAGCTGGTAGGAGATGAACGCCCAGGAGATGCCGATCATGTCGGTATGCAGGCCCGTGGCGATGGACGGCAGCGAGATGGCGAAGATGCGGCTGGCGGTGCCCGTGGTGAAGGTGACCAGCAAGGCGGTGCCCAGCAGCAGGGCGTTGGCGCGTGATGTCATCTTGAATCGGTGGCGGGTCGTAAAGTAAGAAGTTGAAGTAAGAAGTTAGGTAACAGATTGAGGGATGCCGCGGTAGGAGTCTGGAAGCGTCGTCTCTTGAATCCGCTGGCCATCGAGTCCTCTGAGAGAAACGGAATGAGGAAGAGGTTTCCGCCCGTGGGTTTTCTCCCCCGGTTCCTGATCGCGTGCGCCGCCATGGCCGTGACGGGGTTTGCCGTGCTTCCGGGCTCGGGTCAGGCGCCCCCCGGGGCCGAGGCGCTTCGAGCGGCGGACCCTTCCGGCGCCACCGAGCCCTCACGGGTGACGGCGCCGCCACAGGCGACGGCCTCCCCTCGGACGACCGCAACGACGCCCACGGACGCTCCCGCGCCGGCGGCCGAACCGCACCCGGGCTCCGCTCCGGACGCCGTGGTGAACATCGACTTCGACGAGGCCATGGTCGAGGACCGTATCGGCTTCATCCAGCGGCGCCTCACGGAAAGCCGGTCGCGGGTCGAAAGCCTCCTCGGCACCATCGAGCTCGGGGTGTTGAAGGTCCAGAAGAAGACCCTTGCCTTCCGCCGGGAGTTGGAGAGCCTGCGGGCCGAGCTTACGGAGCAGGAGCGGCTCACCGCCCAGGACATGCGCAACAAGGAGCGGCTCGTAGACCTGGTGGAACGGTACGGGGCGGGCGACTGGGTGGCGCGCCACATCAAGGTGGAACTCGAAAGGTTCCGCCATCGGGGACAGCGTACCGTCGCCGCACCCACCGACGAAGAGTCGTTGCGCCGGCGGCTCCGGGAGTACCGGCAGGCGCTGTTCGAGCTGGGCACCCTGCTGTTCCGCGTGGATGCCGACGCCCGGGATTATGCCCGCGCCCTGGGCGCCGAGAAGCCGTCGGCGCGTGAGAGCGCGGAACTGGACAGGATACTCGGAGAGCGCAAGACCGCACTCCAGGCCCAGGAGCGGGTGCTGGATGCCCTGGCGGAGTACGCAACCCGTTTGGCGGACCTCAAGCGCGAGCGCGAGAACGAGCTCGAGAGCCTCTACACCCTGGTCCTGGACAGGATGCTGTGGCTCCGAAACCGGGAGCCCCTGGGGCTGTTCCCGCCCAACTGGGCGCTTCTCGGGCAGGCGATCGACGGCGCCGTGGCGCTGTCCGGGCGCGTCTACGGGTTGTTCCAACTGGAACGGCGGATGGCCTACAGTCGTTTCTCGGCGGCATGGTCGCCGTGGGCCGCGGCCGTGCTGGTCTTCGGCCTGGCGCCGTGGCTCGCCCTGAGGGCCGGACGTTTCTTGCGGGGGAGGTTGGACGATCACAGGGCGCGGGGGAGCGACGCGCCCGCCTATCGCGGGGCGCTGCTGCTGGCGCTCCAGACCGCGGTTTGGCCGGTCTACATCGTGCTGGTCACGACGGCGCTGCCGCAGTTCGGCCTGTCCCACAACGATTCCCTCGGGCCGGTGGTGGTCGAGGCATTGCAGCTCACCGCGCTGGTTCTCTGGATCGCGCTGTTCGGCGCGGCGGTCTTTGCTCCGGGCGGACACGGCCAGCGGCGCTGGGGGTTGACCCCGGAGGCGGGCGGCGTGCTTCGCGGAGGGGTGGCGGCAGGGTGCGTGGCCGCGTTGGTCCTGTTGATCCCGCGGTACATCCTGTTGAACGCTCCAGGCGACGACGTAGCCGCCAGCCTGGCCCTGGCGCGCCTTCTCATGATCGCCTTCGCCCTCCTGGTGCTCTTCCTGGCGGCGGTGGGATGCAGCCGGCGACGCCCCCTCATGCAGGCGGTCCTCGGGCAAAGCCGCGCGCAGGAGGGGTTCCTGTGGTCGGTGTGGCCCCTGGTCCATCTCCTGGTCGTCGCAGTCCTCGCCGGCACCATCGCGCTGAACCTGATGGGCTATCAGTACGCTTCGCAGTTCCTCTGGCAGAGGATCATGGGGTCCGGGCTGCTGGTGTTGGCGGCGTGCATCCTCTCCTTCTATCTCAAGAGCGGAGTGCGCGCGGTGTGGAGGGGTGTCTCCGCCGGACGGACGGGCGCGGACTCGGAGGGCGGCGCGGTTGGCGCCGGCCTCCGAGCCCCGTTGCGCGTGCTCGTGGACCTGCCGCTCGCCATCCTGGGCGCGGTGGCGTTGCTGGAGGTCTGGGGCTTCTCCGTGCTGGAATTCCTGCGCACGCCGGCGGGCGAGACCGTGCTGGTGCGGACCACTCTGATCGCGCTGGTGATCGTGGCGGGGATCGCGCTCGTGAGGCTGAGCAACGCCGCGGTGCTCTCCATCCTGCGACCGCGGGTCCTGGATCGGGTGGGCAGCCGGGAAGCCGGACGCAAGCTTCAGACCCTGGGGCCGCTGGCGCAGACTTCGGTCAAGCTGTTGGTGGTGCTCGTGGGCGCGCTGCTGATCCTGCAACTCGTGGGCGTCGAGACCGGCCCGCTCCTGGCGGGCGTCGGCATCTTCGGTCTGGCCGTGGGCTTCGCCGCCCAGTCGCTCATCAAGGACATCATCAACGGGCTGTTCATCCTCACGGAGGGCAGCGTGGGCGCCGGCGACGTCGTGGACGTGGGCGGCGTCACCGGCGTGGTGGAGAAGGTCACCCTGCGTTCGGTGCGCATTCGCGATCTGAGCGGCAACGTGCACTTCGTGCCCAACAGCACCATCGAGCACGTGGAGAACATGACCAAGGACTTCTCCCGCTACCTGCTGGACGTGGGCGTGGGATACCGCGAGGACACCGACGAGGTGGTGGCAGTGATGCGGGAGGTGGACGAGTCCATGCGCCAGGACCCGCAGTTCCGCTGGGACATGCTGGAGCCCATCGAGATCATGGGTGTCGACCGCTTCGAGGACTCCGCGGTGATCGTGCGCGCCCGGCTGAAGACCCGGCCGATCCAGCAGTGGCGCATCGGTCGCGAGTACAACCGGCGCCTCAAGAAGGCGTTCGACGAGCGCGGCATCGAGATCCCGTTCCCCCACCGCACCATCTATTGGGGCGAAACCAAGCAGGGCCAGTTGCCGCTCCAGGTGCAAGCCAAGCCGGGCGCCAAGGCGGCGGACCCGGCCGCTCCGGAAGTCCCGGGAACGGAAGGCAAACAAACGAAAGAAGAGGAGTAGACTCCATGGCACGAAGCAGCGCGAGACTGAGCCTCGAAAAGGCCGCGATCATTGTGGACGAAACCCTGGCCGAATCCCGTCGGCTGGAACTCAGGCCCATGGCCGTCGCCGTGCTCGACGACGGCGGCCACCTCAAGGCCTTCAAGCGCGAGGACGGCGCCAGCATCCTGCGCCCGCAGATTGCCATCGGCAAGGCATGGGGCGCCCTGGGCATGGGCGGCTCCAGCCGTTCCATCGCCGACCGCCTCAACGAGCGCCCCACCTTCCTCGCCGCCCTCACCGCACTGGCCGACGGCAAGGTCGTCCCCGCCGCCGGCGGCCTCCTGATCCGCGACGGCGAGGACGTGGTCGGCGCCGTGGGCGTCAGCGGCGGCACCTCCGACGAAGACGAGGACATCGCCCGGGTGGGGGTGGCCGCGGCGGGGCTGGAGTGCTTCGACTGAGGTCGGAATGAGAGTGTCAAGAAACAAACGTCAGTGCTCTTGGCCGACTACACGATTCCTGTGGGCATTGGTGCGAGCAACGAGGATTATGGACTGCACATGATTGCGGTGTGGAACTTAGGCTGAATTTGGGGAGGAAGTTTGCGACCGGAACGGTACAATATCCTGGTCAACAAATCGGTATCCGCTTGTCTAGCGGCCCTTGAAGTGGGACGCTTGAGGTGAGGCTGGGTTTAGCTGTATAGTTACAAGGTAACACAAAGGAGGTATTCGATGCCGGTCATCCGTATCTCGAGTGAAACTATGGAACGGCTGAAGAAGTGGGCGGAGCCACTTGAAGATACGACGGAATCAGCCTTCGTTAAGGTACTCAATGCTGCGGAACAGACGTTGGCCGCACCGCGTAGCGTCCCAACTCGGCAAAAGGCTGAACCTGTTCGGCCGTCTCCCCGCGGCAGGTCGCAGGACAAACTGCCGGAGAAAGAGTTCCGGCGGCCGTTGATGGAGATCCTGTACGCGTCAGGCGGGAAGGCGCGAGTGGAGGAACTGCGCCCTATCTTGAAGGAGCGGCTTGAGCCACGCTTGCGGTCCGCCGACTACGAGCCTGTCTCGACCGGTGATCCGAGATGGTGGAATGCGGCTTGTTGGGCCAGAAACGGCTTGAGAAGGGATGGCCATCTGCGGGACGATTCACCTCGAGGTCTATGGGAACTTTCCGAGAAGGGGAGGCGTCAAGTCGAAGCTTGGCTGTCGGAGGTGCCGGAGAACTTCATCCACCACCTGCTGGCCATGCCCAATGGCGGCGAAGACAGTGATTTTGACACTCCACGCACCGGCCCGCGCCAAGTTGAGATATGAGCTATCTCGTCGACACGAATGTGATATCCGAACTCCGGAAGCGCCAGCGGGCCAATCCACTCGTAGTCGATTGGTTCCGGAACCACGAGCCAAAGGAAATTTATCTGAGTGTCCTGACTCTGGGCGAATTGCGGCGTGGAATTGAACGTGTCCGCCGTCGAGACCCCAGGACAGCCATCGCACTCGGACGGTGGGTGGACCATATTCGTCACCGGTTCGCGGATCGTATTCTAGATGTGGATCAAGCCATAGCGGATCGTTGGGGTTGCCTCGGTATCCCCGATCCGGTACCGGATATCGATGGGCTCCTCGCGGCCACCGCACTGGAACATGATCTTGTCGTAGTGACGCGGAACGTGAAGCACATCGTCCCGACGGGTGCCCGGTACGTCAACCCCTTCGAGCAGCACTCGACGCCTTGAGTTGACCGCCAATTCCCTTCACCTTCGTTCGAACGGCGCAGGAAGGACAGGTCATGCGAGCGGTGGTGCTCACGGGTCACGGTGGCCTGGATCGGTTGTGCTTTCGGGAAGACTGGCCGAGACCCTGTCCGGGACCGGGCCAAGCCCTCATCCACATCGCCAAGCGCCACGTGGGCAACATTGTAGGGACGATGGCGGATGATTGCTGAGGCTTCCGGCCGCGCGTTCCGCGTCAACGTCGACCCTGGACGCTCGGAACTCGATTGTCTATATTGAGTGACTCACCACACAGAGCTGGAGAGTCAATTCACCACATACATTTCAGGAGGCATTTCTATGGCTGGCAACGGGAAAGAGAAGTGGCAGGAGCCCTCGGGTGAGATGCAGAAGGCGGGCTACGGGAAGTTCCTTCGGCCCAACACACCCTATGACACCTTCATGGAAGAGCAGGAGATCCCCATCTACCGGGACATCGGCGTGGAGAAGGTGCAGGACCTGCCCATGAAGTTCTGGAAGCGGGCCGGAGGAAACGCCAGCTTCATCCAGCTCCTGGGGACCGAGGGGCTTTGGGGTTGCTACGTCGTGGAGGTTCCCGGCGCCGGGGCCCTGAACGAGCAGAAGCATCTGTACGAGGCGCAGTTCTTCGTGGTGGAGGGCCGCGGGACCACGGAGGTGTGGGTGGAGGGCAGTGCCAAGAAGCATACCTTCGAGTGGCAGCAGGGTTCGTTGTTCGCGATTCCGATGAATGCCAACTACCGCATCGTCAACGCCACCTCGAGCCCGGGGTTGCTGCTGGCCGGGACCACGGCACCCAACATCATGAACCTGTTCAACAACACCGATTTCATTTTCAACTGTCCCTACGTCTTTTCCGACCGCTACAAGGACACGGACGACTACTACAAGCCCAACGAAGAGATCGAGCCGGATCCGGTGCGCGGCCTGGCCATGCGCCAGACCAACATCATCCCGGACATCGTCACCTGCGAGTTGCCGCTGGACAACCGCCGCTCGCCGGGCTACCGGCGCATTGAGCCGCACATGGTGGGGAACAGCTTCTACCTGTGGATCGGACAGCACGAGACCGGCCGCTACTCCAAGGCCCATGCCCACGGCTCCGCCGCGGTGCTCATCTGCGTCAAGGGCAAGGGCTACACCTACACCTGGCCCTCCACCCTGGGCCCGACGCCGTGGAAGGACGGCAAGGCGGAGGGGGTGAGGCGGCAGGACTACGAGCCCGTCGGCATGGTGAGCGCGGCTCCCATGGGCGGCAACTGGTTCCACGCCCACTTCGGCGTGAGCTCGGAGCCGTTGCGGCTGTCGGCGTGGTTCGGCCCCAATGCCCCCGGACGCGAGCGCGGCCGGCCCGGCGAGAAGGCCATCGACTACGGCGCCATCGAGATCAAGGACGGCGGCACCGCCATCGCCTACCGAGACGAGGACCCGTTCCTGCGCAAGGAGTTCGAGGAGACCCTGGCCAAGGAGGGCATGAAGACCAAGATGCCCGCCGAGATCTATCAGCCGGAAGCCTAGGAACCGCTCGTGGCCGACACAGGATCCCTCGGTTTCACCGGTTCCGGCAGGCACATCGTTGACGAAGACGAGATCAAGCTCACCAGCGTGGGCGTGGACATCGGTTCGTCCACGTCCCACCTGGTGTTCTCGCGCCTCGAGCTGAGCCAGGAAGGCACCCGTTACGTCGTCAAGAAGCGCACCGTTTTGAGCGAATCGGAGATTCTGCTCACCCCCTACACCGACGACCTGACCATCGACATGGAGCGCCTGGAGCGCTTCATCAACGCGCAGTACGAGCGCGCCGAGCTCAAGCGCGAGGACGTGGACACGGGCGCGCTGATCCTCACCGGCGTGGCTGTGCGCCGGCGCAACTCCCGCGCCATCGCCGAGCTGTTCGCGGAGGAGGCGGGCCGGTTCGTGTCGGTCACCGCCGGCGACGGGCTCGAGACCACCATGGCGGCCCACGGCTCCGGTGCCGTGGCGCGCTCCGGCAACGAGGACGCGGTGGTGCTCAACATCGACGTGGGCGGCGGCACCAGCAAGATCGCGGTGTGCGCAGGCGGCAGGGTGCGCGAGGTCACCGCCATCGACGTGGGCGCCCGGCTCCTGGCCATGGACGGCGCCAACAACGTCGTCCGCATCGAGGAGGCGGGGCGGCGCCACGGCGGCAAGGTGGGCGTCGAGCTGGAGCTGGGCCAGGTCATGAACGAGCAGAGCCTGGAGGCCATCGCGTCGGAGATGGCGGACCGCCTGTTCGAGGTGGTCAACCAGCAGGATCTGACCGACGAAACGCGGGAGCTGCTGCGGCTCCCGCCGCTGGCGTACCGCGGCAAGGTGGACGCCGTGACCTTTTCGGGCGGCGTTTCCGAGTTCATCTACGGCCACGCCGGCGATGGCTTCGGCGACATGGGCGCGCTCCTGGGGCGGGAGATCCGCCGGCGGGTGGAGAGCCTGGACATCCCCATCCTGGAGCCCGCGGCGCGCATCCGCGCCACGGTCATCGGCGCCTCCCAGTACACCATCCAGGTGAGCGGCAGCACCATCTTCATCTCGCCGCAGGACGCGGTACCCGTGCGCAACGTCCCGGTGGTGCGCATCGACTTCGAGTGGGGCGACGACATCGATCCCGCCAAGGTCATCGGCGCCATCGACAACGCGCTGCGGCGCCTGGACCTGCGGGACGGCCGCCAGCCGGTGGCACTGGCGTTCCACTGGGAAGGGTCCGCCACCTTCGCCCGGCTGCAAGGCTTCTGCGGCGCGGTGGTGGAGGGCCTCAAGCCGGTGCTCGACAAGGGCCACCCGCTGCTGCTGGTCAACGACGGCGACATCGGCGGTATCCTGGGCCTGCACTTCAAGGAGGAGATGAAGCTCGACAAGCCCATCATCTCGGTGGACGGCATCGCCCTCCAGGAGTTCGACTACATCGACGTGGGCGCGCTGATCCCCTCTTCGGGAGCGGTGCCCGTGGTCATCAAGTCACTGGTGTTCCCCAGCGCGGAACAGAACGCGGCCATCCGGCAGTAGGCAACGCGGGAACGCCAAGGCACACGGGAGGGCTCCAACCGTGACCGTACGGCGCGGTTGATGGAGCCCGTTTCACGGGTCTTGCGTCGGCCCTCCATTGGCAGTAGAGGACGAGTCATGCAGGCGCGAAAGATCCAGGCGGCTCCACCCGATCCGTACCGGGCGTGGTTCCAGTGCATCGCCGGCTGCCCGGGACGCTACAGCCTCAAGGAGGTCATGTACGCGTGTCCGCGTTGCGGCAATCTCCTGGAGGTGCGCCACGACCTGGATCTCCTGCGGAAACACACGCCCCAGTACTGGCGCGACCTCTTCGACCAGCGCCTGATGCGCAACCAGTGGCCCCACGGCAGCTCGGTGTGGGGCAAGCGCGAGATGGTGTGTCCCGACGTGGAAGACGCCAACGTGGTGTCGACCCTGGAGGGGGGCAGCAACCTCTTCTGGGCGGAGCGCCTGGGCCGGGAGATCGGCGTCGAAGACCTCTGGGTCAAGCTGTGCGGCAACAGCCACACCGGGTCCTTCAAGGACCTGGGCATGACCGTGCTGGTGTCCATGGTGCGCCAGATGATGTCGGAAGGGGTGGAGATCCCCGCGGTGGCATGCGCCTCCACCGGCGACACCTCGGCGGCGCTGGCTGCCTACTGCGCGGTGGCGGACATCCGCGCCATCGTGTTCCTGCCCAAGAACAAGGTTTCCACCGCCCAACTGATCCAGCCCATCGCCCACGGCGCCGTGACCCTGGCCATCGATACCGACTTCGACGGCTGCATGGCGCTGGTGCGGGAGCTGTGCACGCGCCACAACATCTACCTGGCCAACTCCATGAACTCCCTCCGGGTGGAGGGGCAGAAGACCGTGAGCATGGAGCTGGCGCAGCAGTTCGACTGGCAGGTGCCGGACTGGGTCGTCATCCCCGGCGGGAACCTGGGCAACGTCAGCGCCCTGGGCAAGGGGTTCAAGCTCATGCACGACTTGGGCATGATTTCCAAGCTGCCGCGCATCGCGTGCGCCCAAGCCGAGCGCGCCAACCCGCTCTACCTCAGCTATCTCAAGGGTTTCGACGAGTTCGAGCCGGTGCAGGCCCGGCCCACCCTGGCCAGCGCCATCCAGATCGGCAACCCGGTGAGCATCCAGAAGGCCATCCGCGCCCTCCAGTACTTCGGCGGCGTGGTAGAGCAGGCCACCGAGGACGAGCTGGCCGATGCCGCCGCCCGCGCCGACCGCACCGGCCTGTTCAACTGCCCGCACACCGGTGTCGCCCTGGCCGCGCTCTTCAAGCTGGTGGACCGCGGCATCATCGGCAAGCACGAGCGTGTCGTGGTCATCTCCACCGCCAACGGTCTCAAGTTCCCCGAGTTCAAGATCAAGTACCACGAGGGCCGCCTCGAGGAAGTGGCGTCCCGCCACCCCAACACCCCCATCGACGTCCCCGCCGACTACGACAAGGTGCGCGACGCCGTGTTCCGCGCCATCGAAAGGCCGTAGGCGGAGGGTTCCCGCCCATCGCGCGGGCGGCTAAGCTTCCGGCGCGAACTGCAGCGCCGCCAGCCGGGCGTAGAGGCCGCCGCCGCTCATCAGTTCCTCGTGGGTGCCGGTGGCGACGATGCGGCCCCGGTCCATGACCACGATGCGGTCGGCTTTGAGCACGGTGGCCAGGCGGTGGGCGATGATGAGGGTGGTGCGGTTGGCCATGAGGTGTTCGAGGGCCTCGTGCACCAAGTGCTCGCTCTCGGCGTCCAGCGAGCTGGTGGCCTCGTCCAGAAGCATGACGGCGGGGTCTCTGAGGATGGCCCGGGCGATGGCGATGCGTTGGCGCTGGCCTACGGAGAGGCGCAGGCCCTTTTCGCCGAGAAAGGTGTCGAAGCGCTCGGGCAGGCCCTGGATGAACTCGTCCGCGAACGCGGTGCGCGCGGCCTCCGCTACCTCCGCGTCGGTGGCGGAAGGGCGGCCGTAGCGGATGTTCTCGCGGGCGTTGGCGGAGAAGATCACGGTTTCCTGCGGTACCAGTCCGATGCGGCCGCGCGCGGCCTGGGGGTCTGCTTCCCGGAGGTCGACGCCATCCAACCGTACGGAGCCGCGCGCCGGATCGTAGAACCGGAGCAGAAGCTTGAACACGGTGCTCTTGCCCGCCCCGGACGGTCCTACCAGAGCCACGGTTTCCCCCGGCTCGACCGCCAATGAGAATTCGTCCAGCGCATGTTTGTCGGGTCGGGAGGGGTACCGGAACGCCACCGCATCCAGGACGAGGCTGCCTCGTGGCGGCTCGGGCATGGATAGGGGAGCCGCCGGCACGGTGATGACCGGTCGCGCCTCGAGCAGCTCCAACAAGCGTTCCGTGGCTCCGGCGGCACGCTGGACCTCGCCCCACACCTGGCTCAGGCTCGCGGCCGAGCCGGCCACGAAGATCGCATAGAACACGAACTGTATCAGGACGCCCGGGGACATGCGGCCGCTCAGCACCGCTTCCGCGCCCAGCCATAAAACTCCCACCACGCCGCCGAACATGAGCGTGATCACCAGGAAGATGAGCAGCGCGCGGCTGCGGACGCGCACCAAGGCGGCCTGGTAGGCGGCTTCGGTGGCGGCGCCGAACCGTTCCATCTCCGTGCGTTCCTGGGTGAATGCCTGCACCGTCTCCACGGCGTCGAGGTTTTCTCCGGCCAGGGCGCTGGTGTCCGCCACCCGATCCTGGCTCAACCGGGACAGGCGGCGCACCCGGCGTCCCAACACCAGGATCGGCAACAGCACCAAAGGGATCAGCACCAACACCGCGCCCATGAGCTGCGGGCTGGTGACGATGAGCATCACGAAACCGCCGGCGAAGATCAGCAGGTTGCGCAGCGCCATGGAGGCGCCCGAGCCGATCACGGTTTGGATGAGGGTCGTGTCCGTGGTCAGGCGCGAGAGGATTTCGCCGGTGCGGGTGACCTCGAAGAAGGTGGGGTTCATGCTCAGCACGTGCGCGTGGATCTGCTTGCGGATGTCGGCCACCACCCGCTCGCCGATCCGGGCGACGAAGTAGAAGCGGCTCGCCGAAGCCACCGCCAGCACCGCGATGACCGCCAGGAGCAACTGGAAGCGTTGGCTGATGAGCGTCCGGTTCTCCGCGTCAAATCCGGTTTCCAGGATCTGCCGGGCGGCGATGGGGAGGACCAGCGTGGCGGTCGCGGCCGCCAGCAGGGACGCGGCTGCCAGAGTCAGCAGGATCGGATAGGGCCTCAGATACGCGGCGAGCCGCCGCAGGGGACGCAGATTCCGGCTGGACGGCCGGGAGAGGTTGTCGGGTGCTTGCATCAGCCCGCGCGACCGGGAATCCGCGCCCCCAATTCCTGGCCAGCCCCTCCCCGCCCATGGATTCCCGCTTCCGCGGGAATGACGTTTCGGGGGGGCATCGCCATTTCCTGCCGAATGGGTTTTGGCACGGCCTGGACAGCGAGAATTCAGTGGGGGAGGGGACGGCGCGGCGTTGCGTCCCGCCGCCATTCTCCCGGCAACTGGTTAGACGTCGACCACCACCACGCCCTTGGGTTCCAGGTAGTAGTCCAGCGCCTCGGGTCCGTGCTCGCGCCCCACGCCGCTGGACTTGACGCCGCCGAAGGGCAGTTCGTCGTAGCCGTAGTGGAGCGAGTTCACCCACACGTTCCCGGCCTCGAGCCTGTCGATGGCCTTGTTGGCGTACTTCATGTTGCTGGTCCAGATGGACGAGCCCAGGCCGAACTCGGAGGCGTTGGCGCGCTCGATGGCCTCGTCGATATCCTTGAAGGTAAACACCGGCAGCGCTGGCCCGAAGCACTCCTCGGTGGCGATGCGGGCATCGTCGGGCACGTCCGTGAGCAGCGTCGGCAGGTAGAAGTGGCCGTTCTCGAACTCGTCGCCCTCCGGCCGGGCGCCGCCGGCCACCGCCTTGGCGCCCCGCGCCTTGGCGTCCTCCACCTGCTCTTCCACCTCGGTGCGCTGGTAGTCCACGTGGAGCGGCCCCATGCGGCTTTCCTTCTTCATGCCGTCGCCCACGGCCTTCTTCCGGAGGCCCGCCGCCAGCTTGTCGACGAAATCACCGGCAACGGACTCGTGCACGAACAGGCGCTTCACGCCCAGGCACATCTGCCCGCAGTTGAAGTACCGCCCGATGTCGGCCATCTTCACCGCCATGTCGACGTTGGCGTCCTCCATGACGATCATGGGATCGCTGCCGCCGAGCTCCAAGGTCACGCGCTTGATCTCTCTTCCGGCCACCTCCATGACGTGGCGCCCGATGGGGGTGGAGCCGGTGAAGGCGATGCGGCGGATGCGGGGGTTGCTCAGGAGTTCCTCGCCCACCGAACCGCCCGGCCCGCTGACGTAGTTCACCGTGCCCGCGGGGAGGCTCTTCTTGCCGCCGGCGTAGGTGGCTTGGCCGATCAGCTCCATGCACAACGCCGTGGCCAGCGGCGTGGTGGAGGCCGGCTTCACGATGATGGTGTTGCCCGCGGCCAGCGCCGGACCCACCTTGGTACCCATGAGGGTCAGCGGGAAGTTCCACGGCACGATGGCGCCGCACACGCCGATGGGCTGCCGCACCACCATGCCGTAGGCGTTCTTCTGCGGCAGCGGCACGTGGGAGCCGCGCACCTTGGAGGCCAGCCCGGCGTAGAATTCCAGGCCGTGAATCAGGTGGTGGATCTCGAGTCCCGCCTCGAACAGGGTCTTGCCCTGTTCCTGGGTCAGGAGCTGCGCGATGTCCTTGCTGCGCTCCTGGATGAGCTCGCACGCGCTCTCCAGCGCCTTGCCGCGGTCCTCGGGGGTGGTGTCGGACCATTCCTTGAAGGCCGTCTCCGCCGCTTCCACGGCTTGCCGGACATCTTCCTCGGAACCCTTGGCGGCGTGGTCCACGACCTGGCCGGTGGCCGGGTTGCGTACTTCGTAGGTTTCCTTCTTCACGGCGTCGACGAGTTCACCGCCGATCAACAGCTTGGACATTCGATACCTCCGGATTGTGACGTTGTCGGGTTGTTTCCGCATGAAGCCTGGGCCGGGCCGCGGGGCTTCGAACCGTCTCCTGTTTACTGGCCCGTGAACTTGGCGGTCCGCTTCTCCAGGTACGCCTTCACGCCCTCGTTGCCGTCATCGCTGGCGAAGGTCTGGGTCAGCACTTCGCGCTCGAACGCCAGGCCTTCCGGCAGCGACGTCTCGATGCCGGCGTGGACGGCGCGCTTGATCTTGCCCACGGCCATGCTGGCCTTGTTGGGCGGCACGAACTGCTTGGCGTAGTCCATGACGTCCTGCATGAAGCTGTTGCGCTCGTAGATGTAGTGGAGAAGCCCCATGTCGTGGGCTTCCTCGAACGCCACCTGCTTGCCGGTGGCGCAGAGCTCCAGGGCCTTGGCGCGGCCCACGAGGCGCGGCAGGCGCTGGGTGCCGCCCATGCCCGGCATGACTCCGAGGTTCACCTCGGCCAGGCCCATGCGGCCGCCGTCCTTCTTGCCGATGCGGATGTCCGCGGCCATGGAGATCTCGAGTCCGCCGCCGATGGCATGGCCGTTGAGCGCGGCGATCACCAGCTTGGGGGTGTTCTCCATGCGCATCAGCACCTCGTGGCCGTGGAGCGCGAAGTTGGACTTGTAGGACAGGGTCCGCGTTCCGAGCATGTTGATGTCGGCCCCGGCCGAGAAGAACTTCTCGCCCTTGCCCGTGATCACGATGACGTGGGTGTCGTCGTCGAACCGTGCGGCCAGCAGCGCGTTATCGAGATCCCGCAGCATCTCGTGGGTGTAGGAGTTGACCGGTGGGTGGTTGAGCTCGATCAGGCAAATGCCATTCTCGTTTCTTTGTTCAATCGTGCCGTCTGCCATGTTTGCCTCCTGAGAAACGTTCCTTGAAAGATGGTGCCGTACTATCCGCGTTGCTCTGCTCGCCGCGGTTTACCGCACGGCGAAACGACTCTTGCGTCCCGATATGCCGGATTCGAGCGGGGAGTAGCAAACGTAGGACACATTGGGAATCAACCGGACAGGACGCTAGTGTGGTGTCTGGTTAATTCGCAGCATAATCTGCGGGTCATTTTCCCCGTCGGCGGCGTTACGTCACCCCGGGCTCGACCCGGGGTCTTCCTCGCGTGGGACCCGCCACATGGGGCGACCGCGGGTCGCCCCTACGGGTCATCGCGCCTTGCCGACGACAATCCTGCGCATCTTTGTCAACAATTACGTGGGACACCACACTAGCGGGGGGCCGCTTCCGGTTCGCCGATTCATGTGAATTAACGGCCAGGGGCGGACAAGTCAATACTTGACGGAATGCGCCGCATGGATGGGGTCCTGTCCGCGGCGTATCCGGGTATGCCAGGGCTGGCCGCGTCCCGCTGGGCGCCCGGTGTTCATTGGAAAATCCGCCCTCGTGTGGCAAGAGTACACGATGGCCAGGCAGAACGCGCGACAGAAGACCATTCGAAGCGGTTTGGAAGGGCTCCGCAGCCGGGGTCTGGACACGGAATCGCCGGAAGTCGCCATGGTGGAGCCGCTGGTCGAGCGGTTCGGCGCCGGGCAGGCCGAGTCCATGGCGGTGGCCTACGTGCTGGGCCTCATCCGGGATGCCGCCTCGGTGGAGGCGCTCAAGTCTCTCGAGGGTCGCGCGGGGCGCAAGGATGTGCGTCGGGAGATCCGCCGGTCGCTGTTCAAGCTGGCCGAGGCCGGCCTGGGCTCGCCCCTTTCCGGGGAAGCGGAGACGGGGCCGGGCGGGGCGAACTTCAGCCTCGCGCCGGAGATCGAGGGCTACCTGTCGTCGGTCACCGGCGGCGGCTCGCGAATGGTGATCCTGACCCGGCCGCAACCCGGAGGCGGGTTGCTGGTCATGCAGGCCGCGGTCAATGACCGCCGGGGCCTGGAAAGGCTCGGAGGCAACGTCATCCGCCGCAGGGACCTCCGGCAGATGATGGAGGACATGAAGGCCCAGCTCGGCGTCTCCATGAACCCGGTGCCCTGGAAGTACGCCGACTGGGTGGTGCACGAAGCCTACCAGAAGGTGACCGATTCGCCGGGAGAGGGGGTATCGGACTATCCCCGGCTGAGGCCCCGCCTGACCGCCGCCAATCCGGTGCGGCGTTCTCACCCGGTCTTCGATCTCGTGGACCCGGAGGGTATCGGTCGCGCCGAGTTGTCCGAAGCCTCGGAAAAGCTCCTGGAGGAGCCGGAGCTCCGCACCTGGTTCGTGGAAAAGGACCTGCTGGAACCCTACCTGCAACGAATCGAGGAGACCGAACAGAGCCGCATCGTGCTCAACCCGATGCAGAAGGAGGAACGGTTCCGGAGCATCGTCCGGGAGGCCGTGCAGGGGATTTTCCTCGGGGAAACGGCTCCGGCATTCGAGGGCCGTTTCGAGGACGCCGCGTTTCACCTGCACGTCTCCGGTCAGGAAGCGAAGGCGAGGACCCTTCTCGGGGTTGCCCTGGCCATCCGCAGCGGTGACCTGGGGAACCTCGGCGTGCCGCTGCTCGAGACCCTCGTCATGCGCAGCCTCGGCGTCCACAAGGCACAGGAGAGAGAACAACTCGAGGAAGAGCCTTCACTAATTGTGAAGCCATAGCCGATTTGTTGATCGTGATGCCCAAAGGGGACCCTTTGACTACGGAAATAGACCGCAACTGAGATTATTTTTAGATTATTTATTCCCCGAAAGAGCATTGAATGCGAAAAAAATGCGGAAATTACCCGATTTTGGGGAAGCGAAGCCGGTATGTGATCTGCCATAATCGCGAATATTCGTAGCGGAACACGTGGTATCGAACGAGTGGAGGCCACTGCGCCGATACGAGGGAAGGAGCGGAGAACATGCCTGACGATTATTCGAAGGACACGTCAACCACGGGCCAAGTGGCCGTGGGGGGCACGGCGACGGGCGAGATCGAGGCGAGGGGCGACTGGGACTGGTTCGCGGTGGAGTTGGTGGCGGGGCGCACATACGTCATCGACCTGGAGGGAAGGGACAGCCAAGGCGGGACGCTGGACAGCACGGTTTTGCGTGGGCTCTACAATTCCGAGGGCACCCGCATTTCATCGACGCAGACCAACGACGGGGGCCTTGGGGACGACGCGCGGCTGACGTTCACGGCGACGGTGACCGGGACCCACTACATCGCGGCGCGCGGGTACATGAATGCGACGGGGACGTACACGGTTCGGGTGACGGATGCCACGCCGGTGGACGGGGATGCGGATCGTTCCGGGGCGGTGGCTCTGGGCGACCTGACGGAACTCGCCGGGCCGCGCTTTCCGAGCTACTCCCTGGACGGCGTCGGCGACCGTGTGGACTACTTCGAGTTCACGCTGACGGAAGCGAAGAACGTGGGGCTGGGTCTCAGGCGGCAGGACGCGGATGCGGACCTGTTTCTGGAGGACGAACAGGGCAACGTGCTGGCCCGGAGCGAGCAAGAGGACAAGGCCAACGAGTGGATCAGCGAGACGCTTCTGGCGGGCAAGTACTACGTGCGGGTGGAGGCACAGGAGGGAGGGACGAACGACTACAAGCTGCGCTACGGGGTATCGGAGGCGGACGCGGACAAGGTGGCGGAGCTGGAGGCGGCGCGGAACGGGACGGCGGAAACCGTCACGCCTCGCGTAGCGCTCGGGCAGGAGGACACGTCCGATCCGCCGGAGGTCTCTCCAAGCGTCCCCGAGTCGTCGGGCGAGGATTTGTCGGAAGACAATTCGACGGCAGGCCGGGTGCGCGTCGGCGAGTCGGTGACGGGCAACATCGGGAACTCGGGCGACCGCGACTGGTTCGCGGTCGACCTCAAGGCGGGCAGCGGCTACCGCTTCGACCTGGAGGGTTCGGATACCGACGGCGGCACCCTGCGTGACCCATTCCTGCGAGGGATTTACAATTCGAACGGCGAGCTGATCGACGGCACGGCGGACGACGACGGAGGCGAGGGCCGCAACAGCCAGGTGACGTTCACGGCAGCCGAGGACGGTACGTACTACTTGTCGGCCGCGGGCTACGGGAGCAGACAGGGCACCTACACGCTGTCGGCGAAAGAGCAGGTGGACGATTTCGCGGCCGGTACCGAAACGACAGGCGCGGTCACGGTGGGTGGCACCGCCAGCGGCGAGATCGGCGCTAGCGGCGACCGCGACTGGTTCGAGGTAACTCTCGAACAAGGTAAGAGATACCGGTTCGACCTGGAGGGCACCTACACCGACAGCGGTACCCTCTACGATCCGTACCTGCGTGGAATCTACGATTCCGAAGGCAAACTCGTTGATGGCACCACGAACGACGACGGCGGCTCCATGTTGAACAGCCGGTTGTTCCTGACGGCGAGTGAGAGTGGCACATACTATGTGTCCGCCGGCAGCGACGAGGTTACCGCACCCTCGAAGAACGATACGGGCACCTACAAGCTGTCCGTGACGGACGTCACCAGCGACGTTACGGACGATTTCACGGACGGGAACGATACGACGGGCGCTGTTACGGTGGGCGGCTCGGCCACCGGGGAGGTAGAGTTCGATGGGGACCGCGACTGGTTCGAGGTCGAGTTGGGCGCCGGCCAGCGGTACCAGATCGACCTCCAGGGGTCGGATACGGAGCAGGGCACCCTCGAAGACCCTCGAATTTACGGAGTCTACAATTCGGACGGGAATCTCATCTCCAACACCTCGAACGACGATGGCGGTAGCGGGTCGAACAGCCGCGTTTCGTTCGTAGCGTCCGATACCGGAACCCACTACATTTCCGCCGCGTCCGATTCGGAGGGCACCGGCACGTACACGCTTTCGATTTCGGCGGACAACTCCCAGGATGACTACGCGGAGTATTCCGGCAACGCCGGGACGGTTACGGTGGGCGGCTCGGCTACCGGGGAGGTGGATGCACGCCGCGATCGCGACTGGTTTGCGGTCGAGTTGGTCACCGGCAAGCGCTATCAGATCGATCTTGAGGGGTCGGACACGGACAAGGGCACGCTGGGAGACCCCAATCTGTACGGCATCTACGATTCCGAGGGAAACGAGATCAGTGGCGTCCGTGACGACGACGGCGGTTTTCTCTACAACAGCCGCCTGATTTTCGAACCGGAGGAGTCCGGGACGTACTACATTTCCGCCGCCGGCGCCACCAGTTCCGAGGGCACCTATACCCTCTCCGTGAAGGAGTACGCCGATGACTACGCAGCCGGTACCGGCACGACGGGGGCCGTGACGGTGGGCGGTTCCGCCACCGGTGAAATCCAGCACGTGGCGGATGTAGACTGGTTGGGCGTTACGCTGGCGGCGGACACGACCTACCGGATCGAAGTCAAGGGCAGAATCGACGCGGACGACGTCGGCGGTACATTGTGGGATCCGCTTCTCAGGGTCTACGACAGCACGGGCAGCGCCATCGAAAACGCCTGGGACGACGACGGCGGCGTTTTGCGCAATGCCCGCCTGGACTTCACGCCGGACACAGCGGGCAAGTATTTCATCGCCGTAGAGGGGCCCGGCAGCTTCGACGTCGGCACCTACACGGTCGAAGTCGCGGAAACGATTTAGGCCCCGTCAATCCGGCAGCACCGCGATCGCCTCGATCTCCACCAGGTAGTCGGGGTCGGCCAGGCCGCTGACCACCACCAGCGTGCTTGCGGGCGGGTTGTCGCCGAAGTACTTGAGTCGCGCCGGGTTCAAGCCGTCCCGGAAGCGTGGGTCGGTGATGTAGGTGGTGATCTTGACGATGTCCGCGAAGCTGGCCCCGGCCTCGTCGAGCACCGCCTTCATGTTCTTCAGGACCTGCTCGGTCTGAGCCGACACGTCACCCTTGCCGACGACGTTGTTGTCGGCGTCGACTCCGGTCTGGCCGGCGATGAAGAGCAGGCGCTTGCCTTCGGCCAGGATGCCCTGTGTGTAGCGCGGGCGGGGATCGGGAATGCTCTTGGGCGCGAGTTCGGTTCTCATGACTTCCTCCTGCGACGTGTGCTGAAACGGACTTTGCGTTTGCTGCGCCAAGCATAGGGGATATCCCTTGCCGATGCCAGACCGGCACGTCACGGGCGACGGCCTACTGGTACAGGTGCGCGTCGTCCACCGACGTGTCCGGCTTGCGCACCTGGGGGGTGAGGGAGGGGAGGCCGGGGCGGGCGCGAAGCAGGAAGTCCACGGGGATGAAGTCCTTGAGCAGGGGGATGGGCAGGCGCACGCCTGCGTAAGGGCTCACGGCGTCGTTGCCCACCACCAGCTCGTCGGCCACGAACGAGTCGGGCGCCTCGGCGCGCACGCTGACGCCTGCGGCGGTGACGCTGCCGCGTACCGTGGGCAAACCGTAGGCCCCCTGGGGGTCGGTTTCCCTTCTGCTCAGCAGTTCATGGTCGAGGATGGCGGAACGGTCGCGGGCGGCCCGGCCGGTCTCGCGGATGAACTCCAGGTCGGCGGCGTCCGCGGCCGGGTCGCGGGGCTCGAACCGCATCAGGTCCTCCGGCAAGTCCTCGATCCCGTCGACTCCCAACGCCGCGCCGGTCCCCCGCGCGGCCAGCTCGTAGCGCCTTTCGCGCAGCATCATCTCCAGGCCCTCGACGCGTGACCGCGCCACCGGGTACGTGCGGGTCAGCACACCCCAGGGTGTGTCGTAGTGCAGCAGGATCGCGTCGCGCCCCAGGACGTTGAGGCCGGTTTCGTCCAGCTCCAGGTTGTGGCTCTTGCCGTCGAACAGCGCCGGTTTGAGCCCCAGCGCCTGGGGTCCGCGGAGGCGCGGGTTCTCGGCGAGGTACTGCTTGCTGAGGCGCAGGCCGCGGTTCCCTGGCGCCGCCAGCCGCGCCAACCGTCCCTTGGCCTCCTCCCCGGCGGAAGTATCGGGGTAGTGTCCCAGCACCGCGGCGTAGAGTGCCCGCTGCCGCGCCTGGGACTCCGTCCCGTCGGCGACGCGCAGCAGCGTCCGTCCGGCCTCCTCTTCCAGTTCCCGGACCTCGTCCGCCGGTGTCTTCCCGGAAAGACGGTAGTACTGCACCGCCTTGTGCGGATGGCCCCGGTTTTTGTAGGCGTCGCCCAGCGCCTGGTAGATGTCTCCGGCCTCCCCGGACTCCGGCCGGGCGCGGACCGCCCGGGCGGCCGCGTCCACCACCGTCTGGTTCGACACCGGGTTGCCGCTGAGCATCTCCAGCAGATTGCTGGTGACCATGAGGACGTTGGCGGCGCCCAGGGTGGCGGCTCCGGCGATTCCGTGGGTGATGATCGGCGCCGCCCCGATCAACGCGTTCTTTTCCAGGAAGTTCTTGCCCAGGAGCGCGAACCGCGCCTGCGCCAGGCGGTAGCGCGCATGCTCCCGGTCGTATGCTCCGCGAAGGTTGTATTCCGGACTGTCGAGCAGGATGCGTGCGCGTTCGCGGGCGCGCTCGGAGGGCGCGGCGTGCGCGATGGCGGCAAGCGTGCGTTTGGCGTCCGCGTGCCGGCCGTCCAGCTCCAGGGCGACGGCGGCCACGTCCTGGGCCAGGGAACCCAAGTGCGCGCCGGCGTAGCGTCGCGCCAACTCCCCCGCCTGCCTCCGGGCGGCTTCGGCGTTTCTCCGCACCAGGGCGTGGAGCAGCGCGTGGATCTCTCTCCGTTCCGCGGCGTCAACGCCGGAAAGGTCGTCGGTATCGGCCACCGAGCTGGTCCGGCGCCATGCCTCATCGCGCGCCTTGTGTGCCTCGTCGATCTCCCGGAGGCGCTCCTTCACCGGTTCCGCCTCCGGCGCCACGGCTGCCGCCAGCCGGGCGTGGAACTCCGCCTCGTCGATCCTGTCTTCCGCCAACGCCGCGGCCGCCTGGGCGTCGTGCCGATGGAGCCACACGACGGTCTTCTTCGCTTCGAGCGCGGCTACCTTCCGTTTGACTCCGGCGCCTTGCGGGTGGTCGGGGAAGCGCGCGAGAAAGCGCTTGTATAGCACCAGGGCCTTGCGCTCGGCGGCGGGCATGCGTGGCTCGCGGCCGCGGAACAACCCGGCGAGGGCGGTATCCACGGCGGCGGTGAGGTACGAACCCGACACCCATCCGATGAGGTCCAATGAGCCGAGCATGCGGTTCAGCAGCTCGTTCCAGCGGCCGATGTCGCTCTCGGCCACGAGTGCGTCCGCCTGTTCCAGCTCGTCCTGGGCCAGGCGGGCACGGAGGAACCGGCGCCGCGCGTCCGTGGAAGCGGTCTCCAGGGTCTCTTGCAGCACCCTTCGATAGGCGTCGCGGTCGGTGAGGCCGGCGTGGTGCAGGTCCTGGAGGGCGTGGTTCAGCCCGCTCGCCCGCTCGCCACGGGCTTTCAGTTCGCGGTCTCTCTCCTCCAGGTAGCGAACATGGTCGGGGAGCCTCGACGGGCGCTGGGCCAGAGCATCGATCAACGCGCGGCGCGCTCGCTGCTCGATGGCGTCGGGAAAGTAGCGTGCGGCGGTGGCCGCCGGCGCGAAGGGATCGAAACCGTGCAGCGGGTCCAGCATCCGCGGATGCGCGTCGCCGCGGACCTGCGCCGCGGCAACCACCGGCAGAGCCAGGAGCAGGCACAGCAGCGTCGCGGCGATCCTCATCGACCGCGTCTCCGCATCTGCTCCATCATGCCCTTCAGGCCCTCGATCTTGCCGTTGGCTTCGATCTTCTCCGGCGCGCCGTCCTGCTGTGCCACCTCGGCGTATAGCTTCAAGGCCGACTGGGCGAAGTCCTCGAAGGTCCTGAAGTCGAAGTCGAGCCCCTCGGGCTCGTTCAGCAGGGCATACTCCCGTGCCAGACTCGCATAGTAGTCGCCGAAGTCCAGCACGTGGCGGTAATACCGCTTGCTCTGCCGGTGCCGGGCCAGGAGCTCGCTGTAGGCGACGGCGACGAGTTCGTCGCCGTCGTTCAGGCCGCGGCGGTTGAGTTCCACGAAGGCGACCTTGGCGCGGTCCACGCGTTCCGCCACCACCCGGGCCAGGAACTCCAGGGGCGTGCCCGCATGACGCTCGACCAACGCGTTCCATGCGCGCACGCGTTCGTCCAGCGCCGTGATGTATTCGGACGGATCGTCCGCCGGGAGGGTGGTGGCGGCGATGCGCTGGAATGTCTCCAGGGCGTCGATGCGGTGCCGAGCCGCCTCCGCCAACTCGCCCCCGGCACGTGCCACGCCGCGGTAATGGCGGAGAGCCCGCGGGTAGTCCCTCAGACGTTCGTAGGCGCTGGCGCGGGTGAACGTCACGATGTCGCGGTACCCGTTCCCGTGCTTGCGCTCGAAGTCCTCCAGGCGCAGCAGAGTGGCCTTGAGGATGCTGGTGCCGGCCACGTCCTTGGGCACGTTGAAGCGGTACACGTCGTCGCGTCCGAGGCGCTGGAACTCGCTGACGATCTCCACCAGGTTCGCTGGCTGCGCGTAGCGCGGCTCCGGTTCGGGATGGTCCGTGCCCGCGCATCCGGTGGCCAGGAACAGCGCCAGCGCAAAAGGACAAGCAGAATATCGCAGAAAGACACGGGGCACGACACTAGTGTCCTGTGGCGATGAGCGAATAGCACAGCACCAGCTCGCCTTCTTCCGCCGCGAAATCGTGGGGCACGCCCGCGGGAATGTGGCACAGCATGCCGGCCTGGAGCGGCGTCAGCTCGCCGCCGGCCCGCAGCCGTCCCCGGCCCCGCAGCACGTGACATACGACGTCCTTGTCGTCGTGGACGATCTGCCGCGGGTCCGCCGTCGTGGTGGCGGCAAACGAAACCAGCCCGACGTTGAAGCCGTCGCCCTCGATGCAGCCCTTGTGGCGGATCTCCGCGTTGATGGCCGCCAGCTCGGCGAGGGCCTCGTCGATCCGCACCACCTGGACGCCGCGCGGGGAAGGGTTGGTCACACCGGACTCCGCTTACGCCTCGGCCTCGGTGATGTGGCGCAGGATGGCGTCCATGGCGCGTCCCGCGTCCGTGTCCGGCACCCGGCAGGATCCCACCACCCGGTGGCCGCCGCCGCCGAAGCGGCTGAGCAGGTCGCCGACGTTGACCGTGGAGGTGGTGTTGAAGATGTTGTAGCCCACCGAGATGGCGGTGGTGTCCGCCCGCTGCGGATCGTCCGAGACCTTCATGGAAATGTTCCCCTCGGGGAAGAGCGTATAGAGCAGGAAGCGGTTGGCGTCGGTGAGATCCTCGGCGCCGCGCAGGTCGAGGTAGATGACGTTGCCACGAAGCTCGGCGTGCTCCAGGAGTTGCCGCCGCAGCCGTTCCTGAAGGCCCAGGACCCGGGCGCCGCGCCGGTGGACCTCGGAGTCGTCGAGCACCTCTTCCAGAGTGCGGTCGCGGATCAGCTCGATCAGGCGGTGCCAGTAGGGTTCCTCCGTGCCGTCCTTGCCGTAGATGGTCATGGAGATGAGCACGTAGCCGGCGGGGTGCAGCACGTCCTCCCGCGTGAGGTAGCCGCCGTCGATCTTGTCCGTGTCCTCGAGCAGCTTCGTCACCCGGCCGGTGCGCATCAGCTCGAGGCCCGAGGGGTAGCGCGCCTCCGACGCGCTCGGCACCTCCGAGTAGTACTCGAACACCACGCGCGCCGCGCTCGGCGCCATCCGGAAGGCGCCGCGGCCCGGCACCACGGGTCGGTGGAAGCCCGCAGCCCCGTTGGTGAAGTGATGGTCGAACCACAACGTGCACGCCGGGTGGTAGGGGAGGTTGGCGATGACGTCGCCCGCCCGGACGTCGACGGCGCCGTCCTGCATGAACTTGGGCTCGACGAAGAGGTAGGCATCGATGTCTTCGACCGCGGTGATCAGCGCGCCGCAGACGATGCCGTCGAAATCGGGCCGGGTCACGAGTCTCATGCGCAGAGCACCTCGGCCACCGGGGTCAGCGGCAGGTCCAGGGCGCTGGCCACGCCGCCGTGGGTCACCTGCCCGTCGTGGACGTTGAGGCCCCGGGCCAGCGGCGGGCTTTCCTGCATGGCCCGCGGGAGGCCCTTGTCGGCGATGGCGAGACCGTAGGACAGGGTGGCGTTGGTCAGCGCGTAGGTGGAAGTGTGGGGCACCAGCGCCGGCATGTTGGCGACACAGTAGTGCACCACCCGCTCCTCGACGTAGATGGGGTCCCGGTGGGTCGTGGGCCGCGAAGTCTCGGCGAACCCTCCCTGGTCGATGGACACGTCCACGATGGCCGCGCCGCGCTTCATCTGCCGCACACGGTCCCGCGGCAGGAGCAGGGGGGTGCGGTCTCCGGTGATGAGCACGGAGCCGATGAGCAGGTCGGCGTTGACGATCTCCTCTTCGAGGTTGGCACGGTTCGACATGAGGGTGGTGAGCCGGCCGCCCAGGATGTCGTGGATGTAGCGCAGCCGCGCCGGGTTCACGTCCAGCACGCTCACGTCGGCGCCCATGCCGGCCGCCACCTGGCACGCGGAAGCGCCCACGGTGCCGGCCCCGAGCACCACCACCTTGCCCGGCCGCACTCCGGAGGCACCGCCCAGGAGCACGCCGCGCCCGCCGTGCTCGGCCTGAAGGCACCATGCCCCCACCTGGAGCGACAGGCGTCCGGCGATCTCGCTCATGGGCGTCAGCAGCGGCAGCGAGCCGTCGTCCAGCGCGATGGTCTCGTAGCCCAGGGCGGTGACTTCCTGATCGCACAGGGTCCGTGTCAACTCGGGCTGGGCGGCCAGATGGAGGTAGGTGAACAGCACCAGCCCCGGTCTCAGGCAGGCGAACTCCTCGCTTAGCGGCTCCTTGACCTTCATCACGAGGTCGGCCCGTTCCCACACCTCCCGCGCCCGCTCCACCACGGTGGCGCCCGTGGCGGTGTAGGCGCGGTTGGCGATGTGGCTGCCCCTGCCGGCGTTGCGTTCCACCAACACCTGGTGGCCGTGGGCGATGAAGGCCGCCGCCCCCGCGGGCGTCAGAGCCACCCGATTCTCCTCGGTTTTCAACTCCTTGGGGACGCCGATGACCATGTTTCATTGGTACGTGAGCACCCTTGGGGTGTCAAGAAGGGCGCGCCGGGGGATGTATGAGAGTTTGTGTCAGCAGGAGGAGAGGGAGTGTCCCAATGGGGGAGCCAAGCACCCACCGAGTCATCTTCCGCAGCCGTCCCCCTTCGTGGTGCCTCCGAGTCTCCCCCTCAAATTCATGTCTCGACACCAGCTTGAGTATTGGCCCCATTACGGTATGATTGTACGCCATGGACCTGAACCTCCCTGTTGATGGTTGGGTTCGTGGTGTGTAATTTGGTATGTAATTCCCAAATTAATCCTATTTGTGAGACAGGACACTAGGATGTGGCCATGCTTGATGACAGGACTCTAATAGCACTGAAAACTCTGAGTGTAATTCAGCGAAGTGTTCCAGATGTAGCGTCAAGATTGAGAGAAAACCCTACGTCCTTTGTCGTAGGCATTCTCGAAGGAGCTGGGTTACAAGCTCCCGAGGGATTCCATGCGCATACTGTCGGGGTAGGGGAAGGACTCCCTGACGAACCCCACCGTGGTACGAAGGATCGAGAGGTCTATTTTTTCCCACTAGATGGTGAAATGGAGTACTATCTTGTCGAGGGTATTCCATCTGGTGACGATATGAGCCTCATGGACGGGGATAGTTGTTGTAAGTGTATTTATAAGTGTTGTGTAATACAGACGCCCGATCCGTCGCCGGTTCCGTCGCCGGTTCCTTGAGGCCCTGCTCAATGGCGACACCCTTGAGCAGATCGGGGTAGACCCGGTGCTCGGGGTGCGGTCGGGTGGTCCGCGGCGCCTGGTAGATGGCCTCCAGGCCCATCAGGCGCATCAGACGTCGCACTCGGTGACGCCCCACCCGGATGCCTTCCCGCCGCAGATGACGGGCCATCTGGCGGCTGCCGTAGAAGGGGTACTCCAGAAACAACTCGTCGATGCGGCGCATC
>JAJEAI010000072.1 GCA_022824205.1 Candidatus Binatia bacterium
CCCTTGAAATTCCAGTTGCTCCAAAATACACTCTGTCATCGTGGGACCTCGTTCCTCGACCCGCCAAGTCGTTGATATGATTACTTTATATCACGAACTGAGGTCCCGCTCCCCACCCTTGGTGAAATATCCGGGCTAGCCGATCACGACCGGGACGGATGGAGGAATTACTCACTTCGGAAGAACTGGCGGCACGAGTTGGACTCAAGACTCGCCAATCTGTCCATGACTGGCGGAGAACAGGGAGGATCGTCGGCTGGCAAGGGGCCAAACGGGGCTACGTCGTCGTCCCAGACGACACGCTCGCGCTCTGCGGGCCGGAGGGCGTCGACGGCTCGCTTGGTGATTTTGGGCATGGTTGATGCTTCCTTTGCATCTGACCCGGGTACTGTTCAGGTGATACGAGGTAAAGACTTTAACTGACTAAAACTACGTTGGTTTATCTATCCATGGTGCCTCATGCCGCAGGTAAATAAACAGCATGTCGGGTTACGATGTCATTTCGTTTGACGACCTCCGTGAGCCGGTGAAGCCGAGGCTCAGGGTGATCACCGGCGCGAGGCCGGCGGCGACGATGGCGAGGGCGGGCAGCGCCGCCTGCTCGAAGGCCTCGTAGGAAGCGTACTCGTAGACGTGGGTTGCCAGGGTGTTGAAGTTGAAGGGCCGCAGGATCAGGGTCATGGGCAGCTCCTTCATGGCGTCCACGAAGACCAGCATGGCGCCGGTCATGAGGCTGCCCCGCAGCAGCGGGAAATGGATGCGGGCGAGCACCCCTCCGGGACGGTGTCCCAGGGAGCGGGCGGCCGCGTCCATGTTGGGCGTGATCTTGGTGAGCCCCGCTTCCACGGAACCGAACGAGAGGGCGAGGAAGCGCACGGTGCAGGCGAAGACCAGGGCGTACAGGGTGCCGCTGAAGATCAGCCCGGTGGCGGCGCCGAAGTACTGCCGCATGAACCCGTCGACAAGGTTGTCCAGGGCGGCCGCCGGGATCAGCACCCCCACCGCGAGTATGACGCCGGGAACCGCGTAGCCGATGCTCGCCAGCCGCGTGGCGGCGCGCACCAGGCTGGTGCCGGACAGGCGCGCTCCGTAGGCGAGGAAGAGACCACCGCACAGGCACGCCAGCGCCGCCACGCCCGCCACGGCCACGCTGTTGAGGGCGAGTCCGATGGTGCTCACGTCCGCCGGGGGTTCGCTCCCGATGGCGGAAAAGCCCAGCAGCGCCGCGGGCACCGCGAAGCCCAGGGCCACGGGCATGGCGCAGGCGAGGAACGCGAGCACGCCGCGGGTGCCGTCGAGGCGCGCGATGGGGTCGCGCCGCGGTGCGGATTGACTGAACTGGAAACGCCGCCGACCCCGGGCGACGTGTTCCAGCGCGGCCATCACCAGCACGAGAACCAGCACCATGGAGGCCAACTGCGCCGCGGCCGGCGCGTTGTTCATCCCGAACCACACGCGGTAGACGCCGATCGTCAACGTCTGGACGGCGAAATAGTCCACGGTGCCGAAGTCGTTGAGCGTCTCCATCAGCGCCAGCAGCACGCCCACCGCGATGGCCGGTCGCGCCAGCGGCATGGCCACGCGCATGAAGCAGCTCCAGGTCCCGTGCCCGAGGCCGCGCGCGGCATCCCACAGGTTCTGCGACTGCTCGACAAAGGCCGCTCGCGCGAGCAGGTAGACGTAGGGGTACAGGACCAGCGACATGAACGTCGCGGCGCCGCCCAGGGAGCGGATCTCGGGGAACCAGTAATCACCGGGGCCGTGCCAGCCGAATAGCTGGCGCAGGCCGGTCTGCACCGGACCGGCGAATTCGAGCAGGTCGGTGTAGGCGTACGCCACGATGTACGAGGGCATGGCCAGGGGCAGCAGCAGCGCCCATTGGAGGACGTGCCGTCCGGGGAACCTGAACAGGGTGACCAGCCAGGCCGTGCTCACGCCGATGATCAGTACGCCCGTGCCGACACCGGTGAGGAGGAGCAGGGTCTGGCCGATGTAGGTGCCCAGGACCGTGGACGCAAGGTGCGCCCACGCGTCCCCGCTGTTGTCCAGGGCGATGCCCAGCACCGCGAACATCGGGCTGGTGAACAAGGCCGCCAGGGCAAGGATCCCGAGGGTCCAGCCGTCGATCCGAGGCGATCGTGGGCGGGCGTGTTGGTCGGGAACCCGCAACGCGGCCGTGGCCGCGACGGCGGGGGTGATCCGGGTGTCCTGCATCTGCTGGCTGCTCCGGCCGCGGCACCCATGCGCGGTGCGGCCGAGGGCGCGCCCGAGGCCCGCCCTGCGTCAGATGCCGGAAACTAGCACAGGAAGTCTTGTGGCTCAAACCCTCGATGTTCGAGTAATGGAACTTCTCAGGAACCCGTCGCCGAACGTGCCTGTTTAGGCTCGCTGGCGCCAGACAGACCGGCCTCCTTCAGTGAGGTGTCGGCCTCCCCGGCCGCAGCATTCTCCGGCGCCGCGACATTCCGGTCCAGATAGGTGCCGCCGCCCAGGACTTGCGCCAGGAGGCGCTCCAGGCGCGCCGAGGGAGCATCGGCTTGGGCGGGGTCGGGTACGGCGTGGAGTTCCCTCGGCGCCTGCTCGCGCTCGAGATCCTCGTAGCCCCAGCGGGCCAGCATGTCGGCGCAGGTGTCGGATTCGCGCACGTCCAGGATCGCCGGCGCGCCCGCGGCGTTCGTTTCCACTGTAACCTCGGCGGGTCGTCCGAAGAGGTTGTGGTCGCTGCTGAGCGCTTCCTGGTAGGCGCCCACGAACAGCACCGCCAGGGCGTAGAAGTCGTCCCATGGCATTGCATGGAGCTCGAAGGTCGAGCGCGGTTCCTGGGGATGCGAGAACTTGTTGATCACGCCGTCGGAGTCGCAGGTCAGGTCGGCCAGGACCGCCTTGAGGGCGGGTTTCTCCTTGAGCCGGCTGGTGGGCATGATGGGGAACAGCATGTCCAGGATCCAGCTATCCGGCAGCGACTTGAAAATCGAGAAGTTGAACGCGTGCAGGCGCGCGGCGATACGTTCGAGGGCCGCCTTGTCCTCCCCGTCGAAACGTCCGTGGCGCGCGTACCGGCTCGCCAGCTCGACGATGCGGGAGAAGGCGGACTCCGCCTGGGCGCGCTGTTTGAGCGAGAGGAAACCCAGCGAGAAGGCCGAGAGCATCTCGTCCTTCTTCTGGTAGGCGTCGTGCAGATACTCGCGCCAGTTCTTGCTGTTGATCTCCACCACCATGTCGTTGAGCTCGTTGACGGCGTCCACGTTGGAGGCGCGCGCCCGGGCGCGTCCGCGTTTCGGGCTCGTCTTGGGCTGTTCCAGCGGGTCCACCAGCAGCACCGCGTGGTGCGTCACCAGGAAGCGGCCGGCTTCGGTGATGATGCGCGGCTCCTTGATGCGCGCCCGGTCGAGCACTTCCTTGGTGGTGTAGATGATGTCGTTGGCGTATTCCTGGACGTTGTAGTTGACGCTGGAATCCGCCGAGCTGTTGCTGCCGTCGTAGTCCACGCCGAGCCCGCCGCCCACGTCCAGGGTGTCCAGGGGGACTCCCATCTCCTTCAGCTCGACGTAGAACCGCAGCGCCTCCTGGAGCGCCTGCTTGAAGTTCCGGATGTTGGTGATCTGCGAGCCCAGGTGGAAGTGCAGCAGCCGCATGCGCTCCAGCAGCTTGCATTCCTTGAGCAAACGGGTGCAGTCGAGCAGGTCGGACGCAGTCAGGCCGAACTTGGACAGGTCGCCGGATGACTCCTCCCAGCGGCCCATGCCGCTGGCGTTGAGCTTCACCCGTGCGCCGAGGCGCGGGCACGGCAAGCCCTTGGCGCGTAACCCGGCGATGAGTTCGTACTCCCGCGGGCGTTCGAACACCACGACGATGTTGTAACCGGCCGCCCCGGCCGCGGCCGCCAGCTCGAGATAGGCCGAGTCCTTGTAGCCGTTGCAGATGATCGGACCCGCGTTGTCCCGCAGCATGGACAGGGCGATGCACAGCTCGGCCTTGGTGCCGACCTCGAGGCCCGCGCCGTAGGGCCGCCCGGCCGCGCAGATGCGCGCCACCGTGGTCTTGCGGCTGTTGACCTTGAGCGGATACACGCAGGTGTACGAGCCGCGGAAGTCGAAGGTCTTGGTGGCCGTCTTGAACGCCTGCTGGAGGATTTCCATTTGGCGGTCGATGAGCTGCGGGAAGCGTACCAGCACCGGCGGGCGGACCCCTCGTCGGTGCAAGCGGGCCACGAGTTCGTGCAAGTCGACCTTGTCGGCCGCGGCCGGATTCGTGATGACCTCCAGGTGACCCGCGTCGTTCACGTTCACGAAGCCTTCGCCCCACGAACGCCAGTGTGCAAACGGGTCATCGCCTCCCAATGGCAGCCTTTTCATCGTCCCGTGGTCCCCTCCTTGTCGTTTTCCGGCGGATACTCTCATCCGCGTTGAAGCCCCGTCCCGAGCCGCCCGCGTCGTTCCCGCCTCCTCTATGTCGTCACCGCCCCTTCTAGGTCATTCCCGCCCCTCTCACGTCATACCCGCCCCTCTCACGTCATTCCCGCCCCTCTCACGTCATACCCGCCCTTTCTCACGTCATTCCCGCGAAAGCGGGAATCCAGGCGGGGTAGGGGGTCACGGCGGCCCTCCCTCACCACCCCTGGATTCCCGCTTTCGCGGGAATGACGTGAGAGGGGCGGGAATGACGTAGAAGGGCGGGTATGACATGAGAAAGGGCGGGTATGACATACAAGGGGCGGAAACGCGCTTGGCGATTATACCACAGTTTGCGGTTACTGGTGTGAGGGCGGGGTCAGCGCGCCAGGCGCAGGCGCACATCGGCTTCCGGCTTGGGCGCGTGCTCTTCGGCCAGGTAGGCGTAGATGGCTTCCTGGGCGTGCGTCCGCCGGTCTCCGGTGGCGGGCCGGTAGCGGTTGCGCAGGTCCTTGTCCAGCACGCGCGCCTTGACGTTGTCGTCCCAGAGGATGTCGAGCAGGTCCTTGAGCCGTCTCTTGAGCGAGGGGTCGTAGACGGGGCAGGCCACCTCGACCCGGTGGTCTACGTTGCGTTCCATCCAGTCGCCGGAGGCTATGAAGAACTTCTCGTCGCCGCCGTCGGCGAACGCCATGACCCGCGAATGTTCCAGGAAGCGATCGAGAATGGCCGTGGCCTGGATGCGCTCGCTTACGTCCTTGACACCCGGAACCAGGGAGAACATCCCCCGCACCATGAGGCGCACGTCGACGCCGGCCTCGCTCGCCTCGTAGAGCTTCCGGATCAGGCCGCGGTCCTCGAGGTTGTTGACCTTGAGGATGATCCACGCGGGCAAGCCCTTGCCGGCGTTCTTGATCTCGGTGTCGATGAACCGCGTGAGCTTGCGCCGGGTGTCGTACGGGGAGACCAGCAGGTGCTTGAAGGTGGTCCGCCGGTAGTTGGATTCGAGAAAGCTGAAGACTCTCTTGACCTCGCTGGTGATGCGTTCGTCGGCGGTGAACAGGCTGTCGTCGGTGTATATTCGCGCGGTGGTCTCGTTGAAGTTGCCGCTGCTGACGTTGGCGTAGAGCACGGTCTTGCGGTGCGACACCCGGGTGATGAGGATCAGCTTGGCGTGGACCTTGAGTCCCGGCACGCCGTGGATGACCCGTACGCCTTCCTCCTGCAGCCGCTCGGACCAGTAGACGTTGTCGGCCTCGTCGAAGCGCGCCTGCAGCTCCATCACCACGGTGACCTTCTTGCCGTTGCGGCTGGCGTTGATCAGCGCGTTGACGATCTTCGAGTTCCGCGCCACCCGGTACAGCGTCATCTTGATGGAGCGCACCTTGGGGTCGATGGCCGCCTGCCGCAGGAACTCGATCAGGTGATCGAAGGTCTGGTACGGGTAGTGCACCAGGATGTCCCGGCGCCGGATGGCCTTGAAGAACGTAGTCTCCGCGTCGATGTGCCGGTGCGGCAGCGGCGGCAACGGCACCGCCGACAGTTTCTTCGGGCCGATGCGCGGGAAGCTCATGAAGTCCTTGAAGTTGTGATAGCGCCCGCCGGGGATGAACGGTCCGGACTGGTCATCCAGGCCCATCTTGTCCTTGAGCAGCTTGAGCAGGCGCCGGGGGATCTGGTTGTCGTAGATGAAGCGCACCGGCGCGCCGGAGCGGCGCTGCTTGAGTCCCTTGGATATCTTCTCGATGTAGCTCTCGTAGAGGTCGTCGTCGAGGTCGAGCTGGGCGTCGCGCGTCAGCTTGATGGTGTACGCCTCGAAGTGGTCGAAGGGGAAGATCGAGAAGATGTCCTTGAGGCAATAGCGGATGACGTCGTCCAGCAGGATGACGTAGTCCCAGTCGCCCGCCCGCGGCAGGATGACGAAGCGCGACAACACGTCGGTGGGGATCTCGATCAACGCGTACTCCGACCGCCGGGAGCCGCTGCTGTAGAGCCAGATGGCCAGATAGATGGCCTGGTCCTTGAGCTGCGGGAACTCCGTCAGGTGGTTGATCATCAATGGAATCAGGGTCGGGCGCAGCTTTTGTCGATAAAACTCCTCGATGAACGCTTGCTGATCGCGGTTCAGGTCCTTCTCCGTGACCATGGAGATGCCGTGGCGGCGCAACTCCGTGAGAATGTTCCGGTAGATGCTCTCGAAGTCGGCTTGCTGCTTCAGGACGACGGCATGGATCTCCTGGAGGATCTGCGCGGGGTCGTCGCCCATGAGGCGCTGCGCGCCGGCGCCGATCTGCTCCAGGCGCCGCAGGAGCGCCACGCGCACGCGAAAGAACTCGTCCTGGTTGGACGAAAAGATGCCGAGAAAGGTCAGGCGCTCCAGCAGCGGCACGGACGGGTCCGACGCTTCCTGGAGGACGCGGCCGTTGAACGCCAGCCAACTGATCTCCTTGTTCCGCAGCGGCAGCGTCGCGTTTGTTTTTCGTTTGGCCATGGTGACGTGAGCATCAAGAATTACTACAGCGAGAAGCTCGGATCAATTGTTTTCTGGCCATCGGACGGGGAGTCCTTAGAAGGACTCCCGTCTCAACTCTGCCCGACCGCTTCGGCGTGATAGCGGACGTCGTAGTAGGCGGCGAGGTCGGTACCCTTGCCGGGCGGCAGTTCGAACGAGACCCGGAGGTCCAGCGGCACCTGCAACCCGTCGACGTTGAGTTCCGTGGTCGCCGGCAGGGAGGACAGCTCCTTGGCCGCCCCCGGCTCGTCGAGTTCCAGGGCGTTCCGCAGCACCCGGAGCGCCTCCGCGCGGTTGGCGGGATCGTTGCCCCACACGGTGGCTTCGGCGAGGCACTTGAGGAAATCCACCAACTCCCGCCGGTGCGCCGCCGCCCACGCCACGGTCACCGCGAAGACCCCGCCCGGGTAGTTGGGCAGCACTTCGCGGTAGTCGGCGATACGGCGCATGCCCGCCGCTTCCGCGCGTTTGTCCCAGGGCGGGTTCAGGATGCCGGCGAAGGTCGTGCCGCCGTTCATGGATTCGAAGCGCGGCCCGGTGGCGCCCACCGGGTCCAGCTCGTAGTGGCCGCGCTTCAAGTCCAGTCCGTGGGCCAGCAGGATCCTCCGGAGCACCAGCGCGTAGGCCGTGTCCACCGCGTCCACCGCGAGCAGGCGGCCGCGCAGGTCCTCCCAGTCGCGGATCTCGGGGCGCACGTACACCGGCAGCCCCATGCGTTCGGAGGCCTGCGCCACCGCGTGGATGTCGGCGCCCTCGCGCCCGGACCAGGCGAGGACGTTGTCGAAGGCGGTGGAGGCGACGTCGTAGGTGCCGTCGCTCAAGCCGCGCATCTGCTGCGTCGAGCTGCGGGTGACGATGGTGTCCACCTCCAGGCCGTGGGCGCCGAAGAGGCCGCGTTCGCGCGCGATGACGACCGCGGGGTTTTCTCCAAAGGTGATGAAGTGAATGAGCATGCAGGCCTCCCGGGTGTCGGATGGTTCAATGGCGTGTTCGTACACGAACACGCCGGGAACCGCCAGCGTTCCCGGCACGTCGGCCCGCGCGGGGGAGGGGCGGGCGCGCGGCCCGCCCCCCTGGGGAAGGGAAGTTATCGCAGGGCTTCGTCGCCGCGTTCGTTGGTGCGGATGCGGATGACCTCGTCCACGGTGGTGACGAATATCTTGCCGTCGCCGATCTTGCCGGTCTGGGCCGAGTTGAGGATCGCCTCTACGGCGCCGGCCAGCAACTCCTCGGGGAGCAGCACCTCGATCTTGACCTTGGGCAGGAAGTCCACGGTGTACTCCGCGCCGCGGTCGAGCTCGGTGTGGCCCTTCTGCCGGCCGAATCCCTTGACCTCGCTGACCGTCATGCCCGAGACGCCGACGGCGGTCAGCGCTTCCTTCACTTCATCCAGCCGAAAGGGCTTGATGATGGCTTCTATCTTTTTCATGAAGTTCCTCCTGCGCGATGAACCGGGAACGCCTACCAGCTATAACCCCGTTCCTCGTGTTGACTCAAATCCAGGCCCATCTGTTCGTCGTCGTCGGACAGGCGCAGACCCATGGTCGCGTTGAGAACGCCGAGGATCGCCAGCGTGCCCACGAACGCAAACACCATGGTGGCGACCACGCTGACGAACTGGATCCACAGTTGCGCGGGGTTGCCGAAGAACAGGCCGTCGGCGCCGCTGGAATTCACCACGGTGGAGGCGAACAGGCCGGTGGCCAGGGCGCCCCACACGCCGCCGACGCCGTGCACGCCCACCACGTCCAGCGAGTCGTCGTAGCCCATGCGCGCCTTGAGATTGCACGCGGCGTAGCACAGGATGCCGCCGCCCGCGCCGATGATGATGGCGGAACCCGGGCTCACGAAGCCCGCGGCGGGCGTGATGGAGACCAGGCCGGCGACCGCGCCGGTGGCGGCCCCGAGCAGCGTGGGCTTGCCTCCGGTGGCCCACTCCGTGAACATCCACGCCAGGGCCGCTGCCGCTGCCGCCGTGTTGGTGGTGACGAAGGCCACCGCCGCCAGGCCGTTCGCCGCCAGCGCGCTGCCGGCGTTGAAGCCGAACCAGCCGACCCAGAGGAGGGCGGCGCCGATGACGCTGAACGGCAGGTTGTGGGGCATCATGGCGTCGCGCCCGTAGCCGCGCCGCTTGCCGTAGAGCAGGGCCGCGGCCAGCGCCGAGACGCCGGAGCTGATGTGCACCACGGTGCCGCCGGCGAAGTCCAGCGCGCCCATGGAGCCCATCCAGCCGCCGCCCCAGGCCCAGTGGGCCAGCGGCGAGTAGATGAACGTGCTCCACAGGAGCGCGAAGACGATGAAGGTGCTGAACTTCGCCCGTTCCGCGAACGCGCCGGTGATCAGGGCCACCGTGATGATGGCGAACATCATCTGAAACACCATGAAGGCCAGGTGCGGGATGCCCTCCACGATGTCGGGGTTGGGTTCCGCGCCGACGCCGTTCAAGGCGAACCACTTGAGGTTGCCGACGATGCCTCCCACGTCCGGGCCGAACGCCAGCGTGTAGCCCCACAGCACCCACGAGATGCTGATGAGGCCGACGACGACGAAGGTCTGCATGATGGTACCCAGGACGTTCTTGGTACGGACCAGGCCGCCGTAGAACAGGAACAGTCCCGGAATGGACATCATCAGCACCAGCGCCGAACAGGTGAGTATCCAGGCAGTGTCACCGCTGTTGATTTGCACGAGTTCGTCCCCCGTTTGAAGTGATTTCCTGCCTCGCGGTTCGAGCCGCGGGGTGGATGTCGAAAAAGGACGCAAAGATGGTGCCAACGCAGTGCCGTGGACTTGGAGGCTACACCCCAACGAGTCATTCCCGCGGAAGCGGGAATCCAGGCGGGGTGGGGCCGGGCAATGAGGTCGCCACACCCCCCCACGCCTGGATTCCCGCTTTCGCGGGAATGACGATCTGTCACGTGGTCACCCCGGCAGTCTCGACACAGCCGCGGAAGCGGGAATCCAGGGGGGCGGGAAGGGGTGAAACCGGAGAAAAGCCCGCGCCGGGCGAGCGGGTGCTCATCTCCGCGCCTGCTCAACAAACAGGCATATGCGCAACGAGCGGGCAGGTGGGGACGGGCCGTCCGGTTATCCGGCGCGGAGTCTCCGCCGGAGGTTCGCGTGCTGTTCCGTGATCCCCGCCGGGAGCCGGTCCGCGAACTTCTCGAAGAACTCCGACTGGCTGCGCAGGTTCGCGCGCCAGCCTTCCCGGTCCACGTGGAGCAGCCGGTTCAGGGCGCCGCCGGCGACGTCGGCCCCGGTGCAGTCGATGCTCGAAGGCTTGGGCAGGTAGCCGATGGGGGTCTCGTCGGCGCTGCCCCCGTCGCGGGAGCGCTCGATGATCCACTGGAGCACGCGCAGGTTCTCGCCGAACCCCGGCCACAGGAATCCGCCGCGCTCGTCCCGCTGGAACCAGTTCACGCGGAAGATCTTGGGCGGACGGGTCAGCCGCTTGCCCATGGAGAGCCAGTGGTTCCAGTAGTCGCCCATGTTGTAGCCGCAGAACGGCAGCATGGCCATGGGATCGCGCCGCACCACCCCGACGGCGCCGGTGGCGGCCGCGGTGGTCTCCGACGCCAGGGTGGCGCCGAGGAAGGTGCCGTGCGCCCAGTCGAAGGACTGGTAGACCAGCGGCACCAGCTTCTGGCGCCGGGCGCCGAAGAGGATGGCGCTGATGGGAACGCCCTGGGGGTTTTCGCGCTCCGGCGAGATGGACGGGCATTCGCTGGCGGGGACGGTGAAGCGGCTGTTGGGATGGGCCACGGGGCCCTCCTTGGTGAGGTGCCACGGGCGCCCGCGCCAGTCGGTCACGCGCTCGGGCACCGGATCGTCGTGCCCCTCCCACCACACGCCGCCGTCGGGCTTGAGCCCCACGTTGGTGAAGATGGTGTTCTTCCGGATCGTGTCCATGGCGTTGGGGTTGGTCCTGGAGTTGGTCCCCGGGACCACCCCGAAGAAGCCGGCTTCGGGGTTCACCGCCCACAGGCGCCCGTCGTCGCCCACCCGCAGCCACGCGATGTCGTCGCCGACGGTGAACACGCGCCAGCCCTTCATGGACTCGGGCGGCACCAGCATGGCGAGGTTGGTCTTGCCGCAGGCGCTCGGCAACGCGCCGCACACGTAGGTGGTCTCCCCCTCCGGGCTCTCGATGCCGACGATCATCATGTGCTCGGCGAGCCAGCCTTCCCGCGCGCCGAGGACGCTGGCGAGCCGCAGGGCCATGCACTTCTTGGCCAGCAGCGCGTTGCCGCCGTAGCCGGAACCCACGCTCCAGATGGTGTTGTCCTGCGGGAAGTGACAGATGAAGCGCCGGTCGATGTTCAGGTCCGCCTTGGAGTGGAGTCCGCGGGTGAAGTCGTCGGAGTCGCCGAGGTGGTCGAGGGCGACCTTGCCCATGCGCGTCATGGAGCCCATGCTGAGGGCCACGTAGACGCTGTCGGTAAGCTCGATGCCGACCTTGCTGAAGGGGGAGCCCGCCGGTCCCATGAGGAAGGGAACCACGTACAGGGTGCGCCCGGCCATGGAGCCGTCGAAGATCATCCCGAGCTTGTGGTAGGCCTCGTCCGGCGCCATCCAGTTGTTGGAGGGGCCGGCGTCGTCCCGCTCGGGGGAACACACGAAGGTCAGGTGCTCCGTGCGCGCCACGTCGTTGGAGGCGCTGCGGTGGAGGTAGCAGCCCGGCAGGCTCTCCTGGTCCAGCGGGATCAGGTCGCCCTCGCGGATCGCCAGTTGGGTCAGCCGTTCCCGCTCTTCTTCCGAACCGTCGCACCAGACGACGTCGTCGGGGCGGCACATGGCCGCCGCTTCCTTCACGAACTTCCGAACAGCCTCGTTCACATCCATGCGTTCCCTCTACTTGGTGCCTCTCCGTTTCGATGGCGCGCGCCGCGATGGTGTCTTGGCCGCCGCCGCGGGCTTGGCCGGGTCGTCGCTATTTGGCGGCGTGCCCTTGGGATCGTTGGTGATGAAGTGCCCGCAGTTGATGCAATAAACCGTGTAGGCCGGCTCCCGGCGGTGGTAGACGGTGTGGAAGTGACCCTGGGCGCCGTTGATGCTGACGTCGACCTTGTAGAGCTTGATGACGACCTTGTGACTGCAGTTCGGGCAGACTACCGTTTCGGGTACTTCCGTATTGGCCATCCGAACTCCCAGAAGGCTTGTGAACCCGATGCACGCCTTCGGGTTCCCCTGTATAGCCTAGTGAATTGTCACATACAAATTACGCAGGACATTACGGGCACGTGACGCGGCATCGTCCCCGGCCGTGACCGCGCGGGGCGCTTGCGGCCGGCCGTACGGATTCAGCACCAGTAGTCTTCACGCCCTCCCTGAACCCACCAGTTCTCCCGCGCCTTGATGTCCAGATCGAACCCCTTGCCGTGCTCCCGCGCCAGCTCGTACAGCTTCTTTGCCAGGGCGATGTCCACGATCCCCTGGCCTCCCTGGTTCTTGTACAGGATGACCTGGTCGTCGCTGGTGCGTCCCGGCGCGTTCCCGGTGAGGATGTCGGCGATGTCCACCACCTTGTCCCAGGTGATGATGCCGTCGTGGACCGGCCAGTAGATGTCGCCCTGCTGGGAGTCCACGGCCTGCTCGCGGGAGAGGGCGACGATGAAGTCGCAGCGTTGCAGGGTGCCGTCGTCGATCTCCCGCCGCGGCTTGTCCAGGTTGCCGCTCTTCACCAGCTCGATGTTGCTGCCGATGACCGAGATGATGTACTGCCCCGGTTCCAGCCAGGAGCCGTCGATGACCGGCACGTTGGTGTTGGTCATGCACAGGATGATGTCCACGTCCTGGGCGGCGCGCGGCGCTTCCGCCACCGGCTCCACCGGCACCCGGGTGACCTCGGTCATCTTCCGTGCGAAGGCCTCCCGGTGCGCTTGCGTGGGGCTGTACACCTTGGCGCTGTCGATGGTCCGCAACTCGGTCAGGCCCACGAACGTGGAGTAGGCTTGGTTGCCGGAGCCGTAGATGCCCACCGTGCGCGCGCCCTCCTTGGCCAACCGGTCGAGCCCCGCCAGGCTCGTGGCGGGCGTGCGCAGGTCGGCGACCCCGGCCGCGTGCTTGGGCCGGTGCGCCATGATCCCCAGGAGGGTCCCCGTGTCCGCGTCGTAGACCAGGGCCAGCTCGGTCTGGTCGGGATTGTAGGGCGGCCGCCGCTGCTGGTCGCCGACGATGGCCTTCCGGTGCAGCGCCACCTGCGCGCCCACCGCGCCGTAGCTCGACGAGCCGCCGGCGTAGATGTTGAGCACGGTGTCGAACGGCGCCTCGGCCACGGTGCGGTGCAGGTTCAGGCGCTTGCGCGGCGCGTTGACGCCCTCGGGCGTGCCGATCTTCCTGAGCGCGTTCTCGGTGATGGAGACGGCTTCCGGAAAAGGAACCAACTCGTCCACGTCCTGGGAATGGAAGAACAGGGCCATGAATACCTCCGGTGCGGGATCGCGAATTTGCCGGGGCAGGATCGCACGGGCGTGCGCGAAGAGCGGCGAAACGAACGCCTCACCGCCTACTCTGCCGGGTCCAGGCTAATCAGATAGCCCGGTGGCGGCGGAAACGCAAGGTGGCGGTGGAGGCGAGGTCCGAGCCCCGATGCGGAACGCGGAAAAACGAATGGACGAGTGAACGAAACGAAGGATCTGCGGCGCGGTCAGAACACCATTTCGACCCTGGACACGCAGCGGAACCCGTAGTAGGCGTGCCCGCGCGCCTGCCGGCCGGGGTCCACGATGTGCCGCGAGGTGGCGGTGAGCCCTTCGAGGTCGCTGGAGGCGTTGCCGCCCCGTGTCACCCTCGGGTACGGTACCGACAGGTCCTCACGCCCGTCCTTGGGGTCGTAGGGGTAGGAGGTGGCGGTGGAGCGGGTCCACTCCCACACCTGTCCGGCCATGTCCATGACGCCGTAGGGACTCCGCCCCTTGGGATACCGGCCCACCGGCACCGATTCGCCACGCCAGCCGCCGAAGAAGGCCAGTTCCGCGGTGGGCGGGTCGTTGCCCCACGGGTACAGCCGCCCGTCGGTGCCGCGCGCCGCCTTCTCCCATTCCGCCTCGCTCGGGAGCTTCTTCTCGAGCCACTTGCAGTATGCCACGGCCCCGTGCCACGCCATCTCCGAGGCCGGGTAGTCCTCCCAACCCTTCTCCACCTGCCAGGCGTCGCCCACCGGGTGGATGCGGTTGTCGTCGTCCAGCACGTCCAGGTACATCTCGCCCTTCGGTCCCACCGGCCCCTTGGTCGAGATGAAGCGCGCGTATTCCTTCATGGTGACGAGGTTCCTGTCGATGAAGAACGCCGGCAGGAAGAGCTTGTGGGCCGGGCCTTCTCCGGAAGGACCGCCGTCGCGCCCCATGGTGAACTCCCCCGCGGGGATGAGCACCATGCCCGCGTGTTTGCCCTCGGCGGCGGCGGCCGGGGTGCCGGACAGGGCGAGGACAAGGGCGCACGCGAGTGGCGCCGCAAGGGACGAAAGGGTAGGTGCCATGAGCGTGGCCTCCTGCAAGTTGTCACCACCGAATGACATCCTCGCCTACCGTCGAGGCACGGACTCCCGTCGGCGGGATTCTCCGGGCGCCCCCCCGACCCTCGGGACCGTCATGTCCCGGCGGTGGACCCGAGGGCCGGTGACGGAAGCACCTCGGTAGCTGACTCAGTAGTTGAAGGTCTTTTTCAGTACCGGCTTGTTCGCGTCCGGGATGTCCACCATCTGCGCCACGAGCGTCTGCAGGTCCTTGCCGTGGAGCGGGTTGATCTGGATACGCACCTTGGCGGCGTCCTTGAGGAACGCCGGGTCCTTCATCGTCTGGGCGAACGCCTGGCGCATGGTCTCCACGCGTTCCGGGGCGACTCCCGGCGGCATGGTCCAGGGGCGTCCCACGGAGAGCTGCTTGTTGTAGACTTCCAGGATGGCCTTCTGGTCGCCCTTGGCAAGGTCGGACGCCAGCGGCACGTCCTTGAGTCCGGGGTGCTTCTCGCGCCCGACCTGCACCAGGATCCGGATGGCCTTCTTCTCGAACCAGTCCTTCTTGAGGGCTCTCAGGGAGGCATAGCCCCAGCCGCAGATGCCGTCCACCTCGCCCTTGTCCACCGCCAGGGCGGTGGCCATGATGCCCCGGTATCCGGAGGTCACTTCCATTTTGGCGCCCATGACCCGGTTGAGCATCAGCGGCACGATGTAGATGTCCGAGCGCGGCTGGGTGGCCGCCATCTTCACCGGCTTCGTTGCGTTGACCAGGTCTTCGGCGTTCTTGTACGGGCTGTCGGAGCGCACGAAGCAGGACGCGGTCTCCTGCACCGGCGTGCCGATCCAGTTGAACTTCACCGGGTCGAAGCGCGCCTGCTTGACGCCCAGAGCCCGCGTCAGCGGCAGGGTCCGGTGGATGGCGCCGAGGGTGAGACCGTCCTTCTTGGCGATGTTGTAGAGCCAGTTGGCGGCTACGATCCCCGAGGCGCCGGGCATGTTCTTCACCACGATCTTCGGGTTTCCGGGGATGTACTTCGAGAGGTGCCGCGCGGCGGTCCGCGGGTAGAGGTCATAGGACGTGGCCGCCTCTGCGGACACGACAATCGTCACCTGCTTTCCCTTGTAGGCGGACTCGTCCGCGGTCGCGGCCTGGACGAGGAAACCGAGCACGATCAAGGCTCCAAGGATAGTGCGAATAAAAGCCATGCGTCGCCTCCTTCCGATGCGTCTGGTGTCTGTCCGGTCGACACAACCGGACAGGATCCATCAACGTCCTGAACCCACCGCCGCCACCCCGTGGCGCCGGTGTCATGGCCCCCCTCTATGTGACTTGTCCTCGTGTTGTCAAGGGAGGCGCCGCCGCCGTCGAGCCCCGACGGCCGGGACCGTGGATTTTGTGCGGCGGCGCGAATTATGGCAATGTCGGCGATGCCGCATGCGTTGCCTCGCGGCGGGCGGCTGTCAGGCAGGGCCGAAAGGAGAACAGGGCGGTGCTCATACGGTACGTCGCCATGCGCCTCGTGCAGTTGATTCCCATGGTGCTGGTCGTCACCATGGTGGTCTTCTTCGTCATGAGGATCATCCCCGGAGACCCGGTGCTGGTGATGCTGGGCGCGGTGGAGGGGGCGGCCATCTCCGAGGACGTCTACAACGCCATGCGCCTGCGGCTGGGCCTGGACCGGCCGCTGATCGTGCAGTACCTCGACTGGCTGTGGGACATGGTGCGGGGTGACCTCGGGGCCTCCATCACGTACCGGGTGCCGGCCCTGGACGTCATCCTGCACCGCCTGGTGCCCACGGCGTACCTCATGGTCGGCGGCGTGGTCATGGCCGTGGCCATCGCCGTCCCCGGCGGCGTGCTGGCCGCCATCCACAACAACACCAAGTGGGACCACTTCGCCACGGGTTTCGTCATCCTGGGCATCACCGTGCCGACCTTCTGGCTTGCGCTGGTGGCCATACTCGTCTTCGCGGTGTACCTGGGCTGGCTTCCCGCCATCGGATATGCGCCTCCGCGGGAAGGTGTCGTGGAGTTCCTGCAGCACCTGTTCCTGCCCGTGACCGTGGTGGCCCTGAACGTGGCCGCCACGGTGTTGCGCTTCCAGCGCCAGGACTTCCTCGAGCAGATGAACCTCGACTACGTGCGCACCGCCAGGGCCAAGGGCCTGAGCGAGAGGCTGGTGTTGTGGAAGCACGTCCTGCGCAACTCGCTGATGACGACGGTGACGGTGGTGGGCCTTCAGATGGCGTACCTGAGCGGTCTGGTGACGGTGGTGGAGAACGTCTTCAACTATCCCGGCATCGGCTTTCTGCTCTTGAACTCGATTCACACGCGGGACTTCGTGGTGGTCCAGGGAGTGGTGCTGTTCATGGTTTTCCTGGCCATCGCGGTCAACCTGGTCGTGGACGTTCTCTACGCCGTGCTGGATCCACGGATACGCTATCGGTAGGAGCGCAGGGTGGAATCCCAAGCCGCATATCCTCCCCCCTGTCCGCCGCCGGCCCCCGGGCCGGGATTGCGTTCGTGGCGCGCGTGCCGCCGCGCCGCCAGGGCGGCCCGCGACGACCCGCGGACGGCGGTGGGCGTCGCCCTGCTCTTCCTCTACATCCTCATCGCCCTGGTGGGGCCGGGCCTGTCCCCCTACGACACGACGTCCCCCGACCTCAAGGTGCGCATGCAAGGGCCGAGCTGGGAACATCCCTTCGGCACCGACCGCATCGGCCGCGACATCGCGACCCGTGTCATCGCCGGCTCGAGCGTCAGCCTCCACGTGGCCACCGGCGCGGTCATGGTCGCGCTGCTGCTGGGGGCGCCGCTGGGAGCCTTTTCGAGCTACGCGGGCGGGACCTTCGATGCGCTCGTCCAGCGCGTGATGGAGGGCATCATGGCCTTCCCGTCACTGGTGCTGGCGCTGGCGCTGGTGGCGCTGGCCGGGGCGAGCGTGCCCATGCTGTGGTTCGCCATCGCTTTCAGCTCCGTCCCGCGCTACGCCCGCATCGTCCGCAGCGGCGTGCTGGCACACAAGGAACGGGAGTACGTCGAGGCGGCGCGGGCCATGGGGCAGCGGCCCATGGGCGTTCTGATGAAGCAGATCCTGCCCAACATCATGGCGCCCGTCGCGGTGCAGATCACCCTGGACTTCGCTCGCGCCATCGGCGTGGAGGCGGCCCTCAGCTACCTGGGCCTCGGGTTGTCGGTGCCTTACATCAGTTGGGGCGTGATGGTGCGGGAGGCTCAGGATTTCCTGGAGGTGGCGCCCTGGCTGGCGGTATTCCCGGGTCTGGCCCTGGCGGGGGTGATCCTGGGCTTCACGCTGGTGGGCGACAGCCTGCGGGACCGCATGGACCCGCGCACGCGGTTGGCCCTGAGCCGGCGCGGACAGTAATCCCCGAACCCGCTCCAGCGTTTCCGACCGTCCCGTCCGCATTGCCGCGACCATCCCCCCATTCTGCCACACCCTCCCTTCAGGCTTATCTCTGGTTGGATTGACAGGGAGCGGGGTTGAGAAAGGTCAACTTTATGATAAAGAAATATCTTTATTGATTATCATTGTGTGAAAGGAGAACACGTACCGATGAGAGTCGAAAAACTGAAGCTGTTTGCAACCCTGTCTATTTCAGTGTTCTTGTTCGCCATCTGCTCGGCCACGGCTGCGGCATCATCCGTTGCGGGCCGTCTGCTGGTGGGCGACGGCGAGACCGGCAAGATGTCGATCATCGACCTGAAAAAGGGCACCGTTCAGCAGGACGCCTTCGACATGGGATCCCGGGCCGGCCGCATCTACGCCACCAAGAGCGGGCGCTTCGCCTTCGCGGTCTCCAGCGACGCCAACACCGTGCACG
>JAJEAI010000032.1 GCA_022824205.1 Candidatus Binatia bacterium
CAACTCCTCTTCGCCGATGTCCTCGCGCTGCACGTAACGCGGGTTGGCGGCGGCGACCTGCATCGAGAGGTCCTTCACCAAGGCCTGGAACTCTTCCGTCCGGGCGACGAAATCGGTCTCGCAGTTCACCTCCAGCAGAACCCCGATCTTGCTGCCGCCGTGGATATACGCCCCCACGAGGCCTTCGCTGGCCTCGCGCTCGGACTTGCGCGCCGCCAGCGCGAGCCCCTTCGCCCGCAGGTGGTCGACGGACTTCTCGAAGTCCCCCTCGCATTCCAGGAGGGCCTTCTTGCAGTCCATGAACCCCGCGCCGGTCTTGTCCCGCAGCTCTTTGACTAGATTCGCATCGATGGCCATGCTCTCTCAACTCCCCGTCACGGTAGGAACGTCCGTGGACTTCTCCGCGTCCGCGTTCTCCTGAACTTCCTCGGCCGGCGCCGGCGCGTCGGACGATTCGGCCGGCGCGGCTGGCGCCGACTCGGCCGCGGCTACCGGTGTCGCGGGACCGTCCGCTTGCTCGGCCGAGCCCGGTTCCGCCGCCGCGGGTGCTTCCGCCGCGGGCGCTTCCGGAGCCGCCTCCACTACCGCTTCGCCGGCCGCGGCTTCGGCGGCCGCTTCGCCCTCGGCCGGCCCGTCTTCCCGCGCTTCCTCGGCGCGCGCGGCCTCGGCCTCCATGCGCTGTTGGTCGCAGAGGGCCTGGCCCTCCTTGACCGCCTCCGCCATGAGGCTGCAGAACAGCCGGATCGCTCTGATGGCGTCGTCATTGCCGGGAATCTTGTGATCCACAAGATCCGGGTCGCAGTCGGTGTCGATGATCGCGATCACCTTGATGCCGAGCTTGCGCGCCTCGCGTACCGCGATGGCTTCGTGCCCGGGATCGATGATGAACACCGCGTCGGGCAGCTTCTTGATTTCCTTGATGCCGCCCAGGGCGCGCTCCAACTTGGCCCGCTCGCGGCTGTGCGACAGCATTTCCTTCTTGGTGAGGGCCTCGACGATCTTGGGATCGTTGGCCATCTCCTCGAGTTTCTTGAGACGTTCGATGCTCTGCCGCACCGTCTGGAAGTTCGTCAACGTGCCGCCCAGCCAACGGTGGTGGACAAAGGGCATGCCGCAGCGTTCGGCTTCTTCCCGCACCGAGTCTTGCGCCTGCTTCTTGGTGCCCACGAAAAGGATGTGGCCTCCGGCCGTAATCAAGTCGCGCGCCTGAGCACACACGTCCTTGACCATCTTCACCGTCTGCTGGAGGTCGATGATGTGAATCCCGTTGCGCGCCCCGAAAATATAGGGCTTCATCTTGGGATTCCAGCGACTGGTCTGGTGTCCGAAATGGACGCCGGCTTCCAGAAGCTGCTTCATGGATACTTCCATCATAGTCTCGAAACCTCGAATGATACGTGAGCCAACATAATCTTCTCTCTCTTCTCTCGCTCGCTGCTGAGTGGGGTTGTCGTGGCTGACCCGGCCTGAACGCGGATGCCGGGATGAAGGAAAACTCGAAGGGCTATTAACAAAATCGGTGCGGCCACGCAAGGGAACGCAGGGGCGGCCGGCGGCGGCCCCGGTGTCCCGTCCGGTTCATTCACGGCATAGTCCGCGGGTCTTTTGACCGGACCCGACACTAGGTGTTCATGGATTCCAGGAACTCCTTGTTGTCCTTGGTCCCGTGGAGCTTGTCGAGGAGAAACTCCATGGCCTCCACCACGCTGAGCTGGGACAGCACCTTGCGCAGGATCCAGATGCGGTTGAGGTCCTCCTTGGGGATCAGCAGCTCCTCCTTGCGGGTGCCGGACTTGTTGATGTCCACGGCCGGGAACACGCGCTTGTCCATCAGCCGGCGATCGAGGTTGATCTCCATGTTGCCCGTTCCCTTGAACTCCTCGAAGATGACCTCGTCCATGCGGCTTCCCGTATCGATCAGCGCGGTGGCGATGATGGTGAGGCTGCCGCCGTCCTCGATGTTGCGCGCCGCGCCGAAGAACTTCTTCGGCTTGTGCAGGGCGTTGGAGTCGACGCCGCCGGAGAGGATCTTGCCGCTCGGCGGCACCACCGTGTTGTACGCCCTGGCCAGGCGCGTGATGCTGTCGAGAAGGATGACGACGTCCTTGCCGTGCTCCACGAGCCGCTTGGCTTTCTCGATGACCATCTCCGCCACCTGTACGTGGCGCGTGGCGGGCTCGTCGAAGGTGGAACTCACCACCTCGCCGATCACCGACCGCTGCATGTCGGTGACCTCCTCCGGGCGTTCGTCGATCAGCAGAACGATGAGGACCGCGTCCGGGTGGTTGTGGGCGATGGCCTTGGCCATGTTCTGCAGCATCATGGTCTTGCCCGTGCGCGGCGCGGCCACCACCAGCCCGCGCTGCCCCATGCCGATGGGCGTCAGCAAGTCGATGAAGCGGGTCGTGTACTCTTCCGGGTCGTGCTCCAGGCTGATGCGGTTCTCGGGATAGAGCGGGGTCAGGTTGTCGAAGAGGATCTTGTCCCGCACCTTGTCCGGATCGCCGTTGTTGATGCTCTCCACCTTCAACAGCGCGAAATACCGCTCGCCGTCCTTGGGAGGACGAATCTGACCGGATATGATGTCGCCCGTGCGCAGGCCGAAACGGCGGATCTGGCTCGGGGAGACGTAGATGTCGTCGGGACCCGGGAGGTAGTTGTAGTCCGGCGCCCGCAGGAAGCCGAAGCCGTCCGGCAGGGTCTCCAGAACGCCCTCGCCGTACACGTAACCGTTCTTCTCGGTCTGCGCCTGCAGGATCGCGAATATCAGGTCCTGCCGCCGCATGTTCGCGGCGCTCTCGATGCTGAACCCCTTGCCGATGTTGGCCAGTTCGGCGATTTTCTTGGACTTGAGCGAGCTCAGGTTCAAGCCGTTCTGATGCACGGGGTCGGACGCGGAAGCGGCCCGGTTTCTGCGGTGGGAGGGTGCGGCGTCTACCTTGGTATCGCTTTCCGCCGTTGCGGAGCGCGTCCGAACGTTAGCCATGGAACTTCCTTTCAATTGCGCTGCGGGCCATCCGTTGAAGGGGGCGAGCATCGCCCGCGGGGCGGGTAAACCAACTCTTTACCGTACAAAAGGGGCCTGGGATGTAACGCGATAAAACGGATTGGAACGGAAATGGATCACTTCAGACTGGGGGTCACACCAGACTGGGCCACGTCTGGGCCAGACGCTGGCTAGATACTAGGTGATGCGACCGGCTTTGTCAAGCAGGGCGCGGCCGCCCCGTCGGGGCCGACACGGCGCAGGACCCTGCGGGCGAGGACGACGTCGTCCTTTATCTGCCGAACGAGCTCATCCACCGAAGGAAAGTTGCGCTCCTCGCGCAGCCGCTCCACGAAAAACAGCCGCAGCCGGCGCCCGTACAAATCCCCGTCAAAATCCAGGATGTAGGTCTCGATGGTCCGCGGACCCGCGCCAAACGTCGGATTCACCCCGACGCTCGTGACGCTGGGGAGCCGCCGTCCACCCGTTTCGACCACGGTCGCGTAGATGCCGTTGGCCGGCACGATCTCCGTCCTGCTGCGCACGTTGGCGGTGGGAAAGCCGATCTCCCGCCCCCGCTGATGTCCCCGCACCACCGTTCCCTCGATGAAGTGGCTGCGTCCCAGTTGGCGGCGGGCGACCTCCACGCGGCCCTCTTCGAGCAATGCGCGGATCCGGCTGCTGCTGATGGCATGTTCGGCCTCCGCGACGGGCTCGATGACTTTCACCTCCATCCCCTTGGCCCGGCCCCACTTCATCAGATCGCCTACCGTGCCTGCCCTGTCCTTGCCGAAGCGGAAATCCTCGCCGACCCAAAGAACCTCGACTCCGAGCCCGGCCAGATAGCGGTGCACGAATTCATGAGCCGTCACCGCACAGAAACCGGGCGTGAACCGCTGAATCACCACGCAATCGATGCCCATGCGCCGCAGCAGCGCGAGCTTGTCCTTGCGTGCCAGGATCAGGCGTGGCGCGAACTTCGGGGCAAGGAACCTGAGCGGATGGGGCTCGAACGTCAGAACCACGGAGGAACCACCCCGCTCCCGAGCGTCCGCCATCACTCGCCGGAGCAAATCCTGGTGCCCAAGATGCACTCCGTCGAAGTTGCCGATGGTCATGACGGGACGGTGAAGGGATCCCTTGACGTGCCTCAGAATCTGCATCGTGCGTGGAGTTTGGAAGCGTGACCCGCGCCTTGCTCAAGACCTCTGTTACACGCAACGCGGAGAGAGAATCGCCCGGCCCGCGTCAAGCGCCCAGGGACTTGATCTTCTCTCGCGCCTTTTCCGCTTCCTCGGACCGCGGATACCGGTTGATGACTTCCTGGAGGATGAGCCTGGCGTCGACGCGATTTCCCAGCTCCGCGAACGCATAGCCGATCTTGAGCCACGCCGCGGGCGCTTTGTCGCCATCGGGATATTTCTGGCGCACGACGTCGAACTCCAGAATGGCTTCGTCGAACTCCTGGAGCGCGTAATGGCTTTCACCGATCCAGTATTGCGCGTTGTCACTCAGGGAACTGTCCGGATGCTTTTCGACGAACTCCTTGAACTGTTCGATGGCGCCGCGAAAGTCTCTCTCGCGCAACCGTTTCCAGGCATTCTCATAGTCCTGCTGGATTGCGGCCCCGGCTACGCCGGGACGAGGAGCGGGGGGCGCCTCCTGTCCGGGCTCCGCGGGGGCACTCGGCGGCCCGGGAGATCCTCCGGTCGCTGGCGCACCCGGGGGGCGCACCGGAGTGGTCTTGAGCATGGCATCCCGGAGAAGCCTGAGCTCGTCCTCGCGCACCTTCAGGAGATCTCGTTGCGCGCGCACTTCCGCCTCGAGCGCCGCCAGCCTGCGATCGGTCTCCGCGGCGTTCCCGGCCGTGCCCCTTCCTCCATTGCGCAATTCCTGGAGGTTCCCCTCGACGGCGTTCATGCGGTTTCGCATGGCCGTGACCTCGGCGCGGGTATCCGCCAACTGGGTGCGCGTCTGATCGAGCTCCGCCTTCAACGCGTGGATCACCGCCCACTCGCCCTCGGTCAACTGGGCCTGGGCGGGCGCGGCCGGCGCGGCATGATAATCGACGGTGCAACCCCACGGCACCACCACCGACAAAACCAACAACCATGTGCGGACAACCATTCGCATCGGGTTTCAGCCTCTGGCGGGAAAGGTGGCGTGAAGGGCCGGCTCCATTGTCCCGCGCCAGCTACTCCTTGTGGCGCACGACACCAGTGTACGTTGCGTTACGGTGTGTCAGGAAGCAGGCCTTTGCGTCCGGACGACGAAATGCGCACGGCGGTTCATGCGCCAGCACTGCTCCGCGTTCTCGCCACAGATCGGCAGTTCTTCGCCGTAGCTGATGGTGGAAAAACGCTCCGGAGCCACTCCCAGGGTAACCAGGTAGTCCTTGACCGCCTGTGCCCGTCTCGAACCGAGCGCAAGATTGTATTCGTTGGTGCCGCGGTTGTCCGCGTGCCCCTCGATCTCTATCTGAACCCCGGGATGCTCCTTGATCCAATCCGAATTGCGCTGAAGGATCTCGCGCGCTTCCGTCTCCAACTCCGACCGGTCGTAGGAGAAATAGACATCGGCCAGGACGCCGGTCTGCGGCGCGGCACCCTCCTTGAGGGCGTCGAGACTTCCTTGGCCGGTCACCGCGAGACCCTGCTGGGCAAGGTCGCCCTCGTTGATCCCGCCGCTGCGACTTTCGCCCGACGTCCCATCGGCCAAGGGCACGTTCGCCGCCGGCTCTTCCGGTTCAACCGGTGGCGCGGCGCATGCGACGAGTATCATGAGAGGGATGCAGCAGAACAGCAGCTCGGATGCCCTTCTAATCATCAGCTCGGTCTCTCTTATCTTCCCGTGTCTGGGTTGGCGCGGAGATGTGATGCTGCACGGGATCACTGCAGCCGGGGTGACCAAGAGGGATTTGTATCACCTGCGGCGGAGCCTGTCAATCTGCGCTGACTCTCGCCGTCCCGGCGCATCGTGTAGATGCGGCGGGAACCCGACCGATCGGAGGTGAACGCCAGGAAACGGCTGTCCGGAGCCCATGACGGGTCCTCGTCATTGTGCCGGTTGGCCGTGAGCATCCGCAGGTCGCTGCCGTCCGGGCGTATGGTGAAGATGTTCATCACGCCGTTGGTTCTTCCCGTGAAAGCGATCAGCTCCCCCGAAGGCGACCAGTCCGGCGACGTATTGTAAGAGCCCTTGAACGTAAGGCGCCTGATGGCGCCGGTGGCGACCTCCAGAACGTATACCTGGAGGGAACCATGGCGGTCGGACGAAAACGCGATCCGGTCTCCCTTGGGCGACCATGTGGGCGAGGTATCGATGCCCGGGTGGTGGGTCAGCCGTTCCACGACGTGGCCCGCGCGATTCAGCCGGTAGATGTCGTGGTTGCCGTTCCGTTCCAGTGGGGTGGCGAGGTGCCGTCCGTCCGGCGACCATTGACCGCGGCCATCGCCCCTGGCAATCGGCGTTTCGCGATTGGTGACGAGATCGAAGCCGAAAACCTGCCACTTGCCCGTCTTCACCGAAAGGTAGACCAATCCCTTGCCGTCCCGCCTCCACCAGGGGAACATGTTGATCGTGCGGTTGTTGGTCACCCTCTTCTTCTCTGTGCCGTCCAGGTGCGAGAAGTAGACTTCCTTGAACCGGTCTTTCCCCGTGGACACGTAGGCGATTCTGGTATCGAACACACCACGGGTGCCGGTCAGCTTCAAGATGATCTCGTCCACGAAGCGGTGCGCCATGCGCCGCGCGTCCCGCATCTCTCCGGAGTAGGCCTTGCCGATGACCTGGGTCTGCCGGAACGCGTCGTACAGCCAGAACTCGAAGCGCAGCCGTCCGCCGCCGTAGGTCTCGAAGCCGCCCTTGATGAGCCCTTCCGCTCCGAGGGTGGTCCAGTCACGGAAGTCGAAGCTGCCCAGCCGGATACCGGTTTTCCGCGGGTCTTCGATGTACGCGGATCGATCGACGATCTTGAACCAGCCGGACCGGTCCAGGTCGTCCGCAATGACGTCGGCGATCCTTTCGGAGAGCCGCTCGGTATCCGGCCGGCTCCCCAGGTTCTTGAGCGGCGAAACCGCGAGTCGGTAACGCTCGGCTCCCGGTCCGACGATGATGCCCGTCACCTGCGCCCGTGCCGCGCCCGCCGACAACCCGCACAGCATCAAGCCCGCGAGTATCCACGCCGTCACCCGGGCGAACGCGCGGACGGCGCCCCGCGCCGTGTTCGGCGTTTGCCGTGCTGCCGGTAATGCGGTGGTGCCTTGCATGATCGGATGGTCTTCTTCGCTTACGGGAAACCCCGTGGACGCCAGCGGCCTAGCCATCGAGGTCGCTGGGGCGGAACGTGACCTCCACCTGCGCGAAGTCACGCACGTAACCCGCCGGCGGCGGCGGCAAAGGGCTCGACCGGTGCACGGCGCGAACCACCGACTCGTCGAAGGACGCATCCCCCGATAACTTGAGGAGCTTGAGGCCGAAGATCTCCCCGTCGGCGCCGACGCCGAACCCGACGGTCACCTCGAGATCGCCGCGTTTGCCGATCCATGTCCAACGATCCTTGATGCGGTCGAGCATCCGGCCACGGTAAGCCAGGAACTCCATTCCTCTCACGACGCCGCCGTTGCGCGCCGTCCCGGTCCCGGCCTCGCCCGCGCCGCCACCCTCCCGGCGCGCCGCCCGCCGCAGCCTGGCACGCTCCCGGGCCACCGCCACCGCATCGTCGATGCGCCGTTCCTTGAGCCGCTCCAACAACCGGGAATCCGCGCTCGTCCGCTTGCCCCTCGGCTGCTTCTTCGCGAGCTTGGGAGGCTTCTTCGCGGGGGGTTTCTTCGCCACGGCCTTTTTCGGCGCGGTCTTCTTGCGCTTCGCGACCTTGGGTTCGGGCTTCTTTTTCGGTTTGGCGACCTTCTTCTTGGGCTTTTCCGGTCTCTTGGGCTTGACGACCTTCTTCTTGGGCTTTTTCGGGGGCGCCGATCGGGTGACGGCCGGGGGCACGTCGCTGGGCTTGGGCGCCTCTTTCGCCTGTTCCTTGGGCGGCGTCTCGACTTCCCGTGGCGTTTCCGCGGGTTTCGGCGGGGCCGGCGCCACCGGAGCCACTACCGGGGGCGGCGTCTCCACCCGCGCCGGCGCGGGGGAGGCCACGAGATCCACGGTGTACACACGGGCCGGGGCGTCGCGCCGAGCCGTGCTCGGCGGCACCACCAGCAACATCGCCACCATGACGCCATGGAGGACGGCGGAGAAGCAGACCCACCACCTCAATCGGCCCGAGTCCGAGCCGCCGCTCACCCGTCCGCCATCACGTCTTCGAAACACGCCTTCCCACATCGTCCGTCGGCCCTCCCCCGGAAGTCGCGCTTACGGATCGTCCAGAGGCAACGCCATCATCCCCAGCCTTTCGATGCCGGCGCCCTTGATCTCGCCGATGGCGACGATTACGGCGCCGTAGCGCACGTCCCGGTCCGCCCTCAGGTAGACGGCCTTTCGGGGATCCAGGCGTCTGATGGCTTCCAACTTGGTCCTGAGCTCGATCGGCGTCACTTCGTTGTCGTTCAGGTAGACGGCACCATCCCGGGAAATGGTGACGATCAGGGGATCCTCCTGGCCCTCCACCGGGACGGCCTTGGCCTGCGGCAGATTCACCTCCACGCCTTGTTGGATGATCGGTGCCGTCACCATGAAGATCACGAGAAGCACCAACATGACGTCCACGAAAGGAGTCACGTTGATGTTGGACATCGGCGCCTTGTCCCGTCCCTGGATGACTTCCGCCGCCATGGTTCGTTCGTCCTTCTTTCGGAAGCCCTGCCTAAGCCTTCTTCATGAAATGCCGTTCCGCGATGTTGAGGAACTCCTGCGTGAAATTCTCCATGTCGGCCGTGAGCACGCGGATTTCCTGGACGAAGTGGTTGTAGGCCATGAGCGCGGGGATCGCCGCCAGCAGACCCGCGGCGGTGGCGATCAACGCCTCGGCGATGCCGGGCGCCACGGCCTGTATGGTGGACGACCGGCTGACGCTCAACCCGCGAAAGGCGTTCATGATGCCCCAGACGGTTCCGAACAGGCCGATGAACGGCGTCGTCCCGGACGTCGTCGCCAGAAAGGTCAGTGCCTGCTCCAACTTCGTCAACTCCACCGTGGTGGCTCGCTTCATGGCCCGGGCGACGTTGTCTACGCCGCTCAGGTCGGTGGTCAGGTTGTCCGATTCCGACGCGTTGCGGCGCGACACGCGCAGCAACTCCTCGTAGCCGGCGATGAACACCTGCGCCACCGGACTATCGGCCAACTCCCGGCTCGCTTCATGGATCGACGCAAGGTTGCGGCTCTCCCAAAAGACCTCGATGAACTTGGCCGACTGCCGCTTGGCGGAGCGCACGCGCCGGAACTTGTACAGGATGATACCCCAGCTCACCACCGAGAAGAGAATCAGCAGATAGAGAACGGCCTGGACCACCGGGCCCGACCCGGCCACCAAGTCGAGGATGCCCTGTTGCTGCATTCCCAAAGTGTCCGGCTGGACCGCGAGCTGGTAGATCGAGAAGTACGGCATCAGCATCCTGCTGTCTTGAAAAGTTATTATAATCGCTGTACCTAGTCAAATTGAACTCGCCCTGATTCCTCTATGATCCCTCTATGATCCGGAGCATTTCACAGCTCGACGTGACCGGGAAGGCCGTGTTCCTTCGCGTGGACTTCAACGTCCCCCTGTCCGACGGACATATCACCGAAACACATCGCATCGACAGCACGCTGCCGACCATCGACGCCTTGCTGGAGCGAGGCGCTCGGGTGCTCATCGCCTCGCACCTGGGCCGTCCCGGCGGAAGCGCGAGCCCCCGCTGGAGTCTTGGCCCGGTGGCGCGCTATCTGGAACGGTGCCTTGACCGTCCGGTGCCGCTCGCGCCCGACTGCGTCGGACCGGCGGTCCGGCAGTCACTGGACGACGCCCGCGGGAGCCGGGTCCTGCTGCTGGAGAACCTCCGCTTTCACGCCGGCGAGGAAGCCAACGACCCCACCTTCGCCGCCGCTCTCGCCGGTTTGGCCGACGTCTACGTCAACGATGCCTTCGGCGCCGCCCATCGCGCCCACGCGTCCACCGCGGGAATGGCGGCACACTTCCGGGAGAAAGGCGCGGGGCTTCTCTTCCAGCGCGAGGTCGACTACCTTTCGCGCGTCCTCGAGGCGCCCGAGCGCCCGGTTGCAGCCATCCTCGGCGGCGCCAAGGTGTCGGACAAGATCGGCATTCTCAAGAACCTGATCCCCCGGGTGGACCTGATCCTGATAGGCGGCGCCATGGCCTACACGTTTCTCGCCGCCCGCGGCGTCCCGGTCGGACGCTCCCTCCTGGAGAAGGACTTCCTCGACGTGGCGCGGGAGATCCTGGACGAGGCGGGGGCCACGGGCGTCCCGCTCATACTCCCCGTCGACCACGTGGTCGCCGGGGAACCGGCGGTCGAGGAACCAACCGTCACCGGTGACGAGAGCATCCCCGGCGAGTGCATGGGACTGGACATCGGTCCGAAGACCGTCGCCCTCTTCGCCGAACGGCTCCGGGACGCGGCGGTGACCCTGTGGAACGGGCCCCTCGGACTGTTCGAGCGGGAACCGTACCGTCACGGCACCGCGGCCGTGGCAGAGGTCCTGGCGGCCTCCGCCGCCACCACCGTCATCGCCGGCGGCGACACGGTGGCGGCGGTGGGTCTCGCGGGGACCGCCGATGCCATGACCCATCTATCCACCGGGGGCGGCGCCGCGCTGGAGTTCCTCGAAGGGAAGACCCTTCCCGGGATCCAGGCGTTGGAAGCCGCGGTCCCCGCCTGACCCGGCCTTGGCCCATGGCACGGTGCACGGTCATCGGCAACTGGAAGATGCACGGGACCCAGACCCAGGCGCGGGATCTCGCGCGCGGGGTCCGGCGGCTCGTGGGAAACCGTTTCCGCGCCGTCGAAGTCATCCTGGCGCCGCCCTTCACCGCCATCGAGGCAACGCGGCGGGCACTCGCGGGAAGCCGGGTGCGCCTGGCCGCCCAGAACCTCCACTGGCAACCGAGCGGCGCGTTCACCGGCGAGGTGGCCGCCGGCATGCTGCGGGACGCGGGCTGCAGCCACGTCATCGTGGGCCACTCCGAAAGGCGGCGGCTGTTCGGCGAAACCAGCCGTGACGTCGGACGCAAGCTGGCCGCCGCCTTGGAAGCCTCCCTGGAACCGATCCTCTGCGTGGGCGAAACGCTGGATGAGCGCCGCCGCGGCGACACGCACCGGACCCTGTCCGCACAGCTCTCGGGCGCATTGAAGGGTGTTCCGAAAAGTGCTATTGAGTCTCTGACAGTGGCTTATGAGCCGGTCTGGGCCATCGGCACCGGCCGGCACGCCGCACCGGCGCAGGTGGCTGACGCCCACGGATGGCTAAGGCGCGCCTTGGCACGCCGCTTCGGAGCCGCGTCGGCGCGGGAGATTCCGATTCTTTACGGCGGCAGCGTCAACCCGGACAACGCCGCGGAACTGGCGCGGGTCGCGGAGGTCGACGGCGTGCTGGTGGGAGGGGCAAGCCTGGATCATCAGAGCTTCGCCGCCATCGTCAAGGTATTCTCGACGGAGATTCCGACAGCGACTTTCAACATTCGGACAACGGACACATGATCCTCCTGGTGACCACCGTTCATATTCTCGTCTGTCTGGGGCTCATCGTCGTGGTGCTGCTGCAGACCGGCAAGGGCACCGACATGGGCGCCGCCTTCGGCGGCGGCTCGAGCACGACGGTCTTCGGCAGCAGCGGCGCGGGCAACTTCCTCACGCGGTTGACCACGGGCATGGCGGTGGTGTTCATGCTGACCTGTCTGACGCTGGGCTACTTCGCCGAACAGGGCACGAGCTCGAGCGTCTTCGACAGCGTCGCGCCGCAAACGCAAACCAGCCCGCAGCCCGCTCCGGTCGCGGCACCGGCCGAGCAGAGCACCGAGACGCCCACGGCAAGCCCGGCTTCTCCTTGAAGACCGGCTCACCCCATGTGCGAGGATGGCGGAATAGGCAGACGCGCTAGCTTGAGGGGCTAGTGCCAGCAATGGCGTGGGGGTTCAAGTCCCCCTCCTCGCACCACCACACTCCTTCCCGATCCGCACCGGACCCGCACCCGCTCGGGTGCGCGCGCCTGCCCTGCCGCCTTCAGCACGGCGAACATCTCCGACCCGCACCCGCTCGGGCGCGCGCGTGGCGCTTTCCGTTTACTGCATGGCTCGGGCCATGTCGTAGAGCGATTGCACGAGGAAGGCGCGGAGGAACCACAGGATCAGCAGCGCCACGACGGGCGACACGTCGATGCCGCCGAACGCCATGGGAAGGGTCTGCCTCAGCCGGTACAGCACCGGGTCGGTGAGGTTGCAGAGCATGCGCACGATGGGGTTGTAGGGATCGGCGTTGACCCAGGAAATCACCGCGCGCGCGATGATCACCCACACGTAAAGGGTGATCACCAGGTTGAGGAGACCCGCCAGAGCCTCGATGAAGTTACCCGCGACGAACATCTTCCATCAGCCTCGATCGTTGTTGCCGGCTCAGTGCCGGCTTCGGGGTCCGAACAGCGCGGTCCCGACCCGTACCAGCGTCGACCCCTCCGCCACCGCCACTTCGTAGTCATGGGTCATCCCCATGGAAAGCTCGTCCAGCACCACGTGGGGCAGATCCAGTTCCCTGGCCGCGTCCCGCAGCTCCCGAAGCCGGCGAAAATGGGGCCGGCTCGCCTCCGGGTCCTCCGCCAGCGGCGGCACCGTCATCAGTCCCTTGACGCGGACGCGCTCCAGACGCGACACCTCCCTGAGCAAGGCAACCAGGCCCTCCTCCGAGACCCCCGACTTGGTGGCCTCCCCGGCCAGGTTCACCTCCACCATCACATCGACGTCCCGGCCGCGTGCCTGCCCTTCCCGGTCGAGCGCCTGAGCGAGCCGGAAGTCGTCCAGCGTTTCAATCACCGCGAACAGGCCGGCGGCGGCGCGCGCCTTGTTGCGCTGAAGATGTCCGATCAGGTGCCATTCGGCCGAATCACCGAGGATCTCCTTCTTGGCCCGAGCTTCCTGGACATAGTTCTCACCCACGAGGCGTACGCCCGCTTCCACCGCGGCGCGCACCGCGGAGGCACTCTGGGTCTTGGCGGCGGCGAGGAGTCTGACGGCCCGTGGGTCCCTGCCGCTCCGCTCCGCCGCGGCGGCAATGCCCTCCAGGACTCTTTTGCAGTTGCCGGCAACATCCACCATTGTCCGGTGCCTCCTCGGGACCGTTCCCGAGGAGCCCCCCTATGCCCTTGCAGACTCCATTCAAGTATACCACAGCGCCGAAGGGAATGAATCGGGCCTGCCGAAGCGGTCTTTGCCGGATTGCATGCTTACTCGATGGCGACCGTATTGCTATAACTTACGAAACTCCTCGGCTTGAAAATGAAAATGCGATTTCGCGCCACCTCGTGGTTCCTGCCGCTCGCCCTCTGGGCGTCTCTGCTGCACGCCCAAACGGGCACCGAGGCGGAATTCGCGCGGGCCCACCGGCACTTCGCGGGCGGGGAACACGCGGCCGCGGAACCGCTGTTCCGGAAGGTGTTGTCCGATGACGCCTTCGTGCTCCGGGACTACGCCCTCTACTACCTCGGCCGCATCGCCGCCGGCGCCAGCCGCCACGACGACGCCCGGCGCCGTTTCTCCCGGTTGCGGCAAGCTCATCCTCGCAGCGTCTGGGCGCTTGAGGCGTCTTTCGGGTTGATCGATCTCGACCTGGCCCAGGGACGGCACCAGGCTGCCGCGCGGCGCGCCGGCGAGATCAGGAAGACCGTGAGAGCGAAGGCGGTCCGGGCCAGGGCGGCGTACAGCCTCGGCCGCGCGCGCGAGGCCGCGGGACGGGATCAAGCGGCGTACGCGCTCTATCAGGAGGCACGCCGACGCGCACCCGACTCGCCCTGGAGCCGCCGCGCGAAGCAGCGAGTCCGGGAGCTCCGGCGCAAACACCCGCGCCAACTCGGATTCAAGAACGGCCAGGAGATGTTGCGGGAAGCCCGGCAGCTCGGGCGCGAACGCGACTACGAAGCCGCGGCCGACCTCTACCGGCGCATCCTGCGCGAAACCAACTACCGCCGGCTGTCCCTCGAAGGCTTGTCCGACGTCTACCGGAAACTGCGCCTGCGGGCGGAGGAAGAAGCGATCCTGCGCCGGTACGTGCGGCACTATCCCAAGCGCGCCCGGGCCGGGGAGGCGCTGACCCGCATCGCCACCATCCAGTGGAACCGCAACGACGACGACGAAGCGTTGAAGACCCTCCAGGAGTTTTTGAAGAGGTATCCCGGCCATCTCCATCGACGCTACGCCATCTACGTGACCGGCCGCATCCACGAGTCCATGGGCCGGTGGCGAGCGGCGGCCCGCACCTACCGGCAGCTCTTCGCCAAGGAGCACCGCTACAGCCGGTTCCGGGGCGACGCGGCGTGGCGCCTGGCGTGGATGCAGTACCTGCGCTCCGACGACACCGCGGCCCGGGAGACCTTTCGCGACATCGCCGGCAGGCGCGGCAACTTCCGGCTGGCCGCCGTCTATTGGGAGGCGCGCACCGCCGAGAGGCTCAAGGACCGCGCCGGCGCCGTGCGGCTGTATCGCCGGGTCATCGGAAAGGATGGCGAGTCCTACTACGCCGTCCTGGCGTCCCGGCGGCTCGCGGAACTCGGGGAAGCCGTGCCCGAGCGTTCCCCTCCCGAGCGCCCGGGGCCGTCGGCGCGCGCTCCCCGCCTGGACGAGCGCGCCGGTTTTCACCTTGAGCGCGCACGCGCGCTGGCGCGCATCGGCCTCGACCGGCTCGCCCATGCCGAGCTGGGTCGGGTGCGCAGACATTCCAGGCGCAGCGCCGGTCTCAGGCTGTTGCTCATGCGCGAGTACGCGCGCACTCACGCCTATTACCAGAGCCTGTCTCTTGCCGCGCAAGCGCTTCCGTCCGCCGAGACGCTCCGGTTCCGGTATCCCCTGGCCTACTGGGACGCGGTGCGGCGTAACGCGGCCGACAACGGTATCGACCCCCACCTCGTCCTGTCGCTGATGCGGCAGGAGAGCCTGTTCAAGCCGCGCGCCGTCTCCCATGCCCAGGCCATGGGGCTCATGCAACTGCTTCACGAAACCGCGCGCAAGGAAGCGTCGAAGATGGGGCTGCCGGAACCGGAGGCGCCTCGACTCTTCGATCCCGAGCTGAACATCAGGCTTGGCGTGCATCACCTCAAAGGGCTGCTCGAACACTACGGCGGCAGCCAGGCCAAGGCGCTGGCGGCCTACAACGCCGGCAAGGAAGCGGTGGAGCGCTGGACGCGCGACCTCGGCGACGCCGACGACGAGGAGTTCATCGAGCGGATCTCGTACCGGGAAACGCGCCGCTACGTGAAGGCCGTACTGCGCAACTACCACGCCTACCGAAACCTGTACGGCACCGCGCCGCCGTCAGACCGTTCCTAGTGTGGTGTCTGGATAATTCGCAGCATAATCTGCGGGTCTTTTCCGCCGTCGGCTGCGTGACGTCACCCCGGGCTTGACCCGGGGTCTTCCTCGCGTGGTCCCCGCCACATGGGGCGACCGCGGGTCGCCCCTACGGGTCATCGCGCCTTGCCGACAACGAAAAATCCTCCGCATATTGTGCTGCGAATCAACCAGACACCACACTAGCGTTGTGTCTCACAAACAGGTTTGCAAAGATGCGTCGGCAAGCCGCGATGACTCGTAGGG
>JAJEAI010000069.1 GCA_022824205.1 Candidatus Binatia bacterium
AAACTCCACCCAGACTGGGAACAGCTCCGCCCCTCGAACCGTCAATCCCGCGAAAGCGGGAAACCAGGCGGGGGGAGGCGGGGATGCAGGCCCGTTTAGCCCCGCCCCTGGATTCCCGCTTTCGCGGGAATGACGGTTCGAGGGGCGGAGCCTCATCGCTTTAACACAGCCTGTCGCGCGGGAATGACCTGTCCGGAGGTAGGAGAGTGAACGAGTTGGCACTGCGCGAAGACATCACGAGCTACGCCCGTGAGCGCGGTATCCACGCCCAGGCCACCGAGCGTTGGCTGGCCCTGGGCGAGGGAGACCAGCGGGCGCTCCTCGATCTCGCGCGCGGCCTTCGGCTCGGCGGCAACCACTTCAGCGATTTCCTGGACTGGTGCGTGGAGATATCGTTGCGGGACGGCTGCCCCATTGCCGCCATTATCGACGGCAAGGAGCTTGCGCCGACCCTGTCCGACAACCGCATGGGCCGCAACGACAGGCTCAAGCACGCCAAAGAGGCACTCCGCCGGCTGCGCTATCCACGTCTCACCCGCATCGAGGACGAGGTCCGCGCCCGGCTCCGCACGCTCAAGCTCGACCCGCGCATCCGCATCACCGTGGCGCCGGGACTCGAAGGCGGCCTCACGGTGGAGTTGCAGGCCGGCAGCGTGGAGGCGCTGGCCCGTCTGGCCCGTGAAGTGGAGTCCCTGGCCGGGAACGATGCGGCAAGAAAGGTGTTCGCGCTCATGGAGGGGAAGGAAGTTGCAGACGTACCGGCCTGACAGGGTCGTCGTGGAAAGCGGCTCCGAGGACTCGGTGATCTTCGACAACCTGCGGAGCGCCCTGCCCGACGTGCCCTTCGTGACCGTGCCGGACCCCCAGCGCTATTGGACGGAGCGCGACGGTGCCGCCGACCCCATCTCGCGGGGGAAGCGCGACCTGCTCCTCATGCGCCACAAGGGCAGGTTCCTCAAGGCCTGCCCGGGCAGCGACGGCCAAGTCTGCTGCAACTACTTCATCATCAACTTCGCCAGCAACTGCCCCATGGACTGCAGCTACTGCTACCTCCAGGACTACCTCGCCGAAAATCCGGCTCTCAAGGTGTTCAGCAACGTCGACGACCTCCTGGCCGAAACCCGCGACCTGCTGGCGAAGCACCGCGGTTTCCTCTTCCGCATCGGCACCGGCGAGATCACCGACAGCCTGGCGCTGGAGCCCCTCATCGGCTTCGCCGCCGCCACCGTGCCGTTCTTCGCCGAGCAGCCCAACGCGCTGCTGGAGCTCAAGACCAAGAGCGACCACGTGGACGGTCTCCTCGGCCTGGACCCCAAGGATCGGGTGGTGGTGTCCTGGTCCATGAACCCCCAGGCCGTCATCGACGCCGACGAGGGCCTCACCGCCTCGCTGGAAGAGCGCCTCGACGCCGCCTGGCGCTGCCAGCAGGCCGGCTACAAGCTGGGCTTCCACTTCGACCCCATGGTGGAGTACCCCGGCTGGGAAGAAGACTACCGGGACCTGCTGCACCGGATCTTCACCCGCCTGGACCACCGCCGCATGGCCTGGACCAGCATGGGCGTCCTGCGCACCACCCCATCGCTCAAACGCGTGATGCGCCGGCGCTTCCCCGCCACCCGCATCCTCTCCGGCGAGCAGGTCCCGTGCCTCGACGGCAAGATGCGCTACTTCCAGCCCCTGCGCGTCGCCATGTACCGCAAGATGCGCCACTGGATCCGCGACGCCGCCCCACTGGTGCCCATCTACCTCTGCATGGAAACCCGCGAAGTCTGGGATCGGGTGTTCGGCTACTTCCCGAGTTGCGGCAAGGAACTCGGGAACGAGTTGGTGGGAACCGTGTAATGCTGTACGGCGCCCTCGGCACGATGGAGGAAGAGCGGTGAAAATAGAAGACGAACTACTCAAGCGAATCACCGCGCGGCCGGACATATTCGGCGGAAAGCCGATTATTCGCGACATGCGGGTTTCCGTGGAGTTGATCCTGAGCCTCTTGGCCCAGGGCGTTTCCCACGAAGAGATTCTGGAGGACTACCCCGGCCTGGAGCCGGAGGACATCCGCGCCTGCAATGCCTATGCACACGCCGTCATCGCCGGGGACACACTTGCTGCCGTGTCGGTAAAGGGCCGGTGAAATTCCTTGTAGACCGGTGCGCCGGACGCCGGCTGGCCTATTGGCTCCGCAGCAAGGGCCACGACGTGCTCGAGGCTCGAGAACTCGGTCCGGATCCGGGTGATCGGGCCTTGTTGGAGAAGGCCGAAGCTGAGGGTCGAGTTCTCCTCACGATCGACACCGACTTCGGAGAGCTCGTTCACCTGCATCGAATTCCACACGCGGGTCTTGTCCGACTTCCGGATGTTCCGGCACAGCAGCGCATCGACATCATCGCCGAATTGATCGAGCACCATGGCGGTGCCTTGGAAGCTCGGGCGGTGGTCACGGTACGAGACGGGAGGCTCCGCATCTCACGTGTCGTAACCGCGAGAGAGCGGAGGGATTCATGAAACCACTTAGGCTTAGGAGAAGGCCAACTGACAGCAGGGCATGCTGGCAGAGTTGGTTCGCTAGTCAGCGGGTACTCGCTCTTCGCTAGGTCTTTCCATGATCACGCGAGAGCACATTATCCACGAGATCAGGCGAGTCACCGGACGGAACGGACGCCCACCAGGGAAACGAGTCTTCGAAAAGGAGACCGGCGTCCGAGAGAGCGAGTGGTACGGCGTCCATTTCCGAAGCTGGGCCGACGCCCTCAAGGCGGCGGGCTACGAGCCCAACGAGAAGCAGCGTAGATTCTCTGCCGAGCAGGTGCTGCGGAAATACGCCGAAGCTGTTCGCTATTTTGGGACATTCGCATGTATTCGCGCAGCCGACAGGACTTCCCTGGCCACTCGACGTTCACCAATCACTTCGGGAACAAGGCGGGGCTCGTCGCGGCGTTGGTTGAGTGGGTACACGAGAATGAGGACTTCGCTGATCTGATCGCGCTGCTTCCTGAACAGAAAGAGGAGCTTCCTGAACGGACAGAGAACACTTCTTCTCCGTCCCCGACAGAGGGTTTCGTTTATCTTCTCAAGTCCGGCAACTACTACAAGATTGGACGGAGCGAGGAGCTTGAGCGGCGGGTGAAGCAGATCAGCGTTGCTCTGCCAGAGAAAGTTACCCTGGAACACGCGATTCGAACCGACGACCCACCCGGAATCGAGGCGTACTGGCACCGACGGTTTGCGGAACGGCGTGCGAAGGGGGAATGGTTTCGGTTAACTGTCGCGGACGTGCGCGCGTTCAAGCGGCGGAAATATCAGTGAGGCTAAACGGGCACTCAGGCCCAGGCCACGAGTTCATGGAAGGGCGTTCCTGTGAGCCGATAAAGCCGCTGACCTGTCCTTCCGCGACACCTGGCTTCGGAGAATCCGGACCTGCCGCTGTCTTTGGTAGATGCCCAGGGTCAAATCTCTGAATTGGGACACACTCCCGAAAATTGCATCCCGTCCCCTGAATCGTTATCCTGAAGGAATGTTCGCCAGCAACTTCGTCAAGAAGGTCTTCGGCACGAAGAACGACCGGGAGGTCAAGCGGCTCAGGCCGGTGGTGGAGCACATCAACGGGCTGGAGCCGGAGTTCGAGAAGCTGACGGACGCGGAGCTGCGGGAGAAGACCGACGAGTACCGGCGGCGGCTGGGGGACGGCGAGGCCCTGGACGATCTTTTGCCGGAGGCGTTCGCGGCCACCCGGGAGGCGTCGCGGCGCACCATCGGACTGCGCCACTTCGACGCCCAGCTCATCGGCGGCATGGTGCTGCACGAGGGCAAGATCGCCGAGATGAAGACCGGCGAGGGCAAGACGCTGGTGGCGACCCTGCCGTTCTACCTGAATGCGCTCACCGGCAAGGGCGTGCACCTCATCACGGTCAACGACTACCTGGCGCGGCGCGACGTCCAGTGGATGGGTCCCATCTACCACGCCCTGGGGCTGTCCGTGGCCTCCATCGTCCACGACGCCAGCTACCGGTTCGACCCCACCTACATCACCAAGGACTACCGCTACCTGAACCTGCGGCCGGTCACGCGCCAGGATGCCTACCGGGCCGACATCACCTACGGCACCAACAACGAGTTCGGCTTCGACTACCTGCGCGACAACATGAAGTTCGCGCTGGAAGAGTACGTCCAGCGGGAGCTCAACTTCGCGGTGGTGGACGAGGTGGACAACATCTTGATCGACGAGGCGCGCACCCCGCTCATCATCTCGGGGCCGGCGGAGGAGTCCACCGACAAGTACTACTCGCTCAACCGCATCATCCCCAAGCTCCAGCGCGGCGCGGTGATCCAGGGCGATCCCTCCCAGGAAGACCGGGAGGCCATCCTGGCCCAGGGCGACTACACCATCGACGAGAAGGCCAAGACCGTGGCCCTCACCGACGGCGGCGTGGCCAAGGTGGAGCGGCTGCTGGGCGTGCACAACCTCTACGACCCGCGCCACATCGACACGCTGCACCACGTGAACCAGGCCCTCAAGGCCCACAACATCTTCAAGCGCGACGTGGACTACGTCATCAAGGACGGCGAGATCATCATCGTCGACGAGTTCACCGGGCGGCTCATGCCGGGGCGGCGCTGGTCCGATGGGCTGCACCAAGCGGTGGAAGCCAAGGAGGGGGTGCACATCCGCGAGGAGAACCAGACCCTCGCCACCATCACCATCCAGAACTACTTCCGCATGTACGCCAAGCTCGCGGGCATGACCGGCACCGCCGATACCGAGGCCCCCGAGTTCAAGAAGATCTACGACCTCGACGTGCTGGTGGTGCCCACCCACCGGCCCATGGTGCGCATGGACCACCCCGACGTGGTGTACCGCACCGAGAAGGAGAAGTACGAGGCCGTGGTGGAGGAGATCGCCGAGTCCCACGCCAAGGGGCAGCCGGTGCTGGTGGGCACCGTGTCGGTGGAGAAGTCGGAGCTTCTCTCGTCGATGCTCAAGAAGCGCAAGGTCAAGCACAACGTGCTCAACGCCGTCAACCACGAGGCGGAAGCGTCCATCATCGCCCAGGCGGGCCGCTTCGGCGCCGTCACCATCGCCACCAACATGGCCGGCCGCGGCACCGACATCCTGCTCGGGGGGAATCCCGAGTTCCTGGCGCGCTCGGACATGGAGAACGAGTGGATCACCCGCGCCGCCAAACTGCCGCTCCAGGGACAGCAACGCTACGAGGACGCGCTGCGCGAATTGAAGGAACGGTACGACGAGCAGATGCGCCAGGCCACCGAACGCTACAAGGCGGAGTCGGAGGTGTACGAGGCGCAGCGTGGCGAGGCACTGCGCAGCTTTACCGAGATCCAGAACCGCCTCATGGCGCTGTCGCCTTTCCGGGACCTGCGGGAGGAATACGAGCGGGTCTCCTCGTCGGAGCTCATCGACGCCTTGCACAGCTACCGCAACATCCCGGAGACCTACGTCGAGGTGAAGGAGAGTCTGGATGAGGCGGTGCTGGCCCATGGCGGGGTGGACGAGTCCGGTGCCCGGCGCGAGTTCAGCGAGGCCAGCAAGGCCTTCGGCTCCTTCGTCGAGCGCTGGCAAGGCGCCGACGGCCAGCGGCCGCAACTTCTGGAAACCATCGACGACAGCCGTCGGCTGTACGAGCAGCGCCTCGAGGAATACGAGTTCGTGGTCACCCGGTCGGTGGTGGCACAGGGCGAGGACGCTTCGCTGGTGCGGGAGTTCGAGGCCAACCGCACGGCCTTCGAGGAGGCCGAGGCCCACTGCGAGGCGCTGCGCGTTCCCTACGAGAAGGAAACCCGGGCGGCCCATGACGCCTACGAGTCCAAGCGCCAGGAATACGTGCAGGCGGTGGAGGAGGTGCGCGAGGAGCTGGAGAAGGCGCCGGAAGCCTACAGCAACCGCTACGACGAGATCCTCGCGGGCTACCAGACCAACTCCGGCACGGAACGCGAGAACGTGGTGGCGGCCGGCGGACTCCACATCATCGGCACCGAACGCCACGAGAGCCGGCGCATCGACAACCAGTTGCGTGGCCGCGCCGGACGCCAGGGTGATCCGGGCGCGTCGCGGTTCTTCCTGTCGCTGGAAGACGACCTCATGCGCATCTTCGGCGCCGACCGCATGCAGGGAATCATGAACCGGCTGGGCATGGAGGAGGGGGTGCCCATCGAGCACGGGCTCGTGAGCCGGGCCATCGAGAACGCCCAGAAGAAGGTGGAGGCGCACAACTTCGACATCCGCAAGCACTTGCTGGAATACGACGACGTCATGAACAAGCAGCGTGAGGTCGTCTACGGCCAGCGCCGGGACGCGCTCGCGGGCGACAAGCTCAGGGACGACGTGCTGGAGATGGCCACCCAGCTTGCCGAGGAAACCGCGGAGCGCTTCGTGGACAAGCAGGCCATGGCGTCGGAGTGGGATCTCGCGGGACTGGCCGAGAGTCTCCGGGGCCGCTTCAACGTGCGACTGGAGTTCACCCCCGAGGAGCAGGGGAGCCTCAACGCCGAGGAGATCCAGGAGAAGGTCGTCGACCTGGTCACGGAGAGCTACGCGGACAAGGAGGAGCGGCTGAGTCCGGAGCTGCTGCGGCAGCTCGAGCGGATCATCATGCTCCAGACCATCGACGTCCTGTGGAAGGACCACCTCCTCAACATGGACCACCTCAAGGAGGGCATCGGCCTGCGCGGCTACGGCCAGAAGAACCCGCTGCACGAGTACCAGCGGGAAGGGTACGAGCTGTTCCAGGAGATGTCCGACCGCATCCAGGAAGACGTGGTCGGGAAGCTCTTCACCGTGGAGGTGGACCTGGAGCGTTCGTCCGCCGAGCTGGATGAGATGGAAGCGCGGCAGGCGCCGCGCCAGATGATGCTCAGCCACGGCGACGGCGAGGGGCCGGAGCGCGTGTCCACGGTGCGGCGGGACGGCGACAAGGTGGGGCGCAACGCCCCCTGTCCGTGCGGCAGCGGCAAGAAGTACAAACGATGCTGCGGCAAGTGAAGACCCCCACCGGCGTGCCCGGTTTCCGCTTCGCGGGCGTGGCGTGCGGCATCAAGCAGAGCGGGCGCAAGGACCTGGCGCTCATCGCATCCGAGGGCCCGGCGGCCGCGGCCGCCGTGTTCACGAAGAACCGGATCAAGAGCCCCAGCGTCACCGCGGGCGCGCAACACGTGCGCTCGGGGCGGCTCCAGGCGGTGGTGGTCAACAGCGGCAACGCCAATGCCTGCACCGGTCCGGGCGGGCTCCGGGACGCCGAAGCCATGTGCGCCGAGAGCGCCCGGCACCTGGGCATCGACGCGCGGCAGGTGCTGCCGTCCTCCACCGGCATCATCGGCGTGCGTCTGCCCATGGAGAAGATCAAACGGGGCATCGCCGACGCCGCCGCGGCGCTTTCCTCGGAGGCCTTGCAGGACGCCGCCCAGGCCATCATGACCACCGACAACGGTCCCAAGATCGCGGCGGCCACGTGCCGCGTCGGCGGCCGCACCGTTCATATCGCCGGCATCGCCAAGGGCGCGGGCATGATCGCCCCCAACATGGCCACGATGCTGTGCTACGTGCTCACCGACGCCGCCGTCGCCCCCGCCGCGCTGCGCCCCATGGTGCGCCGGGCCACGGACGCGACCTTCCACGCCATCACCGTGGACGGCGACACCAGCACCAACGACACCGTGCTGTGCCTGGCCAACGGTGCCGCCGGCAACCCCCGCATCACCCGCGGCGGCGAGGGCGAGGACGTGCTGGAGCGGGAAGTGACCCGGGTGATGAAGGAGCTGGCACTCAAGATCGTGGCCGACGGCGAGGGCACCACCAAGCTCGTGGAGGTGCGCGTGGACGGCGCCCGCAGCGTGGCCGAGGCCCGCAAGGTGGCCTTCGCCGTGGCCGACTCCAAGCTCGTCAAGACCGCCTTCTTCGGCCAGGACCCCAACATCGGCCGCTTCATGATGGCCATCGGCAACGCCGGCGTACCCGTGGTGGAAGAAACCATCGACGTGGCCCTGGGAAGGGTGAAGGTGGTGCGCCGGGGCCTCGCCGTCGGCACCCGCGAGTCCGCCGCCGCCAGGGTCATGCAGCGCCCGTCCTTCACCGTGCACATCAGCCTCGGCATGGGGGAGGCCGGCACGTCCGTATGGACCTCCGACCTCGGCCACGAGTACGTGCGGATCAACTCCGACTACCGCACCTGAAGACAATCCGTCGAAGATAATCCGTCATTCCCGCGGAACAGGCCACGGTCAAGACTGGTGAGGCAGGGACCTCACGAAAACTCATCCCCGCGAAGCAGGCCGTGTCGGAGCCCCTATCGAACAGGGGATGGCACAGCCACCCCGAAACGTCATTCCCGCGAAAGCGGGAATCCAGGAGAGGCGGGGCTGCGGCAATCGAGCCGCCACACGCCACCCCTGGATTCCCGCTTTCGCGGGAATGACGTTTCGGGGCTGTTCGACCTTCCTGACCGATGCCGCCGTCAGCACTGAAGTTTGCCGCGTAGTATCTCGTTCACCATCTGCGGATTCGCCTTGCCCCGCGTGGCCTTCATCACCTGACCCACCAGGAAGCCGAAGACCTTCACCTTGCCGGCGCGGTACTCTTCCACCTGCGCCACGCACGCCGCCAGCACCTCGTCCACCGCCGCGTCCAGGGCGCCGGTGTCGGACACCTGCTCCAGCCCCTTCTCCTTGACGATGGCGTCCGGCCCCTTGCCGGTTTCCAGCATCTCGTTGAAGACGGTCTTGGCGAGCTTGCCGCTGATGGTGCCCTCGTCCACCAACCGCACCATGCGCGCGAGGTCCACCGCTTCCACGGGCCAGCTCTCGATGCGCAGCGCGGCGTCGAGTTTGCGCTCCTTGAGCACCCGGAAGAGGTCGCCCATGAGCCAGTTGGCGATGGCCTTGGGGTTGGCGTGGGCCTTGACCGCGGCCTCGAAGTACTCGGCCACGTCGCGCCGCTGGGTGAGGATGTCCGCGTCGTAGGCGGGCAGGCCGTACTCCTCCACGAAACGGTTCTGCCGCTCCCGAGCCAGCTCGGGCAGGGTGGCGCGGATCTCATCGACCCACTCCTCGTCGACTTCAAGGGGCAGCAGGTCCGGGTCGGGGAAGTAGCGGTAGTCGTGGGCGTGCTCCTTGGAACGCATGGACCGGGTAACTTCGGCGTCCGGGTCCCACAGGCGCGTCTCCTGCACCACCGCGTCCCCCTGGGAAAGCGCCTGCCCCTGGCGCCGGATCTCGTATTCCAGCGCCTTCTCCACCGCCTTGAAGGAGTTGAGGTTCTTGATCTCCACCTTGACGCCCAACTCCTCGTCCCCCGCCTCCCGCAGCGACACGTTGGCGTCGCAGCGGAAGCTCCCTTCCTCCATGTTGCCGTCGCACACCTCGAGGTATTCCAGGATCGAGCGCAAAGTCCTCAGGTACGCGCCGGCCTCGCCCGGATTGCGCATGTCGGGCTCGCTCACGATCTCCATGAGCGGCACGCCCGCGCGGTTGAGGTCCACGAGGCTGTGGTCGCCGCGCGCGTCGTGGATGTTCTTGCCGGCGTCCTCCTCCATGTGGATGCGCGTCAGCCGCACCCGCTTCGCCGCGCCGTCCATGCTCACGTCCACGTGGCCGCCCGTGCACAGCGGCAGCTCATACTGGCTGATCTGGTAGCCCTTGGGCAGGTCCGGGTAGAAGTAGTTCTTGCGCGCCCAGCGGCTGTGCCTGGCAATGGCGCAGTGGGTGGCCAGCCCGGTGCGGATGGTGTGCTCCACCACCTTGCGGTTCAGCACCGGCAGCACCCCCGGAAAGCCCATGCACACCGGGCAGGTGTTCCGGTTCGGCGCCTCGCCGAACCGCGTGGAGCAGCCGCAGAAGATCTTGGACTCGGTCAGGATCTGCGCGTGTACCTCCAGACCGATGACCGTTTCGTAGCTCATGGTCCGGCAGGTAACAGAAAGGTCGTTTCCCCGCAATCGCGCCTGGTTGGCGCCAACGGCCCAAATACGGCATTCCCGCGGAACAGGCTGTGCCAAAACTCCGCTCGGAAGAGATCTGGCGCCAACGCTCCGAGTCGTCATTGATATGAGAATAGAATCTTGTTCAATGAATTCAGTTAGTTACGGAAGTCTGCTACAGCCCGAATCGTCATTCCCGCGCAAGCGGGAATCCAGGGGTGGAGGGGTGCGGCGTGCATCGTAGCAGCCCCCACTCCACCCCGCCTGGATTCCCGCTTCCGCGGGAATGACGATTCGTGGGGTTGGTGTCATTTTCGTGTCCGAGCAGGGTCTTGACCCAGCCTGGGAAGCGGGAATGCAGGCGGGTGGGCGGCTCCCCGTGGCAAGGATTCTTGACGCCATTTGTCCTTTGCTGTTACGGATTCGGAATCAATCTGCCGCGTAGGGGCTCCGCCCCGCCAAGGAGGAAGCATGGCCAATCTCGGAGGCAAGTACGCCATCGTCGGCGTGGGCGAGACGCAGGTGGGCAAGCGTCCGGACGGCACCACGCACTCGCTGCACCTGGAAGCCATCCGCGCGTGTCTCGACGACGCGGGCATCCGCGGCGACGCGGTGGACGGCTTTGTCACCAACCAGCCGCTGAACGACGCCCACCGGAGCTACGCCGTGCGGCTGGCGCACATGGCCGGCATCACCCCGGTCTACGCCACCGACCTGGCGCTCGGGGGCGCCACGCCCATCGCCATGGTGCAGCACGCGGTCATGGCCATCGACGCGGGCATGTGCAACACGGTGGTGTGCGTGCACGCGCGCAAGCGTTCCACCGGTGACGCCACGCCCGGCTACCCCATCCGCCGGGGCGACGAACACTGGGAGCGGCCCTGGGGGCACTTCGCCGCCGCCGCGGGCCACGCCCTGGCGGCCCAGCGCCACATGTACGAGTTCGGCACCCGCAGCGAGGACTTGGCGGAGATCGCCATCTCCACGCGCAGGCACGCGTCCCTGAACGCCAACGCCACCATGAAGAAACCCATCACGCTGGAGGACCACCAGCAGTCGCGCATGATCGTCGCGCCGCTGCACCTGCTGGACTGCTCGCTGGAATCCGACGGCGGCGGCGCCGTGCTGGTCACCAGCCTGGAGCGCGCCAGGGACTTCCCCAAGCCGCCGGTGGTGATCCTCGGCATGGGCCAGCACCACCCCCACTTCAGCCTGCTGGACGCGCCCACCCTCACCACCCTGGGGGGCCGCAAGTCCTCGCGCATGGCCTACGACATGGCCGGCCTGGAGCCGAGGGACATGGACTTCGCCGAGTTGTACGACTGCTTCACCATCACCGCCATGATCACCCTGGAAGACTACGGCTTCTGCGAGAAGGGCGAGGGCAAGGACTTTGTCAAGGACGGCCGCATCGGCATCGGCGGCGAGATCCCCCTCAACACCCACGGCGGCCTCCTGTCCCAGGCCCACCTGGAGGGCATGCTCCACCTCACCGAAGGCGCCCGCCAACTCCGCGGCAACGAGGTCGAACCCGAGCGCCAGGTGGCCGACGCCAAGGTCGGCATCATCAGCGGCCACGGCGGCAGCCTGGCCATGCATGCCACGTTGATATTGGGGACGGCCTGACGGGCGACAAGGTGATGTTGGATCGTCCTTTCCCGTTGGAGTCCATACCGAAAACTGTCGGTGCTTCGACCAGGGTTGAACTGTCGTGAACAATTCTCTTCGAATCTGTTCAATACATATCAGGGACTTCAGGGGCATTGCCGATCTCGCACTTGATCTGGACAGGTCCCTGACAGTCCTGGCGGGACGGAACGGGGTAGGAAAAACTACTGTATTGGATGCGATAGCAGGATCTACAATGGCGGTGGGGTACCCTTATTTTGGAACCGGTGCTCGTCTTCCGGTTTTTCAACTGACGCCGGGCCCCGTCCGCAGTGGAGCCAAGGTTGCCGAAACAGATATTCGTCTGACTTTGCCGGATGGTGGTCGGACGACCTTGAAGGCGGTTTGTAAGACAAGCCATTTCTCTTGCTCCAAGAGTCAGTTGCGTGATTTGGAGGCACAAGGACCGCCAAGCACTCCGTTGCCGGTTGTCTACTACGGTCAAAACAGGATCAGCGACGCCGGTTCTCCCGCAGCGAGCCGCCAACGGGTCGATTCCCTCGACGCCGGCCTGAGGTCCGTATCCGCATTCAAGGAATGGTTCTTCGAGAAAGAGGGAGACGAGGCGCGGGAAGCCAAGGACAGTCGGAATCTGGACTACTCCGATCCGGATCTCGACGTAGTACGAGATACGCTTGGCCAAATGGAGGGCTTTGAGTCCATCAGGTCGAGACTGCCGAAAGAGGGGGTTTCGCGAGTACTGTATGTCACCAAGAATCACCTGGAATTTCCGTTCGACGCCCTATCGAGTGGCGAGAAGGCGTTCTTTATTCTCGCGGTGGACTTGGCGCGGCGGCTAACTCGCACGTATCCGCAAACGGATTTGAGTCAATGCAAGGCGCTCGTGCTCATCGATGAAGTCGAGCTGCACCTCCATCCAGGATGGCAGAGGAAGATCCTTGGTTCATTGACTAGCATGTTTCCGGCATGTCAATTTGTGGTTGCCACCCATTCCCCACAGGTGATCGGTGGTGTGCAGGCCAGGAATCTAAGGCTTCTGTCTGTGGATGAGTACGGCGTCGTGAGCGTCAAAGTGCCGGCGGCCTCCAAGGGACGCGACAGCAACTACATTCTGCATGCGCTCCTCGATACGACCGATAGAGATTCCGAGGTAAGCGGGCTGTTTTTTCGCTTTGACGAGTTGGTCGACGCCGGTGAGTTCGGCGAGGCGGCGGAGGTGCTGGATCAAATAGAAAGGTCGGTGGAAGGAGGGTCTTCCCGCGTGTCGGCGCGACGGGTCAAGCTGAGGCGTCGGCAGGGCGCGAAACAATGAGGGGCTCCAACAAGGGTGACGCGCCACGGGAATTGGTGGATTGGATAGCCGGTGAACGGGAAGCCCGTATCGAGCCAAGATACGATAATTGGCCTGGCGCGGTTCGAGTTCGGGTGCAGGAGTGCCTGTTCGAGGAACAAACAGGACAATGCGTATATTGCGGAAGATCCATTACACTCGACGCCAACCAATGGTACCATGTCGAACACTTCAGGCCGAGGCGTTATCGGGAACTGGAAGTGGAATTCCGCAATCTGTTTCTGAGTTGTGGCCCCCGAGGTGACAACGGACCACGCGGGACTTGCGGGAACGCCAAACAGGATTGGTTCGAGGAACATTGCCATATCTCCCCCGAAAGCGAAGAATGCTGTGAGCGGTTTAGTTTCGGGTCGTCCGGCGATATCGTTTCTGACGGCACGGCCGAGTCCAAAAAAATGATTCAGGTCTTGCGGCTCGATGACGTGGAGCTGACTCGTGAGCGGGCGGAGTTGATAGAAGAGATAGACAACGAGCTCAACGCGGATGTCCCGATAGAACAACTGGTCGAGCACTTCTCGGTAGTGGTGAATTCGTCTCGAGTCAGCTTCGCGAACGTGGCGATCCGTTACTTGCAAACGGAGCATCGTTTCGCGGATTGACCCCCCACCGGCAACCTTCCTAAACCGCCGGCCTCCGCGTGTACCACTCCGTCGCCTGCTCGTAAGCGTATCCCAGTCGCAGCACCGTGGCCTCGTCGAAGTGCTTTCCGATGATCTGCATGCCGATGGGGAGGCCGGCGTCGTCGAACCCGCACGGCACTGACAGCGCGGGCAGCCCCGCCAGGTTCACCGAGATGGTGAGGATGTCGGACAGGTACATCTGCAGCGGGTCCTGGGTCATCTCGTCGAGCTTGAAGGCGGTGGTGGGGCAGGTGGGGGCGACGATGGCGTCGCAGCCGCTCAGGGCCGATTCCATGTCCTGCTTGAGCAGCGTCCGTACCTTCTGCGCCTTGAGGTAGTAGGCGTCGTAGTAGCCGGCGGACAGCACGTAGGTGCCGAGCATGATCCGGCGTTTCACTTCCTTTCCGAATCCCTGGGCGCGGCTCTTCATGTAGGTGGCGGTAAGGTCCCCGGCCTCGGCCCGCGGGCCGTAGCGCATGCCGTCGTAGCGCGCCAGGTTGGAGCTGGCCTCGGCGGCGGCGATGATGTAGTAGGCGGCCACGGCGTAGTCGTTGCGCGGGAGCGATACATCGGTCACGACGGCGCCGGCCTTCTCCAGTTCCCGGATGCCCTGCCGCACCGCCTGCTCCACCTCGGGCTGGAGCCCGGTCGCGAAGAATTCTATGGGCACGCCGATGCGCATCCCCTTGACGTCGCCGGTCAGCGCGGCGGCGTAGTCGGGCACCGGGACGTCCACCGAGGTGGAGTCCGCGGGGTCGTGCCCGGCGATGGCCTGGAGCATCAGCGCGCAGTCGGTGACATCCCGTGTCATGGGCCCCACCTGGTCCAGCGAGGACGCGTACGCCACCACGCCGTAGCGGCTCACCCGTCCGTACGTCGGCTTGAGCCCGACGATGCCGCAGAAGGACGCGGGCTGGCGAATGGACCCGCCGGTGTCCGTCCCCAGCGCGGCGATGCACTGGCCGGCGGCCACGGCGGCGGCGGAACCGCCGGAGGAACCGCCCGGCACGTGGTCGAGGTTCCAAGGGTTGCGCGTGATGGCGTAGCCGGAGTTCTCGGTGGAGGAGCCCATGGCGAACTCGTCCATGTTGGTCTTCCCCAGCGGCACGGCCCCGGCGTCCTTGAGGCGGCGCACCGCGGTGCCGTCGTAGGGCGGCGTGAACCCGTCCAGTATCCTGGACGCGCACGTGGTGGTCACGCCGTCGGTGAGGAGCACGTCCTTGAGGGCCACAGGTATCCCGAGGAGCTTCGACGACACCTCGCCCGCGGCCAAGCGTGCGTCCGCCCGCCGCGCGGCCTCCAGGGCTTGCTCCCGGCATATCGCCAGGTAGGCGCGGATGGCGTCGTCGGTGGCATCGATGCGTTGGAACAGCGCTTCCGTCAGCTCGACCGCGCTCATCTCTCGGCGGCGCAGCCGGTCGTGCAGTTCATGGATGCCGAGGAAACACGGATCGGTGGTCATGGCGTCCTTCGACTTCGCTACGCCTGCGCTCCGCTAAGCCTGTCCCGAGCCATGTCGAAGGGCTCAGGATGAACGGAGACCGGACCCGACCAGGGTTCGCCTCGGCGGACAACCAACGACCCGACAACCATCGGTCCTGGCGAGATAGGAGTCGACCCAACAACCGTTCGTCCTGAGCGTAGCGAAGCGAAGTCGAAGGACGCCATCCTGCACGGATGGCGCTCGACCAAGGTATCGCGGAGGTCGTGAACCGTCATTCGATGATTTTCGGGACCCTCAGGAAGTCGTCGTCACGGGCGGGGGCGTTGCGCAGCAGGGCGTCGGTCCGCGGCTGGTTGACGACCCGGTCCGGGCGCAGGACGTTGACCACGTCCACCGCGTGGGACAGGGGCTCGACGCCGTCGGTGTCGAGCTCGTTGAGCTTGTCCATGTATTCGAGGATGCGGTCGAGTTCGCCGGCAAGCCGCTCCTGCTCGTCCTGAGCGAGGTCCAGGCGGGCGAGGGTGGCGACGTGCCGGACCTCTTCGCTGGTGATTTTCACGCCGATTTCTTATCATGCGGCTCGAATGCCCGGCAAACGAACCCTCCCCGAACCCTCCCGTCCCGGCCGGCTGCTCGCTCCGGAGCGCCGCGGACCCGACGGCACCGTCTTTGAAATGGACGCGCTCGCGCGCGGCTTCCGGCACATCGCCGGGGTGGACGAGGTCGGGCGCGGTCCCCTGGCCGGGCCGGTGGTGGCCGCGGCGGTGGTGTTCGAGCCCGGCGTCTTCAATCCCGACGTCAAGGATTCCAAACTGCTGACGCCGAAGAAGCGCGAGCGTCTGGCCGGGTGGATACGGGACCGATCGGCTGCCTGGGCCGTGGGAGTGGCGGATCCGAGCGAGATCGACCGCCTCAACATCCTGCGCGCGAGCCTCCTGGCCATGGCGCGGGCGGTCAGGGGTCTGGAGGTCGCGCCGGACTTCCTCATGATCGACGGACCCTACGGCATTCCCACCGCCAGCTTCCTGGAGGGCGATGGCTGCCGGGCCGCGCCGCCGGCGCAACGCACCATCAAGGGGGGCGACCGCGTGTGCTTCTCCATCGCGGCCGCCTCCATCGTCGCCAAGGTGTCCCGGGACCGCATGATGGTGGAGCTGGACGCCGCGTATCCGGAGTACGGGTTCGCCAGCCACAAGGGCTACCGCAGCCGCCGCCACTCCGCGGCCCTTGACCGTTACGGTCCCTGTCCCGTCCACCGGCGGAGCTTCAAGCCCGTCCGGGAGTCGGCGGAACGGCACCGCCCGGGGCACTATCCCCAGCCCACCCCGCCTGGATTCCCGCTTCCCAGGCTGTGTCAAGACTCATGAGGCAGAGACCCCTCGAAACGTCATTCCCGCGGAAGCGGGAATCCATGGGTGGGGCGAGGCTGGAACATGCCTGTCTCCCTACCTCACCCCGCCTGGATTCCCGCTTCCGCGGGAATGACGTTTCGAGGGGCGGTGCTGTCTCCAGCTTGAGTGGGGTTTTGACACACCCTGTTTCGCGGGAATGACGGTTCCGGGCGTCGGTGCCATCGCGTATTCAAGCGCAGTTGGACGAATCCCGAGGACAAGGCTTGCCGGTGCCGCTCTCAGGTGCCACAAAATGAGGAATGAGTGATCCGCGGCAGTCCCTGGGCAAGGCGGGGGAGGAATTCGCCGAACGCTACCTCAAGCGCCAGGGCTACGCCATCGTCGAGCGCAACTACCGGTGCCCGTTGGGCGAGATCGACCTGATCGCACTCGACAAGCGCGCCGTGGTGTTCGTCGAGGTGAAGACCCGCAGGGTCGATACGTCCGGCGCGCCGCTGGAATCGGTCAACGGCGCCAAGCAGCGGCGCTTGAAGCGCGCCGCGCAGCACTATCTCAACAGACATCGATTGCACGACCGGGACGTGCAGTTCGACGTGGTCGGCATTTCGTTGCGCTCGGACCCGCCGGCGGTGCGCCACGTCCGGCATGCGTTCGATTTCTCGGAGCCGTAGGGCGGTGCGCCCCCTTCCCCAACCCCTGGATTCCCGCTTCCGCGGGAATGACTCGAAGGTGGTAGGGAGGGAATGACTCGGTGGTCGGGAGGGACGAGTCGTAGGTGGGTAAAGCGGGAATGGTTCGCAGGCAGGCGGTGGTGGGGACTGTTCTCAAGTGGAATGGCGTACGCTCCATCGGAAGGGATGAAGGATGATTGACGTGAGGATCTTGCGCGAGGACCCGGGCGGGGTGCGCGAGCGCATGGCGGCCAGAGGCGGGGACATCGACTGGGAGGCGGTGCTGGCCGCGGACCGCGAACGCCGGGAGACCCTCGCCCGCTGGGAGCGGCTCAAGGAGCGGAAGAACAAGCTCTCCGGCGAGATCGGCCGGCTCAAGAAGTCGGGGGATGACGTCTCGGCGCTCATGGAAGAGATCGGCGCCGTCAGCACGGAGCTCGACGCGCTGGACGGGCCGTTGAGCGAGACCGAGCGCCGCTTCAGCGAGTCCATGCTCGATATCCCGAACCTGCCCGACCCGGGCGTGCCCCTGGGCGAGTCCGAGGCCGACAACCCGGTGCTGCGGCAGTGGGGAGAGGCGCCGGCGTTCGACTTCACGCCGAAGAACCACTGGGAAATCGGCGAGGCCCTGGGTATCCTCGACTTCGCCCGCGGCGCCAAGCTCGCGGGCGCGCGCTTCACGCTCTACCGCGGGCAGGGCGCACTGCTGGAACGGGCGCTCATCGCCTTCATGCTCGACCTCCAGACCCGTGAGCACGGCTACGAGGAGATCCTGCCGCCGTTCCTGGTGAACCGCGACACCATGACCGGCACTGGCCAGCTCCCCAAGTTCGAAGAGGACATGTTTCGCACCGCGGACCCGGACTACTTCCTCATCCCCACCGCCGAGGTGCCGCTCACCAACATCCACCGGGAAGAGGTCCTCGCCGCGTCCGACCTGCCTCGTTACTACTGCGCCTACACTCCCTGTTTCCGGAGGGAGGCGGGCTCCTACGGCAAGGACATGCGCGGCCTCATCCGCCAGCACCAGTTCAACAAGGTGGAGCTGGTGAAGATCGTCGAGCCGGAAAGCTCCTTCGACGAGTTGGAGAAGCTCACCCGCGACGCCGAAACCGTGCTCCAGCGCCTGGGCCTGCACTACCGCGTGGTGGAGCTGTGCACCGCAGACCTGGGCTTTTCCGCGGCCAAGACCTACGACATCGAGGTGTGGCTGCCCGGCCAGGGCACCTACCGCGAGATCAGCTCCTGCTCCAACTGCACCGACTTTCAGGCCCGCCGCGCCGCCATCCGCTACCGCCCGGCCCCCAAACAGCGCCCCCAGCTCGTCCACACCCTCAACGGCTCCGGCCTCGCCGTAGGCCGCACCCTGGTGGCCATCCTGGAGAACTGCCAGCAGGAAGACGGCAGCGTCATGGTTCCGGGGGCGCTGCGGCCCTACATGGGCGGGTTGGAGCGTATCAGTTAGGCCCACGGCCTCACTCGGGCCTCCTTGAAGGTTCAGCCCAAGCGGGACACCGTCCGAATCGGAACAGAGGGCCGTCCATTTCGGAATCGCCCGCCGCCCGTTTCGGAACGGGGGACAGTCTTCCGCCCCCGACTCGGCAGTTCGAACCCCTGGACGATCCTGGTCCACGGGAACGTTTCCGGGTTGTATTCGACCGCAAGTCGTGAATATACTCGCCGCACCGAAGTGACGGACGAGACCGTTCCCCCGGTCCCGACGCGGTGAGTCACGCCCTCCAAAGGAAGTGGAGAATGAAATTCTCGTACACCCACCACATGCCCTATACCGGAATCGAAAAGGTGGGGCAGGACTGGCCGGTGGCGAACAAGCAGTTCAGCCCCGAGGAGGGCGTGCGGATTTTCCGGGCGGGGATCGACACCAAGGTGTTCGCGGAAGAGTGCGGCTTCGACTGGATCGGCAACAATGAGCACCACATGAGTCCCTACGGGCTCATGCCGAACCCGAACCTCATCGGCGCCTGCGTCGCGGAGCGCACGAGCAAGTCGATGATCCTGCAATCGGGGAACATCGTGCCCATCGTCAACCCGATCCGCGTGGCCGAGGAATACGCGATGCTGGACATGATATCCGGCGGCCGGCTGGTGGCCGGGTTCATGCGCGGCATTCCCCATGAGTACGTGGCCTACAACGTGGCGCCGAGCGAGTCCTACGGGCGCATGAACGAGGCCATCGAGTTGATCAAGAAGGCCTGGACCGAGCCCGAGCCGTTCGGCTGGGAGGGTGAGCACTACCAGTTCCGAGCGGTCTCGATCTGGCCCAAGCCGGCCCAGAAGCCGCACCCCGAGATCGTCATGTCGGCAAGCAGCGACGGCTCCGCGCGCCTGGCCGCCGAGCACCGGGCGACCATGGGCGTCCTGCGGGTCCAGGACTACGAGACCGCGCACCACTCCATCGACGTCTACAAGGAACATGCGCGAAAGCTCGGCTGGGAACCGCGGCCCCACAACATCATCCTCGCCATGAACTGCTGCGTCGCACCGAGCAAGGACGAGGCGATTCGGACCTTGCGCAAGGGCTACGACTACTTCTTCAACGTGCTGGGCGGCGGCATCCGCACGGCGCAGCGCTTGGTGGTGCAGAAGACACGCTATTTCAAGGACGACCACGACGCCGAGCGCCAGACGACCAAGCTCCGGACACACAACCAGCTCTCCCTCGAGGAGCGAATGGAGCGCGGTCTGGTGATGTGCGGAACACCGGACATGGCCATCGAGCAGATTTCGCGTCTCCACCAGGAGTTCGGCCACGGCGTGACCAATCTCAGCGTCAAGATCGGAAACGTGCCCGATGACAGCGTCCACCAGACCATGAGTCTTCTCCGTGACGAGGTCTTTCCCGTGGCGCGCCGTCTCGGCGTGGAAGAGAGGGCGGCGGCCGTATAGGAGTTTACCGTCCTCCTACGAAAGAGGTTGTGTCAATAGTCCGCTCGGAAGGGAAATGGCACCAACCCCCGAACCGTCATTCCCGCGGAAGCGGGAATCCAGGGGTGGGGCGGCGGGGAATACGCCCGTTTGACCCCTCTCCACCCCTGGATTCCCGCTTCCGCGGGAATGACGTTCGGAGGTAACCGTGACAATTCCGGTCTGGGTGGGTTTTGACACAGCCTGGAAAGCGGGAATCCAGCGGCGGAAGGGAGCTCGAAGTGATCGAAAAATACACGGCCGTCGCCGTTCAGACCATCATCCGCCACGTCCGCGAACCGGAATGGCGCGACGCCATCATCCGCGAGAACGTCAACCGCTATCTCTCGCTGATGGAGTACGTGAGCTGCCGATGGGGTCAGGCGAAGCTCTATGTCCTGCCGGAGTTCTCGCTGACCGGCGTCGAGCACGTCCGCTCGGTGGAGGAATGGACACGCATCGCCCTTCGCATTCCCGGGCCCGAGCTGGAGCCCCTCGCCAACTTCGCCCGGATCAACCGGGCCTACGTGGCCGGCGGCACGATGGAGTATGATCCGGCCTATCCGAATCGCTGGTTCAACTCCGCCTACCTGTTCGGCCCGTCGGGCGATCTGGTGCTGCGCTACCGCAAGATCAACGGGGCCGACGTCCAGGGCCACACCACCTACTCCACGCCCACCGGCTGCTATGACCTTTACGTAAAGAACGAAGGCGGCGAAGACGCGCTCTTTCCGGTGGTGGACACCGAGATCGGGCGGCTCGCGCTCATCAACTGCTACGACATCAACTTCCCGGAAATGCCGCGCGCCTTCGCGCAGCACGGCGCCGAGATCCTGCTGCACTGTACGGGTGAGCCGTATGGACCGCACCGCGAACCCTGGGAGATGAGCCGGCGCACCCGCGCCTACGAGAACTGCATGTACGTCATCTCCTCCAATCACGGCGGCTACGCCGCGCAGGTATCGGGCAACGTGTTCGCGGATTCGCCGGGCCTGAACTTCCAGGAGCGGCGCGACGGCGAGATCTCGCCCCTGCACCGTTCCCACGGCGGCTCGGAAATCGTCGACTTCAACGGCAAGGTGGCCGGCGCGTCCCCCAACCCGGGCGAGGCGCTCGCCATCGGTCCCGTCGACCTGCGGGCGCTCAGGGAACGGCGCGCGGAGATTCGTGACAACATCCTGGTGCAGTCGCGGACGGAGATCTACGCGCGGGAATACACCCGGCACCAGGCCACGGGGATCAACCGCTGGCTCGAAGCGCCCATCGCGCACAAGTCCGAGGCGCGCCAGAGCACGGAAGCGGTGATCGCGCGCTACCTCCGGGACGGGGTCTACGCGCCGCCCGAGGAATACGAAGCGCCTGTGCCATCGGAACAACAGAACCGCGCGCTGGCCTGATCATGCCGAAGAAATTCCAGATCGCCTGTATCCAGTCGTCCATCGAGGTCATCGACGACCCGGCGCGCAAGGACGACGTCATCGCCCGCAACCTCCGGCGCGGGCTCGACGTCGCCGAGGCGGCGGTGGTCCGGGACGAGGCGCGCGTCGTGGTGTTCCCCGAGGCCTGGCTCCAGGGGTTCAACCACAAGCGCACCGCCGATGACTGGAAGACGGTCTGCATCGAGGTGCCCGGGCCGGAAACCGACGTCATCGGGGCGTTCGCACGGGAGCACCAGGTCTACGTGGCGGGAGCCGCCTTCGAACGGGACCCGGACTGGCCCGAGGTGTGGTTCACGGCGGGCTTCATCGTCGGACCGTCCGGCACGGTGGAGCTGCGTTACCGCAAGTGCCATGAGCACAACGTGGAAGGGCTGATCCCCAGCGTGTGTCCGGCGGACGTGTACACGGAATACGTTCGCCGGTACGGCGAGGACTCCTTGTTCCCGGTGCTCGACACGCCGTACGGACGGCTCGCGACCATCGTCGAGCACGACGTGAACTTCTTCGAGCTGTCGCGCGCCCTCACCTTTCGCGGCGTGGAGATCCTGCTGCATCCCACCACCGAGACCAACGGACCCATGGCCGAGACCCGGGACCAGGTGCGCCGGTCGCGCGCCTACGAGAACCTCGTGTACCTGGCCTCCGCCAACGCCGGCGCGCTGAGCGGGCGCTACAGCGCGGCCCAGGGCACTCGCGGCGGCTCCACGGTGATAGACTACCTGGGCCACGTCAACGCCCGCATCGACGGCGCCGGCGAATCCGTGCTGGTCTCCACCGTCGATCTCGATCGCCAGCGGAAGCGGCGCACCGAGGTCTTCATGAACTTCCCGGCACAGGTGAAGTCCGAGTTCTTCGGCCGGGAATTCGAGAAGCAGACCTTCATGTCCAAGGACACCGGCGGCGACGCGCGCGCCACGGCCGAAGCCACCATCAAGCGGCTGCAAGACGAAGGGGTCCTCGCGCCCTCGTAGCCCGCGACCCGGAGCCGAACCATGGCGGTGCTGCAGACGAGGCGTCTCGAGGCCAAGTTCCCGTTGAAGGACGGCGTCGTGCACGCCTTGCGCGGCATCGACCTGGACATCGCCACCGGCGAGTTCTTCGTCCTGCTGGGTCCGTCCGGTTGCGGCAAGACCACCATGCTGCGCTCCATCGCCGGGCTGGAACGGCCCAGCGCCGGCGACATCCGCATCGACGGCGAGCCCATCTTCGACGCCGAGGACGGCGTCTTCGTCCCACCCGATCAACGCCCCATCGCCATGGTGTTCCAGTCCTACGCCATCTGGCCGCACATGGACGTGTTCGAGAACATCGCCTTCCCGCTGCGGCGCGGCCGCCTCAAGATGCCGAAGGAAGAGGTGCGCGTCCGTGTCGGCGAGGTGCTCGAGATGCTCGGCCTCGACGCCCTTGCGGAACGGCCCGTCATCACGCTGAGCGGCGGCCAGCAGCAGCGGGTGGCGCTGGCGCGGGCGCTGGCGTTGCAGCCCCGCATCCTGTTGATGGACGAACCGCTGAGCAACCTGGACTTCAAGCTCCAGGTCCGGCTCCGCGCCCAGATGCGCGACCTGATGCACCGCCTCAACCTGACCACGATCCACGTCACCCACAACCAGGCGGAAGCCCTCGAGACCGGAGACCGCATCGCCGTCATGTCGGAGGGCCGGATCGTGCAGATCGGCGATCCGCAGGCCGTGTACCATCGTCCGGAAAACGAGTTCGTCGCGCGGTTCATCGGCGACATGAACATCTTCCCGGCGGTGTATCGGGGCGGCAACGGGGGCACGGCCCGCGTGGAGACGGCCTTCGGACAACTCGATGCGCAACTCACCAGCCGCGGCGGCTTCGCGGACGGCGCGAACTGCATGTTGGGAATCCGCCCGGAGGACATCGAGATCGGCGGGGAGTTTCCGGGGGACGCGGGCAATCTGGTCACGGGCACGGTGGCCGCATCAAGCTATGTCGGCGAGGGTTACGTGCACACCGTCGAGTCGTGCGGCCAGCCGGTCCGGGTGAGGCGGCATCACCGGGAGGCCATCAGCCGCGGGGATTCGATCCGGCTCCACTTCCCGCCGGCGGAGGCCGTGGTGGTGGCGCCGTCCGAGGGTCTGGACATGGAGGGCCTGGAGGGCGGCCTCGCCGGGGAGGAGGCGTCCCGTGCGAGCTAGACTCCTCGGTATCGGGTGGGTCTCACTGCTGTCCCACAAAATTTAAGCGAATCGGAGGGGGATTTGAGGGGGCGGGCTGGGCGGGGGCTGTGGCAGGAGCAGACCGAGGAGTGGTC
>JAJEAI010000061.1 GCA_022824205.1 Candidatus Binatia bacterium
TATGTTTGCCAGTGTTGGGGCGACGGGGGGTCGCCCATACACGTATCGCGTTGTGGCACCTCTGTCCTTTCAGGTTCCCGTTGGGGCGACCCGGGGTCGCCCCTGCCGTCGCCACGACTCGATCGCTCGGACGGGTTCCTACTCGTTTCCTACCCGCTGGCGGCGGGAGGCTCCTGCGTCTCGTCCTCGTGCGCCACGGGCGGCAGGATCCAGTGGATCGCCAGCCCCACCACCAGCGCGCCGGCGCCGCCGATGAGGTAGGGCGCGCTGGCGCCGAAGCGGTCGAGGATCCAGCCGGCGGCGGTGTTGGAGGCGATGCCGCCGAGTCCGAGCCCCACCATGGCGACGAGGCCCTGGGCGGTGGAACGCAGCCGACCCGGGGCGACCCTGTCCACGTAAAGCGGGCCGCCCATCATGAGTCCCGTCACCATCACGCCGTGGAGCATCTGCACGGGATAGATCCAGTAGGGGTTGGCGGTGAGGCCGCACACCGTCCAGCGGATGCCGCCGGCCAGCACTCCCGCGGCCAGGAGCCCGCGGGCGCCGATGCGCTTGAGGCCCATGCCGGTGCACAGGATGAGCGGAATCTCGACGATGAGCATCAAGATCCACATGTTCTGCACCGTCTCCAGGGTGCCGCCCTGGGCACGGACGTAGACCGGCAGGAGCCCCATGGGGCCGGTGACGAAGAGGTAGGCGCTGAAGGCGAAGATGAGCATGCGGCGCATGGGCCCGCGGCGCAGCAGGATGCGCCACTCGCCGCGGCCCGCCCGTTGTGACGCCAGGCCCTCCCGAGGCAGCCCGAGGCCGATGGCCGCGGCCACGAGCACCACGCTCCCGGTGCCCAGGAACATCACCCCGAGGCCGGGTTCGGAGGGGCCCCCGGAAACGGCGACGAGCCCGCGCCATTCCTGCACCTGCTCCAGCGCCAGCGGGAACACCAGCACCGAGGCCAGGAAGCCCACCGTTCCCCACGCCCGGGCGAAACCGTAGGCGTGCGGCCCGGCCTGGCGGAAGGCGGCCAGCGCCACGGACACCGACAGCGGGATCACCGGGGTCGAGAAGAACGCCAGGAAGATGGCGGCCAGGAGAATGAGGACGAAACCATTGGCCAGTCCCATCAGCACGAACCCCGCCGCCGCCATCATCGAAAGGAACGCCGCGAGCTGGCCGCGGGCGCCGGTGCGGTCCGCCACCTGGCCCCAGAAGGGCTGCGCCAGGATGCCCACGAGCGGCGTCATCGAAAGCACCATGCCGAGCTGGATGCCGGTGAGGCCGGCGTTCTCCTTGAGGTAGAGGCTGTAGTAGGGAAAGAAGATGCCCAGCGCCCCGAAGAAGGTGAACCAGAATATGGAAATGGAAATGCCGTGGCGCCCGAAGCTCATGGAGCCTCAAGTCTAGCGGTTCGCGAGAGTGTTTGTGAGCACCCGCCGGGGCACGGGGCCACGTGGAATGCAACTCGCGGGCTTTTCCTGTAGATTGTCACCGGATTCCGGGCGTAAACAGGAGGATTCGAATGGCCCGACTCAAGCACATCGCGATCAGGACCGGGGACGTGGCGAAGACCGCGGCCTTCTACAAGGAAGCGTTCGACCTTGAAGAGGTGGGGAAGGGGCTGAGCGGCGTCTACCTCTCCGACGGCCACATCAACATGGCGATCCTGAAGCTCAAGACGCCCACGTCGCCGGCGGGTGTGGACCATTTCGGTTTCCAGGTGGACAACCTCGAAGAGTCGGTGGAGCGGGTCGCCAGGCTGGGCGGCGGGCAGCTCACCGACATGACGCGGATCAATCCCACCGACCCGACCCGTCCCCAGTCCTACTTCGAGGTCAAGGTCACCGGACCGGAGGAGCAGGAGATCGACGTGTCGGACACGGGCTGGGTCGGTGCGCCCCGTGACAAGTAGCAGACCGGGCGGCATTCGGTGAGCGAGGACAAGCCGCAGAGCACGGGCGAGCTGTTCGAAGCGCTCGTCGGGGTGATGGCGCGTTTGCGCGGCGAGGGCGGTTGCCCGTGGGACCGGGAGCAGACCCACGCGTCGCTCAAGCGCTACGCCGTCGAGGAAACCTACGAGCTGCTCGAGGCCATCGACCAGGACGACGCTTCGGCCATCCGGGACGAGTTGGGGGACGTGCTGCTGCAGGTGCTGTTTCACGCCCAGATGGCGCGCGAGGACGGGCGCTTCGCCATCGAGGAGGTGATGGCCGGGCTGCGCGACAAGCTGGTGCGGCGCCATCCCCACGTCTTCGGCGACGAGCATGCGAGCGACGCGGGGGCGGTGCTGCGCAACTGGGAGAGGATCAAGGCGCGGGAGAAACCGTCGGCCGGGGCGCAGGGACACTCGCTCTTCACCTCCGTGCCCCGGGCCATGCCGGCGCTGGCGCGCGCCCAGCGCATCGGCGACAAGGCCGCCGGCGTGGGGTTCGACTGGCCCGACGTGGAGCCCGTGTGGGGCAAGGTGGAGGAAGAGCTGGAGGAGTTGAAGGAAGCGGCGGCAACCGGGAAGCCGGAGCGCGTGGAGGCGGAGCTGGGAGACCTGCTCTTCGCCGTGGTCAACCTGAGCCGCTTCCTGAAGGTCCAGGCGGAAGAGGCGCTGGAAGGAACGATCCAGCGCTTCCACAAGCGCTTCGCCTACATAGAGCGCGCGCTGGCGCAGCGGGGCAAGACCGTGGAACAGGCGTCCTTCGAGGAGATGGACGCGCTGTGGGACGAGGCCAAGGCCGTCGGGGAAGCCGGGTAGCATGCCTGGCAGGCTGTCGAAAGACGCGGTTGACGCCCTTCGACTTCGCTCGGCAGACCTCGCTACGCTCAGGGCGAACGGAATTCTCATTGAGGCATCTCGGGTCAACCGTTCGCCCTGAGCGTAGCGAAGTCGAAGGGCGCCAACACGTACCAACCGGACTATTTCAACAGTCCGCTAGTATGGTGTCTGGTTAATTCGCAGCATCATATGCGGAGGATCTTTCGTTGTCGGCAAGGCGCGATGACCCGTAGGGGCGACCCGCGGTCGCCCCATGTGGTGTGCACCACGCGAGGAAGACCCCGGTTCAAGCCGGGGGTGACGTAACGCAGCCGACGGCGAAAAGGACAAGCAGATTCATGACGTTTTATGCGGGACAGGACACTAGCCCGGATATTTCACCAAGGCGGGTTTGCGGCGTAGGGAAGAGGGTATCAGCGGGGCAGGAGGCGCCATAGGGGTTCAATTCTGGTCCGCAGAGGGTTTTCGTAGGGCCGGTGATGACCCTGGTGGGGCGAACCGAG
>JAJEAI010000011.1 GCA_022824205.1 Candidatus Binatia bacterium
GGCAGGTGCTGATCCCGAAGAAACAGCCCGGGAAGTTCCGGCCATTGGGCATCCCCTGCATACGGGACCGGGTGGCGCAGACATCGGCTCTGCTCGTGCTTGAGCCGATCTTTGAAGCCGACCTGCAACCGGAGCAGTACGCCTACCGACCGGGGCGGAGCGCGAACGACGCGGTCAAGCGCGTTCACAGGCTTGTGAACACGGGGCACTACGAGGTGGTCGACTGCGACTTGTCCAACTACTTCGGCGAGATTCCCCACGCCGAATTGATGAAGAGCATCGCCCGGCGCGTCAGCGACGGCAGGATGCTCGGGCTCATCAAGGCATGGCTGGAAATGCCGGTGGAGGAGGACGACGGCAAAGGCGACAAACGCCGCACGAACCGGGCGCGCAGGGAGCGGAAGGGGATCCCACAGGGTTCACCAATCTCGCCGCTGGCCAGCAACCTCTACATGCGGCGCTTCGTGCTGGGCTGGAAGGTGCTGGGCTATGCCCGGCGCTACTGCTCGGAGATCGTGAACTACGCGGATGACTTCTGTGTGGTCGGCAAGGCCCCGGCAGCGGAGATGCTGGCGGCGGTCACGCGGCTCATGGACAGGCTGAAGCTGCCGATCAACGAGCAGAAGACCCGATGCCTGCGGTGCCCGGAGGAGCCGATAGACTTCCTCGGACACCGCGTAGGACGCAACTACGGCCTGCACGGACGACCCTATATCGGGACCCGTCCGAGCAAGACGAGCGTCCAGGGCATCTGCCGCCGGATCAGTGAACAAACAGCCGCACGGCATGGAACGATGAGGACCGAGGACATGGTGCAGCGCCTGAACTGGATGATATCCGGATGGGCGAACTACTACCGTCACGGCCAGATCGGCCCTGCCTACTCGGCAATCAACAATCACTCGACGAGACGGCTGCGACAGTGGCTCTGCCGGAAGCACAAGGTGAAAAGCGGGAAGTACGTGCGCTACCCGAACCGCCGACTGTGGAAACAGTACGGCCTGACCTGCCTTGAGCCAAGGACCCAGGGCCTTCCGTGGGCGAAGGCATGATCCCAAAGGAAAGCCGGATGCTGGAAATCGGCACGTCCGGTTTGACGAGCAGGGGAGTGGAAACGCGGCCATGGGAGCCGGACTGAGGACCGGAACGAAAGTGACGGAATGCTCTTCACGGGCTTGTACCACCGGACCCTACCGCTGGCGCGCCACCCCCTGACTCTACCGGTGATTCTCATCCAACGTAGCCGCCGATTCTCAGCAAAGTAGCCACCCTGGTGGCCACCCGGAGCGAAGCGACGCGATCACGTTGATGTCGGCAGGATTCCCTCTGCAGTTTCTCCATCATTGATACCACCACCGAAGGCCCGGCGGCAAGGCGGTGGGGCATGGTGCGCGCGCGACGCGTGACCCCACACGAGTCGGAGCGGCGTGCGCGCGCCATGCTGCGGCACGCCCTCTCGTCTCGCATGGACACCCCGGAGCGGAGCGACGATGGCGCCGCGCCCCGCGCGGCGCTCCCTTGCCGCGTTCATGTCTTTGTTCCGGCGTCGTCGGTGCGCATGGACGTGCCGTGCAGTTCGAAGCGGACGGCGCCATGAACGAGACGGTCGAGGATGGCGTCCGCGAGGGTTGGATCGTTGATGGACAATGCGTCACACTAAGCCTCCATGCCATTCTGGATGGTGTTTGCCATTCCGGTTTCATTCCAGCCCTGATTGATGATCTCCCACACGGGATCGTCCTCTTCCGGCGGTTCGTAGAGGAAGCGTGTTTGGCTGGAGCCACATCGCCGGATGATCCCCCTGGACGCCAGACGCCGCACCCGATCATGGCTGATCGATAACCGTTCGGCGAGTTCGGTGGTTGTCAGCATTCCCTTCTTTCGCAGCATCTGGCGCTGGGTTTCGAGGCGCCGTCTGAAGCGCACATGCGCGACCATGCCGGTGTTGAACGGCTGGCCTCTGCTTCCGGTTCGCCCGCGTCGATTGAGGATGTCGGCGATCCGGGCATCCGTGTGGTGGCGCAGCAACTCGCGGACTTCGGCGACCAGTGCGGCTGGGAGCTTGGCCGGGTGCTCGGCGGCCTGCAGGGAGATGTCCAGTTCACGGGTCGCGCCGCCACGCAGACGTACGCCGACATGAGCCTGAGCGCCATGGCGGGTCAGGGTGACGTCCTCGATCAGCAGCCGGACCATGCGCTTTTTCTCGCGGTTCGGCGTCGCGCGGTCGTTCCACAGTCGGGGGAAGTCCGTCGCGAGCTGCAGAACGCGCTTGCGGACCGACTCATCGAGCAGGATCCGGTCCTGGTCGCGAAGGCGGTCCCGTTCGTCTTCCGCATCGCGCAAGGCCTTCAGGCTCTGGTTCCACTCGCTCTCGAGAACGTCGGCGACGAGCCTGTTTCCGGGATCCACTTCCATGAAGCGGCGCCTGGCCAGTTCGGCGGCCTCGCGGCTGCGCTGCACGGCCTGGTCGCGAAGAACTGCAACTTCGTCGTCGCGCGCCTGCATTTCCGCCTGGACGCTCAGCGCGACCTCCAGCGTCACGGGCGCGACGAGATCGAGGAGCAGTTGGCCGACCGCCCGGTCGACGTGACGGGCAGACAGGGATTGGCAACGCGGAGTGCGATGCTGACCTGTCCCGCCATTGCATGCATAGCGTACATGGGGCCAGTTCCTCCCCCCGTGATACTGCGTGACCAGGCTGCGGCCGCAGACACCGCACAGAGCAATGCCCTGGAGCAGGGCGGCCCCTTCCCGAGCCGCTCCCTTCAACGATGTTCCGGCATTGCCCTCGAGGGTCCGGACGTTCTGCTGGTACTGCTCCCATGGGATGTAGGCGGGATGGGCGTCCTGGATCAGCACCGTCCACTCCTCGGTACCGAGCTGCTCGATGCGCGAACCGTTCGGCGTGCCGCCGCGGCGGGTTCGACCATACGCAAAGGCGCCGGCATAGCGCGGGTTGCGAAGCATCGAACGCACGCGCGTTGCCGTCAGTGGCCGCCATCGGACCGTGCCGGGACTGTATCCGCGTCCGTCGCGCAAGGGGAACCTCAGGCCGTGCTCCTCGAAGTGTCGAACAACGCCCCAGGAGGAACCGGCGCGCTCGAACGTCGAGAACACCAGCCGGACGCTGTTGCGCACTTCGGCGTCGGGATCGAGCACGACGCTACGGTCGGGGTCGTAGACCAGGCCCGCGGGGAGAGGGAGCTTGAGCGCGCCGCGCTGCGCCTGGCTCACAATGCCGCCGCGCAGGCGCGATCGCAGAACATGCAGTTCGGCGGCCGACATGGCCCCCTTCAATCCATATGTCGTGCAGCTTTCTATGTAGTGCAGCCTGTCCAACTCATTGTCAAAACGATCTTTCTGCCGGACGGGCCTGACATTAGATTTGCTTTTCAGATTGCTTTGAGCTGTTCAAGCAGGCCACCTTGTGTCTTCCATCGCGGTTCGTCTTCGGCATCGCCGGGACAGGTGGACATCATCGCCTCTTCCTTCGCCTGGAGATCGACTTCGGCGTAGATGTTGGTGGTTTCGAGCGACACATTGCAAAATTCCTACGGACTTGAACGAAGGGCCGCTTCGCGGCCATGGGTGCTGTGATCGGGTTCAGTGGCGAGTGATCGACGTGAGCGGTGTGGAGGGAACGGGGTTCTTGGTGTTCCGATGATGTGAGGCCGGTTTCACACTTCCTGGTCTCCCGAGTGTTCGGGAGGACGATCAACCAGGGAGTGAGACATGAAGGTAAGGGAAGTATCCCCTCTTCGCCAGAAGACGGTCGACGTGATGACGATGAAGGGGCTGTCGCCTGTCACGCAGAAGCATTATCTGCGCGAGATCGCGAAGTTCGACCGCCACACCGGACATCAGCTGGACGTGCAGACGGACGACGCGATCAGGGACTGGATCCTGATGCTGATTGACGGTGGTCTGGCGCCGCGCACGACCAATGTCGCCGTGGCGGCGTTGCGTCTGTTCTACGACACTGTTCTCGGTCAGCCGGAGAAGGTCGCGGCTCTGCGCTTCCGCCAGGTTCCCGATCGCCTGCCCCGGACGATGCCGCAAGAGGATGTGGAGCACCTGATCCAGGCGATGACCGACATGCGCTACCGCATGGCGACGCTTGTGGCCTACGGCTCGGCGCTGCGTGTCAGCGAAGTGGTGTCGCCGCAGGTCCCGGACATCCGGCGCAACGAGGGCCTCCTGCACATCCGCAGGGGCAAGGGCAACCGCGAGCGCATGGCCTACCTGCCCGACGCCGTGCTCGGGGAACTGGAGCGTTACTGGAAGACCACCTGGCCGCGTCCCGAAAGCTGGCTCTTCTACCGCAAGACGCCGGATCAGCCGATCACCGTGCGCAGTCTGCAGATCGCCTTCGGAAAGGCCCGCGACCAACTCGGACTTGATCGCGGGCTCACCTTCCATTGCCTGCGGCACGCGGCCGCGACACACCTTCTCGAAGGGGGTGCGCCGCAGAGTGTCGTGCAGGACGTCCTGGGACACAAGTCCCCGGAGTCCACACGGACCTATGCCCGCACCACGTCCGTGATGTTCCGCTCGCTCGACCATCCGGTGGGGAGGTTCCTGGCCGCCTGATCCTTGGCCCTGCCTGCTCCCGGCGTGGCGGACATCATCCGTCACGCCGGGCCCGGCTTCCGCGAACGCCACGCGGGACGTCTCGACGCGCTCTCGAGCGAGGTGCTCGATCGCATCGCGTGCTGCCGCACGGCGGAACTCGGCGGTCACCTCTACCAGTGCCCGCACTGCGAGCGCTTCCATGTCGCGTGGCACTCGTGCGGCAACCGTCACTGTCCCTCCTGCCAGGGCGCCGCGGCGCGGGCATGGATGACGAAGCAGGCCGGCGATGTCCTGCCCGTGCCCTACTTCCACGTCGTCTTCACCCTGCCCAGGCCCATAGCCCGGATCGCCTTCCAGAACCGAAAGACCGTGTTCGCCATCCTGTTCCGCTGCGCCGCCGACACCATCAAGACCATCAGCGCCGACCCCCGACGCTTCGCCGCCCACGTCGGCGGCACCGCCGTGCTGCATACCTGGAACCAGAAGATGGAATGGCATCCCCACCTCCACTGCCTCGTCCCCAACGGCGGCTTCGACATCAACACCGGGGCGTGGAAGGCGGGCTCCGCCCACTTCTTCGCCCCGGTCCGCGTCCTGGCACGCTTCTTCCGCAACCGCTTCCTCGAGAACCTGGCGAAGGCCGATCTCGCCTTCCACGGCGCAAGCGCCCGCCTCGCCGACCGCAAGACCTTCGAGGCCGTGCTGCGCGAGGCGCGCACGATCGAGTGGAACGTCTACGCCAAACGGCCCTTCAACGGGCCCCAGGCCGTCATCCGCTACCTCTCCCGCTACACCCACCGGATCGCCATCTCCGATGCCCGAATCATCGCCTTCGACGGTTCAACCGTCACCATGCGCCACCGCAAGCCCGTCACCAAGACTGGCGAGAAGCCCTCCTACGGAGCCATGACGCTCGACGCAGACGCCTTCATCAGACGCTTCCTCCTCCATCGCCTGCCCAGGGGGCTGCACCGCATCCGGCACTTCGGAATCCTCGCCAACGGATGCCGAGCCAGAACCCTCGACGCCGTGCGCTCTCCCGCCAACGCCGAGCCCGACACCGCCGCCGAGGACACCACCGACGAGAACGTCAGGGTCTGCACCCACTGCGGCGCCCCCTTGCGGCGCGTTCTCGACTTCGGCCGCACCAGCCTCTCTCCCGAAAAACGCGCCCTTCTCGACGCCCTGCTGCGCCAACGCGGGCCTCC
>JAJEAI010000002.1 GCA_022824205.1 Candidatus Binatia bacterium
GCCGCCGGAGCGTCCGCGTCGGCGGCGGGCGCCGGGGCCGGAGCTTCCGCGGGAGCGGGCACTTCCGCGGCCGGCGGCGCCGCTCGTGGCGCCCGCGGGGCGGCCGCCGGTCCCTCTTCGATGGTCACCAGCACCTGACCCACCGAGACGACCTGGCCCACCAGGACGTGGACCCGGACGACCGTGCCCGCAACCGTGGACGGGATGGGCGCCACCGCCTTTTCGTTCTCGAGCTCCAGCAGGGTCTGGTCCAGTTGAACCTGCTCGCCTTCTGCGACCAGGACGTTGACCACCGTGCCGGAATCCGCCCCTTCGGCCAGTTTGGGAAGCGTAACGTCCATGTGATTCAGTGTGATGCGCGGTCAGGTTGCCATTCCGGGATGCGGCTTGGACGGATTGTAGCGCAGGTCGCGCAGGGCCCTTTCCACCACCCCCTTGTCGATCTCGTCCTTCCGGGCCAGGGCGTGGAGCGTTGCGACGACCACCGACTCGGCGTCCACCTCGAAGTAGCGGCGCAGCCGCGGGCGCGTGTCGCTCCGCCCGAAGCCGTCCGTCCCCAGGGTGAGCAGTCCCCCGGGCACCCACGGCGCGATCTGGTCGGGAACGATTTTCATGTAGTCCGAGACCGCCACGAAGACCCCGTTCTCGGGCTCCAACAGCGACTCCACGTACGCCTTGCGCGGCTTCTCCGCGGGGTGGAGGAGGTTCCAGCGCTGGACCGCGTGCGCGTCCCTGCGCAAGAGGTTGTAGCTCGTGGCGCTCCAGACGTCGGCGGCGACCTCATAGCGTTCCTCGAGGATCTGCTGGGCGCGCAGCGCCTCGAACAGCAGCGGACCGCTGCCGAGGAGGTGCGCGCGCGGCTTGTGGCCGGACTCGGAGCGCTTGAACTTGTAGAGCCCCTTGACGATGCCTTCCTCCACCCCCGCGGGCATGGCCGGCATCTCGAGGTTCTCGTTGTAGAGCGTGAGGTAGTAGAAGACGTCCTCGCGTCGCTGGTACATGCGCCGGAGGCCGTCCTGGACGATGACCGCCACCTCGTAGGCGAAGGCCGGATCGTACGTGAGCAACGCGGGAACGGTGCTGGCCAGCACGTGGCTGTGGCCGTCCGCGTGCTGCAGGCCCTCCCCGTTCAGGGTCGTGCGCCCGGCGGTGGCGCCGAGCAGGAATCCCTTGGCCCGGCTGTCCGCCGCGGCCCACATGAGGTCGCCGATGCGCTGGAAGCCGAACATCGAATAGAACGTGTAGAACGGGATCATGGGCGTGCCGTAGTTGGCGTGGGCCGTCCCCGCGGCGATGAACGAGGACATGGCCCCGGCCTCGCTGATCCCCTCCTCGAGAAGCTGCCCGTCCTGCGCCTCCTGGTAGAACAGCAGCGTCTCGCGGTCCACCGGTTCGTAGAGCTGGCCCTTGGGCGAGTAGATGCCCACCTGGCGGAAGAGCGCGTCCATGCCGAAGGTGCGCGCCTCGTCCGGGATGATGGGCACGACGTTCTTGCCGATGCCGGGATCCCGCAGAAGCTTGCTCAAGAGCCGCGCAAAGGCCATGGTGGTGGAAACGCGGGTCTCCGCGGAACCCTTGTGGAACTCCTCGTAGGTCGCCGCCCCCGGTACCGCCAACGCCTCCGTCCCGGCCGCCCGGCTGGGCAGGAACCCCCCCAGGCTCTTGCGCCGCTCCAGCAGGTAGCGGGTCTCCTCGCTTTCGAGCGGCGGACGGTAGAACGGCGTCTCCACCACGTCTTCGTCCGGCAGCGGCACGCCGAAGCGCGTACGGAAGTCGCGCAGCTCCTTTTCGTTGAGCGCCTTCTGCTGGTGGGTGATGTTGCGCCCCTCGCCCGCCTCGCCCAGGCCGTAGCCCTTCACCGTCTTCGCCAGGATCACCGTGGGCGCGCCCTTGTGGCGCAGCGCCGCGGCGTACGCCGCGTACACCTTCTGAGGATCGTGCCCGCCCCGGGCCAGACGGCGGATGTCGTCGTCGCTGAGATGGTTGACCATCTCCAGCAGCTCGGGATGGGTGCCGAAGAAGTGCTTCCGCGTATAGCTGCCGGGGGCCACCACGTACTTCTGGTAGTCACCGTCCACCGCCTGTTCCATCCGCTCCGCCAGGAGCCCCTTGGCGTCGGCCGCGAGCAACGGGTCCCAGTCCGAGCCCCAGACTACCTTGATGACGTTCCAGCCGGCGCCGCGGAACACGGCCTCCAACTCCTGGATGATCTTGCCGTTGCCGCGCACCGGCCCGTCCAGCCGCTGCAGGTTGCAGTTGACCACCCAGACGAGGTTGTCGAGGTTCTCGCGCGCCGCCAGGGATAGCGCGCCGGTGGCCTCGGGCTCGTCGGACTCGCCGTCGCCCACGAAACACCACACGCGCGGTTCCCGCGCCAGCAGTCCCCGGGCGCTCAGATAGCGGGCGAAGCGCGCTTGGTAGATGGAAAGGATGGGCGCGAGCCCCATGGACACCGACGGGAACTGCCAGAAGTCGGGCATGAGGTGCGGGTGGGGGTAGGACGGCAGCCCGCCCCCCTTGGCCAGCTCCTGCCGGAAGAGGTGGAGCTTGCGCGGGCTCATGCGGTGCTCCACGTAGGCGCGCGCATAGTTGCCCGGCGACGCATGCCCCTGGAAATAGACCAGGTCGCCGGGCGCGCCGTCGTCGCCGCCGCGCAGGAAGTGGTTGAGGGCGACCTCGTAGAGGTTGGCCGCGGAGGCATAGGTGGAGATGTGGCCGCCGATGCCCGGCTGCAAGCGGTTGGCCTTGACCACCATGGCCATGGCGTTCCAGCGCACGTAGCTCTTCACCTGGCGCTCGATGTGGCGGTCGCCGGGATACGGCGGCTCCTGCTCCTTGGGGATGGTGTTGAGGTACGGCGTGTTGAGGCTCGCCACGGGGACGCGCTGGCGCTCGCGGATGCGCGCCAGCAGTTGCGCGAGCAGGGCGTCGACCCGCTCCGGCCCCTCGCGCACGACCTCGCCGAGCAGGGACTCGAGGGAATCCAGCACCCGGTCGTTCGACGGCGCGCCGGCGGCTCCCGCTCCTGGCTCGGGCACGGCGCCCGTCTCCTCCGCCGTCGCGGGGCGGGGAGAAGTCCTGACATCTTTGGCGTTCATGATCTTCAGCGATATTATAGAGACGACCGCGCATGCAACACGTGCGGAGGCAACATATTCAGCGCCGCCCACGCGTGTCAAGTCCTGTCTCGGGTTCTTTTTGACCGGGCGTCCACGCGTCCCCTATGCGACTCGCGGTTCCGCACCGCCCGAACCGAAGAATCGTCATGCAATGCCTCGACCTGACGTTCCCCACCCCTGAAGCGAACCTGGCGTGCGACGAGGCGTTGCTCGACGAATGCGAGGCCAGCCCGGATCGGGAGGTGCTCCGGTTCTGGGAGTCTCCCCGGCCTTTCGTGGTCCTGGGCATGGCCAGCCGGCGCGAGCGGGAAGTCCGCCTCGCCGCGTGCGCGGCCCGCGGCATCCCCGTCCTGCGGCGCTGCAGCGGCGGCGGCACCGTGGTGCAGGGGCCGGGGTGCCTGAGCTACACCCTGGTGCTGCGCATCGCGGGCGACGGCCTGCTGGAACGCATCGATTCCACCAACGCGTTCGTCATGGAACGCCACCGGCGCGCCCTGGCCGAAGCCACGGGCCTGCCGATCCTGCGGCAAGGAGCCACCGACCTGGCCGTGGGGCAGCGGAAGTTCTCGGGCAACGCACAACGGCGCCGGCGCCGCTGCCTTTTGTTCCACGGCACCTTCCTGCTGGACTTCCCGATCCCCTTGGTGGAAGAGCTGCTGCCGTATCCGCCCAAGGTGCCCGCCTACCGCGGACGCCGTTCACACGGCGCCTTCCTCGCCAACCTGCGCGTGCCGGCATCACGCATCAAGGATCTGCTGCGCCGCTCCTGGGACGCCACGCAAGCCGGCGACGTCCCAAGTGAGGCCATTGCCTCGCTGGTGGCGCACAGGTATTCCGATCGAAGCTGGAACGAGCGCTGTTGATGGAGCGGCGCCGGACCGCCGTTCAGACGAGCGTCAGCCAGTCACGGTGGCCTTCGCTCCGGCCGCGGATGACATCGAAGAAGGCCTGCTGCAGGTCCAGGGTCACGGGGCCCGGCCTGCCCTCGCCGATGGTGCGGTCGTCCACTTCCCGGATCGGCGTGACCTCCGCCGCCGTGCCCGTGAGGAACGCCTCGTCGGCGATGTAGAGGGCGTCGCGGGCAAAACGCTCCTCGTTGACCTGGTACCCCTTGGCGCGCGCCAGCTCGATGACGCTGGCCCGGTTGATGCCCGGCAGAATGGAGGTCACGGGCGCGGTCCTGAGCTGTCCGTCCTTCACGATGAACAGGTTCTCGCCGCTGGCCTCGGAGACGCACCCCTCGGGGTCGAGCATGATGGCCTCGTCGTAGCCCGCGAGCTTGACCTCGTGCTTGGCCAGCACGGAGTTGACGTAGTTGCCGGAGACCTTGCTGTTGGTCATCATGACGTTGACGTGATGGCGCGTGTAGGAAGAGACCTTGGCGCGGATACCTCGCTTGAGCCCCTCGTCCCCCAGGTAGGCCCCCCAGGCCCATGCCGCCACGATGACCCTGACGGGGTTGTTGAGCGCGTAAAGCCCCATCTCGCCGTCGCCCACGAACGCCAGCGGCCGGATGTAGCATTCCTTCAGTTGGTTGATGCGGATCACGTCCAGCACCGCCTCGGTCATCTCGTCGATGCCGTAGGGCAGCGGCGTGCCGAGGATGTGGCCGGAATCCCGGAAGCGCCGCAGGTGCTCGGCCAGGCGGAAGACCGCCGAGCGCTCCTCGTCGAGGGCGTAGCAGCGGATCCCCTCGAAGTAGGCGGTGCCGTAATGGAGCGCATGGCTCATGACGTGGACCTTGGCGTCATCCCAGTTCACCATCTCGCCGTCCACCCAGATCTTCTCGCTCCTCACGGCCATCGACACTCTCCGACGCGTTCCGCGTTCCCTTCACGCCCGCGCATTAAAACGACGAAAGGCCACCACGCCGACGCCATGGTGGCCGCCAACACCCGCTTTCCCTGTGTAGTGGTATTTCTCCAGATTTCCGGCGCGATGTCAATCTTGCCGTCTTGCCGCGCGGTCCTGTTGGCGCAAAGCAATGATGCCCCAATGATGCCCCCTTGCCGGAAGTACCGGGATCGCAAGGGACGGGGTGACCTGTTGCTCACTCGTTGCGGGAGTCGAGGATGAATTCGCCAAGCGCGGCTTCCATCACCGGGCGACGGTCGGATCAGATCGGTTTGCCATGTTGCGCGAGAGGTACTCTTCCATGGCGCCGCAGCGCTTCATCGAAAACCTTCACTGCCGCTTCGTCCTGCGTTGCCATCACATACAGGACGAATAGCCTGAAATGGCTCACCGCGCCACTGAAAATACCCGTTGCCGCCAGTCTCGCGGCGGCCTCCAACGCCGCCTCCGCGTGGCGCCCACTGGCCGCCATCATCAGCAACTGCGCAATGCGCCCACGCGTTCCACCCTCCACGCCCTCCGGCTCCAGACCCGTCTGGTCTACCAGCACGTGTGCGAACCGAGGCACCCAGCGCCACCCCCGGCGTCCCTGATAGAACACCAGCGGCACGATCGGGCGCAACTCCGACCGACCGGGCTCATCCCTCCGTTCCGCCTCCCAGATGCGGCAACAGTACTTCAGCAGCCGAAACCGCATCCACGGATCGGGAGTCGATTGATGCTCGAACAGGAGGTACAACCGGAGCTGCTCTTCTTCATCCCCATACCCTGCCTCGAACAGCAAATCGGATTCACTCTCGCGCAGGGCTTCGTCAAGGAAAGTTCCGTCCACCAGCTTCACCCCAATGTTGCAAAAAAAGAGTCTGTGAAGAGCGGTCCGAATCACGCCCTACGCATCGTCATTCCCGCGAAAGCGGGAATCCAGGGGTGGAGAGGGGCCTACTGGGCCGTGTCCCGGACCACCCCACGCCTGGATTCCCGCTTTCGCGGGAATGACGATGCGTAAGATCCCTGATAACACTACGCCGCCACATAAACGTCACCTATGTCACCTATGTGAAATTACCCAACAATCCCCCTCCGCCCTTCCAAGCCCCATCCTGCTTGCCTCCCCGGCCTCTCCATGCTTCCAGCTTCCGCAACATTGGGGTTCAGGCTGTCCCGGTGGACCTGCTCACGGAGTTCCCCGGGCAGCACTCCTTGCAGCAGACCGGCGGCCTCGGCTGCGTCCGCAAAGACCGCGCGGAACAGCCTGTCGTGAGGGTGATCGAGTTCGCCGGCCACAAGAATACCCTTTCGGACAAGGAGGCGGGTGAACCGGTGGCGACCGGGATCGTGGCCTCCCCCTTCAAGGGTATTCGGCACCTCTTCGTAGAACTTTAATGCACGGCGATGATGTCCGCTTGCCGGAAGGAAGTACCCGGGGGGGTTGAAAGGGACGGGATGGTGAACTGTTGCTTACTCGTCGCTGGAGTCGAGGACGACTGTGCCAGGGATGGCTTGCATCATGAGGCGGGGGTTGGATCAGGCCGGTTTGCCGTGTTGCTCGGGAGATGCCGCCAAGCGCGCCTTGAGGGCACGGTATCCGGCTTCGTCCAGCCCCGTGGCGGTCTCGATGACGCTCCAAGTCACCCCGGCTCTCAGCAAGCCTTCGACTACCTCCAGCTTGCCACGCTGCACCCCTTCTTCCCGGCCGCGCTTGACTCCCTCCTCTCTACCCTCCTCTCTACCCTCCTCCCGACCTTCGGCGCGACCCTCTTTTCTGCCCTCTTCCAGGAGTTGTTGAGCGTAGGACATGACGTCACCTCCGTGTTCGCGTCCGTGGCGCCGCAGCGCTTCATCGAAAACCTTTACTGCCGCTTCGTCCTGCGTCGCCATTACATAGAGAACGAATAGCCTGAAATGGCTCACCGCGCCACTGAGAATACCCGTTGCCGCCAGTCTGGCGGCGGCCTCCAACGCCGCCTCCGCGTGGCGCCCACTGGCCGCCATCATCAGCAACTGCGCAATGCGCCCACGGGTGCCACCCTCCACGCCATCCGGTTCCAGACCCGTCTGGTCCACCAGCACGTGTGCGAACCGAGGCACCCAGCGCCACCCCCGAACCGCGGGAGAAAACAGGTCCGCGAACTCCGTCGAGTGGCGCCACCCCCGGCGTCCCTGATAGAACACAAGCGGCACGATCGGGCGCAACTCCGACCGGTCCGGCTCATCCCGCCGTTCTGCCTCCCAGATGCGGCAACAGTACTTGAGCAGCCGGAACCGCATCCACGGATCGGGAGTCGATTGATGCTCGAACAGGAGGTACAACCGGAGCTGTTCCTCCTCATCCCCATACCCCGCCTCGAACAGCAAGTCGGATTCACTCTCGCGCAGGG
>JAJEAI010000202.1 GCA_022824205.1 Candidatus Binatia bacterium
CCGCGGGGTTTTGGGGGGCCCAACAAACCACCCCGGGTCCCCCCCGACCCGACACCCGAGGAAGTCTTAGGGTGGGGTTGAGACCAGAATCACCCGGAAGGCCTGACCGATACACGAGCGGAGTCGAAGGACGGGGTTGAAGGAGAACAGGAGCATCCATGGCCCAGGCCGCGAAGAGAGCGCGCGACGCGCGGGCGCCGAGGAAACGGCGCGGACGAAAGAACATCGCCGAGGGAGTGGCACACATCCACTCCACGTTCAACAATACGATCATCACCATCACGGACACCCAGGGCAACGTGGTGGCATGGTCCAGCGCCGGCGCCATCGGGTTCAAGGGATCGCGCAAGGGTACACCGTTCGCGGCGCAACAGGCCGCGGACAACGTGGCGCGCAAGGCCATGGATCACGGCATGCATTCGATTCAGGTTTACGTGCGCGGGCCGGGCTCGGCGCGGGAGTCGGCGTTGAGGTCGCTTCAGTCGGCGGGATTGAACGTCAGCCTGATCAAGGACGTGACGCCGATCCCCCATAACGGTTGCAGGCCGCCCAAACGCAGGCGCGTGTGAGAGGAGATCGTCAGTGGCAAGGTATCATGGTCCGGTGTGTCGGCTCTGCCGGCGAGAGAACCTGAAGCTGTTTCTCAAGGGAGAGCGCTGCTACACGGACAAGTGCGCCATCGAGCGGCGCAACTATCCCCCGGGCCAACATGGCCAGAGGCGGCTCAAGTTCTCCGAGTACAGCCTTCAACTCCGGGAGAAGCAGAAGGTCAAGCGGATGTACGGGCTGCTCGAAAAGCAGTTCAGGGGCAGCTTCGAGATCGCGGAAAAAACCCGCGGCATCACCGGCGAGAACCTGCTGGTCATCCTGGAGAGACGGCTCGACAACGTCGTTTACCGCCTCGGCTTCGCCTGCTCACGGGGAGATGCCCGCCTTCTCGTCCGGCACGGCCATGTGCGGGTCAACAACCGCCGGGTGACCATCCCTTCCTATCGCGTGGGTGTCGGAGACGTCGTATCGGTGGCGGAGAAGAGCCGCAAGTCCGAGCGCGTGCTGAGCGCCATGGAGGGAGCTCAGCGGCGCGGAGTGCCCGACTGGATCGAGGTCAACCGGGAGGCCTTCTCCGGCACGGTCAGGATGCTCCCGAGCCGCGGCGACATCACGACGCCCATCAACGAGAAGCTCATCGTTGAGTTGTACTCCAAGTAACCGACGATGAACCGTGTTGGAGATCTCATGTCCAAGCACTGGAGCGAACTGATCAAGCCGGAAACCATCGAGGTCGACGAGAAGAGCCTGAGCTCGACCTACGGCAAGTTTGTCGGCGAACCCTTCGAAAGGGGCTTCGGCCAGACCATCGGCAACAGCCTGCGCCGCATCCTGCTGTCGTCGCTGCGGGGGGCTGCCATTACCTCCGTTCAGATCGAGAACGCGCTGCATGAATTTTCCACCATCCCGGGGGCCACGGAGGACGTGGCCGACGTCATCCTGAACCTCAAGGAGGTGCGGCTCAAGCTGCACGATTCGGCCAGGGAGGTCGTTCGTATCGAAGCGACGGGGCCCGGGGACGTGTTGGCCGGGGATATCGTCCGGGGCCCGCAAGTGGAGGTGCTCAACCCGGAGCACCACCTTGTGTCCCTCTCGAAGGAGGGACACCTGAATGCCACGATGGTGGTGCGCGAGGGCCAGGGATACGTGCCGGCGGAGCGCAACCGGGAAGAGGAGCTGCCCGTGGACACGATGTTCATGGATGCCGTCTTCTCGCCCATTCGCAAGGTCAATTTCACGGTGACCAACGCCCGGGTCGGCCAACGCACGGACTACGACAAGCTGGTTCTGGAAGTGTGGACGGACGGAAGCGAGAGGCCGGAAGATGCGCTGGCGTACGCCGCGCGGATCCTGCAGGACCAGGTCTCCATCTTCGCCGACTTCGCGGAAGGACCACAGCCCGCGGAACACGAGGCCGAGGTGGATGCGGGTATGCTCAACGAGAATCTCTTCCGTGCGGTCGAGGATCTGGAGTTCTCCGTGCGCGCGCAGAACTGCCTGCAGAACGCCAACTTGAAGTACATCGGCGAGTTGGTGCAGAAGACCGAGCAGGAGATGCTCAAGACCAAGAATTTCGGGCGGAAGTCTCTCAACGAGATCAAGGAGTTGCTGGGTGAGCTGGGGCTGGAGTTGGGAATGAGGCTGGAGCGCTTCCCCAGCCGTGAAGAGCTGGAGGCCCGAAAGCAGGCCGAGCAGAAGGAGACAGCGTAGGCCATGCGGCACTTGAAGAGCGGCAGAAAGCTGAACCGTAGTCCGAGCCACCGGCACGCCTTGTGGCGCAACATGGCCACGTCGCTGCTGCGGCACGACCGCATCACGACCACGGACGCCAAGGCCAAGGAACTGAGGCGCTGGGCCGATTGGTTGATCACCCTGGGGAAGGACGGCAGTCTCCACGCCCGCCGTCAGGCGCTGGCCTTCGTTCAGGACAAGGCCGTCGTGGCCCGATTGTTCAACGAGTTGGGGCCGCGCTTTCACGGCCGTCACGGAGGCTACACGCGGATCGTCAAGGTGGGCCGCCGCCGCGGGGACGCGGCGCCGCTGTCCATCATCGAATTGATGCCGGCCGCCGATCAGGCCGCCGGGTCCACCGAAACCGGCGACGCGCCCGCCGAGTCGTCCACCAGCGGGACCTGAGGGGCGGTTTCCCGTCGCCGCGCGCAGCGGCCGCCGGCCACGCCCATCGGGCAACCGTCGGAGCGCGCGGTTCACTGGAGTCTATGGCCAACCATCGAAAGGCGACGACTGGCGGCAACGTCTACTTCAGCCGCCGGCAACTCTTCGGCGTTGCGTCGCTTTTCGTCGGCGCGGCCGCCGTCATCTTTTTCTTCGGCATCCTGATCGGACAGAGCATCGAGGAGCGCAAGCTCCTGCGCAAGGGGGACGCGGGCGTGACCGTGCCGGTGAACCCGGGCGTGCCTGGCGACGATCAGGAACTCACCTTCTACGACACCTTGACGCAACCGGCGCCGCCCAAGCCCAGTACTCCGGCGCAGAGCCCGCCCACCGACGACCGCGAGACCCCATGGACCGTGCAGGTAGCCGCCGCCGAAACCCGGGCGCGCGCGGACAGGATGGCGGCCGAACTGAAAAAGCGCGGTTATCCGGCGTACGTCACGTCCGGGCGACTCAACCAGAAGACCTTCTACCGGGTTCGCGTGGGACGGTACCGAAGCCGGCAGGAGGCCATGGTGGACCTTCAGCGGCTCAAGAAGCACAAGTACGACCCGATGATCATGGGGACCCGATGAACATCCAGCAAGCCATAACCCGACTGGTGGGCGGCGCCAACCTCACGGAACCGGAGATGGTGGCCGTCATGAACCAGGTGATGACGGGCGAGGCGACGCCCATCCAGGTGGCCGGGCTCCTGACCGCGCTGCGTATCCAGGGCGAAACCGTCGAAGAGGTGACGGGCGCGGCCCGGGTCATGCGCGAGAAGGCGTTGCACGTCGAGGCGGGCCCGGGCTGTGTGCTGGATACCTGCGGCACCGGCGGCGACGGCAAGAACACCTTCAACATTTCCACCACGGTGGCGTTCGTGGTGGCGGCCGCGGGCATCACCGTGGCCAAGCATGGGAACCGGGCGGTCTCCAGCGGTTCCGGCAGCGCGGACGTCCTGGGCGCGCTCGGCGTGAAGATCGACGTTTCCAAGGAAACGGTGGAACGCTGCCTGCGCGAGGTCGGGCTGGGTTTCCTGTTCGCGCCCATGATGCACGAGGCCATGAAGTACGCGGTAGCGCCGCGCCGCGAGCTTGGCATACGGACCATCTTCAACCTCCTGGGGCCCCTGACCAATCCGGCCAGGGCCAGCCATCAGCTCCTCGGCATCTATGACGGCGCGCTCATCGGAACCGTGGCGCAAGTCCTCGGCAACCTCGGCAGCCAGCGCGCCATGGTGGTGCACGGCGACGAAGGCCTCGATGAGATCTCGCTCGGAGGGCCTACGTCGGTGGCGGAGTGGAAGGATGGGGCGGTTGCCAGCTACACCCTGCGACCCGAGGAGTTCGGCTTCGAGAAGTGCCCGGCCGAGCGGTTGACCGCCGCCGACCCGGCGGAATGCGGCGCCATCGTCACGGCGGTCCTCAAGGGAGAAGCGGGGCCGGCGCGGGACGTGGTGTTGCTCAACAGCGGCGCGGCGCTGTGTGTCAGCGAGCGCGCGGACACCATCGCCGAAGGTATCGAGGTGGCCCGGGAGTGCATCGAATCCGGCGCCGCGATGGGAAAGCTCGAGCACCTGATCCGGTTGACCAATGAAGCATAACGGCGCCCAGCCCCCGGACAACGACATTCTCCAGCGGATCGCGGCGCATGTCCGCGCGGAGCTCGAGTCCCGCCGCCGTGAACGCCCGCCGGAGGCGCTGACGGACCGGGCGCTCTACCACGCGCCGCGCCGGGGGTTCCGGCAGGCGCTGGCGCGGCCCGGCCGTCACGTCATCGCCGAAGTGAAACGGGCGTCGCCCTCTCAGGGGGTGATCCGCGAGGACTTCGACCCCGTGGGAATCGCCACCCGCTATGAAGCCAGCGGCGCCACCGCCCTTTCGGTGGTCACCGAGGAACGCTTCTTTGACGGCTCCCTGCTCTACCTTTCGGAAATACGGGAAAGGGTCGCCCTTCCGCTCCTCAGGAAGGACTTCGTGCTGGACCCCTACCATCTCGTGGAGGCGCGGGGCTTTGGCGCCGATGCCGTCCTCCTGATCGCCGCCATGCTGGAGGACAGCGTCCTGGCATCGCTGCACGACGAAGCCCGCTCCCTTGCCCTGGACGTTCTGGTGGAAGTGCACTCGGAGCGCGAGCTGGAAACGGCCCGGCGGATCGGCGCCTCCTTGATCGGCATCAACAACCGCGACCTGCGCACCTTCCAGGTGGATCTCGGAGTGGCCGAGGCGCTCTTGCCCCGGATGCCGGCGGACGCCGTGGCGGTCTGTGAGAGCGGCATCAAGGACGTGGCCCACGTCGAGCGCATCGAGGCCGCGGGAGGCCGGGCGTTCCTGGTGGGTGAAACCCTGATGCGCGCACCGGACCCGGGTGTCAAGCTCGCGGAGCTTCTCGGAACGGCAGCCGCCCATGGTCAAGGTTAAGATCTGCGGCGTCACCAACGCCGGCGACGCGTTCAAGGCGGTGGAGTACGGCGCCGACGCACTGGGCTTCAACTTCTACCCGCCGAGTCCCCGCTACATCGAGCCGGAGGAGGTCGCCGGGATTCTCGCGGATCTGCCCGCCGGGACCTGCGCCGCCGGGCTTTTCGTCAACGAGTCGCGGCAGCACGTGAAGAACGTGCTCCGGTCCTGCCGCTCAAGAGGCGGTGGGCTTACCGCCGTGCAGTTCCACGGCGACGAAGAGCGCGACTACTGCGCCCGCTGGCCCCTCAAGGTGATCAAGGCCTTCCGCGTGCGCGACCCGGAGACCCTGGGACGGATCGGGGAGTATCCGGTGGACTACTATCTGCTCGACTCCTGGAGCGAAGGCTTCGGCGGTTCCGGCGCCACGTTCGCCTGGAGCTGGCTGACGGTCCCCTTGGCGCGGCCGGTCATCCTCGCCGGGGGGCTCGGCGTCGACAACGTGAACACGGCCGTGCGCGCGCTCGAACCCTTTGGCGTGGACGTGTGCACGGGAGTCGAGGCAACTCCGGGCCGCAAGGACCACCCGCGCATGAAGGAGTTCATCGCGGCGGCCAAGGCGGCGTGAGCCACGCCGGCAAGTCCCCTCCGTCGTCGTGAACGCTTACCGGAAGAGTCTCGATCTCATCTACAATCTGCGCGGCAGCGAGACCGGCCTGCGGTTCGACCTGCGGCTCGAACGCGTGTCCGCGGCCTTGGCGCTCTTCGGCGATCCCCAGCACCGGTTCCGCGTCTGTCACGTGGCCGGGACCAACGGCAAGGGCTCCACCGCGGCGATGATCCACGCCGTGCTGTCGGCCCAAGGCCATCGCGTGGGCCTCTACACCTCGCCTCACCTGGAGGCGTTCACCGAGAGGATCCGCGTCGGCAAGCGCCCCATCGCCCAGGCCGCGGTAGCCTCGCTGGTGCGGGAGGTCGCCGAAACGACCCGGCAGGCCTCCATCGCGCTGACGTTCTTCGAGTTCGTCACGGTCATGGCTTTCCTGCACTTCGCGCGGCGGGAGGTGGACGCGGCGGTGGTGGAGGTGGGGCTGGGCGGCAGGCTGGATGCCACCAACGTCGTCCGGCCGAGCGTTTGCGTGGTGACCACGATATCCCGCGACCACGAACACTTCCTCGGCACCCGCATCGGTGACATCGCGCGGGAGAAGGGCGGCATCATCAAGCCAGGGGTCCCCGTGGTGTTCGGCGCCCTGCCGCCGGCCGCCAAACGCATGCTTCACCGCATCGCGCGCGAACGGGAAGCGCCCATGCGCGAGTGGGGCAAGGATTTTTCGGTCGTTCCGCGCCCACCGGACCGGTTCGACTACCACGGCCGGGAGTGGCGCTTCGAAGGCTTGCGCCCGGGTCTGCGCGGCGGGTATCAACGGCACAATGCCGGCGTCGCCCTGGCGACGGTGGAAACCCTGAACCCGGTCCTGCCCGTGGACGAGAAGGCGGTTCGCGCCGGCCTTGCCTCGGTACGCTGGCCGGGACGCCTCGAGTTTTGGCCGGGACGGCCCCCGGTGCTGCTCGACGGAGCCCACAACCCGGGCGCGGCGGAGGCGCTGGTGAGCGAGGTCCGCGGCCTTTTCGGCCACCGCCGGGTGCGCCTCTTGTTCGGCAGCATGGGAGACAAGGGCTGGCCGTCCATGCTGCCGGCGCTCTGCGCCGTGTCCCGGGAGGTGGTGTTGACCCGCAACCCGTCTTCGCGGGGGGCGGCGCCGGAAGCTCTTTGCGCGGTGGTGCCGCCGGGGATCCCGGTGGCGGTGGTGGAAGACCCCGCCGAGGCCATTTCGAGGTTGATGAAGGACCGCCGGCGGCGCGATGATCCGATACTCGTGGCCGGGTCGTTGTATCTCGTGGGGGCGGTGCGCGCGGCGGTCTTGAGGGGTCGCCGTGCACGGGACGACACGAGCGCGGCCGGCAGGGGGCCGGTCCGATAGGGCCAGCAACGGCCCGGTGCGACTCGGCGGCATCGATCATGTTTCTGTGGCGCTCATACATGGCGTTGTGGGTGGCGGCGTGCTGGTGGGCCTTTCTCCCCATCGCCCACGCCCAGTCCCCGCAAGCCGGAGAACGCATCGAGGTGTCGGCGGATGACGCCATCGAGGCGACGCGAAACGCGCTCCGAGCGAGGGGTAACGTGGAGATCCGGCGCGGGACGACCGTCTTCGGCGCCGATGCGGTGGAGGTCGACCACTCCCGGCGCACGCTGCGCGCGGAGGGTTCGGTGCGTCTCGACGATCCCCGGTACCATCTTCGGGCCGCCGAGCTGGAGATGAACCTCGACGACGAGACGGCCACGATTCTCGATGCCGAGGTGTTCATCGAGGAGGGGCGCATCCGTGTCGCCGGCAGCCGCGTCCAAAAGTTCACGGGGCAGACTTACGAGATCCGGGACGGCCTCTTCACCACGTGCCTGTGCGAGGAGGGTGCCGCGCCATGGCGCATCGGCGCCAGGGAACTCCGTCTGGAGGCCGGTGGGAAGGCGGTGGTGGATGACGCCACCTTTTATGTTTACGACGTCCCGGTATTGTTTCTCCCGTACGCGTCGTGGCCCTACCTGACGGAGCGCACCACAGGCCTCCTGGTCCCTTCCTTCGGCTGGTCCCGCCGCGACGGGTTCCTCTATCGGCAGCCTTTTTTCTGGGCGCTGAACAAGAGCAACGACGCCACCCTCGATCTCGCCGTCGAGTCCAGCACGCGCTTCGGCGTGAACGCGCAGTATCGCACCGTCCTGGATCGAACCACCGGCGGCCGTCTGGACCTTGCCTACTTCAACGAGCGGATGCACGGAGCGAGTCGCGTGGCGGACAGCGGAATCGCGGACCCGACCATTCCCTTGGACCGTTGGATCGCACGCTGGACTCACCGCCATCGTCCTCCGTCCGGCTGGGCCACGTTCAGTGACATCGCTCTCTACAGCGACAGCGCCGCGCCCCGGGAACTGATCGAGTTCGTGGTCTCGGACACCGATGAGTCGGCGCTCGTGCGCACGAGCCGGTACAGCGCCTCCCGGCTCGGTTTTCACTGGCACGGCGCGGACATGGCGCTGGCCGGGGAGGTGGACTACGTGCAGGACCTGGTCCAGCCGCGGCAGCGAGCGCTGCATCGGGTGCCGCATCTTTCCCTCACCGGCGGACGCGCTCTCGGGTACGGCCTGGCCCTCGAATGGGGCGTGGGGTTGACCCACTACCTGCGCGAGCAGGGGTCGGACGGCCTGCGCGTGGACATGCGGCCCGTGCTCACCTGGCGGACCGCGCCCGCGCGCCGCTTCCGCATGGACACCCGCGTGGCGTTGCGCGAGACCCTCTACAGGCTCGATTCCGCGGGCGGCGGATTCGACGCCGGGCGCGCCGACTTCACCGGCAGCATGGCGCGCGACGGCTCGCGGGAGCTGGCGGAGTTCGGATGGCGGCTGGCCACGGCGCTGAGCCGCTCCTACCGCTGGAGCGTGGGCGGCTGGAACCGCGTCCGGCACGTGATCGAGCCCACCGTGGAGTACCTGTTCATTCCCGCGGCGGAGCAGGACGCGTTGCCGCTGTGGGATCCGGTGGACCGGATTCGGCGCCGTAACCTGCTGACGGTGGCGCTGAACCACCGCTTCTGGGGCGCGCTCGATGCACGGCCCGCGCCGGCCGCGGGCGATGGCGTTGCCGTGGATGGAGGGGCGCGCCCGCGGGCCATCGCGCCGTTCGCCCGCGCCGCCGTGACCGCCAGCCTCGACGTCGACAAGGCGCGCGCGGGAGAGGACGGTCTGACCGACGTGGGGCTCGGCTTGCGACTCGATCCCGTCAACCGCCTGCGTGCGTCCCTCGACCTTGGCATGGAACCCGGTCCCTGGAACCTCCGGCGAGGCGCCCTGGAGGTGGTGCTGACCGACGACGAGCCGGTGGAGACCCGGGTGCCCGACCGGGACTTCCGGCGGCCCAGCAGCGTGTCCCTGGGGTACCGTTTCATCCGGGCGAATGCACTGTCGCCGCTCGCGCACCACGCCAACCTGGACCTCCTGGCGGATTGTCCCGCGGACCCCCGGTGTCTGTCGCGGGACTCCGTGAACGGCGTGCACGCCGGCGCCGTGCTGCGGGCCACGGACCGGGTGCTGCTGCTCTACGACGGCAACTACGACAGCGCGGCCGGCCAGTGGGCGGAGAACCAACTGGGGATCAAGTACCTCTCGCGGTGCGAGTGCTGGACGTTGACTCTGTCCGTGGAGCAGCGAAACGGCCCGGACCGGACCCGCATCGGTTTCAAGTTCAACCTCCTTGGCCTGGGATCCTGAACGGCCCGCATTTTGCGTCCCTGAAGGGACATGACCTTCAAGACGTTGTGGATTGTCGCATGGCTCCTGGCGGGGCTTCACCTGTATGACCGACCGGCGGGAAGCCAGCCGGTAAGACCGTTCGGCGACCCCTCCGGCGCGGCGGGGTCCGACGTCGGCCGTGACCGCACCGAGGACGCCGGAATGGTCACCCTGAACTTCGACGGCGCCGACCTGGTGGAGGTGGTTCACGTCTTCGCGCGCCACCTGCGTTTCAACTTCGCCGTCGACCCGGACGTCCGGGGCGCCGTCACCATCTTCAGCGGCCAGCCGGTGCGCCGTGCCGACCTGCTGCCGATCCTGCACGAACTCCTCCGCATCCACGGCGCCGTTGCCATCAAGCAGGGCGACCTCTACCGGATCACGACGGTTGCCAAGGGGCTCGGGGCCGCCGCGCCGCGCGGCGGCCGGAATGCGGGTTTCGCCATGCGCATCGCGCCCGTCCGGTTCTTTCCGGCGGCGGCCATGAAGCGGCTGCTGACCCCGTTTCTCGGCGAGGGGGGAGCGATACTCGAGCACGCGCGCGGCAACTATCTGGTTATTGTCGATCTTCCGTCAAACATCCGCCGTTTGCTGGAAATCATGGAGTTGATCGACGTCGAGGTGTTCGCGGGCGCGCGGATGGAACTGTATGAACCCAGGGCGGCCGAGGCGCGGGACCTCGCGCGCGAGCTGTCCGCGGCCATGCGCCTCTTCGCCGCCGCCGATGGGCAAGGGGACGCGTTCGCGGCGCGTTTCCTCCCGTTGCCGCGAATCAACCAGGTCCTGGTCATCGCCTACAGCGACGTGGCCTGGCGCTACGTGCGGCGCTGGCTGGAACGGCTCGACGTCCCGGCCCGGACGCCGGGACGGAGGGTATTCATCCGGCCCGTGGAAAACGGCGACGCGGAGGCACTCGCACGGGTGTTGAACCAGTTGTACGCGGCGAAAAGCCGCTCTATCCGGAAGAGCAACTCCGGCGCGCGCGCCGGTGGGCTCGATGACCTGCCGTCCGCTTCCGGAGAACTCGAGAGAGCCCTGGAAAGCAGCGTCCTCGGGGAAGCCTCCATTCACGGCCCGGTTCCGGCAGACGCGCCACCTCGGGGATCCGATCCGGCGCCGGGCGACGCCGGGGAGCCGGGCCAAGGGGTACGCGTGGTGGCGGAACCCGCCACCAATTCGCTGGTCATTCTGGCCACCCGCCGGGAATACCTCGAACTTGCCGAAGTCCTCTCGAAGCTGGACGCGATCCCCCGTCAAGTCCTCATGGAGGTGCTGGTGGCGGAGGTGACGCTCACCGGAGACTTCGCGTTCGGGGTGGAGTATGCGTTGTCGAAGGGGGGCTTCGCCCCGCCTGCCGCCACCGGCGAGGGCACGGCCGGTGCCACCGTGGGGGCCGGTTTCCAAACCCTCGAAACCGGGTTCACGTCCATCGTCGACGCGGGACGCGACTTTCGCGTCTTCGTCAACGCGCTGATGCAGGACGCCCGGGTCAGGGTGCTCTCGTCGCCCCACTTGCTGGCGATGGATAACAGGCCCGCGCGCATCCGCGTGGGCAGCGAGCAGCCCGTGGCCACCGGGACGGTGGTGTCGCAGGAGGCGCGGGCGACCACCACCACCATCCAGTTCAAGAACGTCGGGCGCATCCTGACCATCGTCCCGCGGGTCAATGAGGCGGGCCGGGTGAACCTCCAGGTGCGGGTAGAGGTCAGCGACGTCGGCGAACGGGTCACGGTGGGGAGCCAGACCTTCGACGCGTTCAACGTGCGGGACGCGGAGACCACCGCGGTGCTTCAGGACGGGCAGACCCTGGTCATCGGCGGCATCATCACCGACAATCTGCGCAAGACGCGCGTCGGCATTCCGCTGCTCATGCACGTTCCCGTGCTGGGGCAACTCTTCCGTACCGACATCGAGCGCTCGAACCGAACCGAGCTGGTCATCCTCATCACGCCTCGTGTGATACGCAACCAGGAGGACGGTGAGACCGTGACGGAACGGTTTCTGGCCAGGGTCGGCGCCGTCCGCCGTGAGCTGGAGGCCCGCCAGGCCCTGCCGCGTCGTTCCGAAGGAGAGTAGTGTCGCGTCCCGCGAAATTGATCTGACACCACACTAGCACTAGCCGCGGGTGGCGCGCGGTTTCTTCAACGCGGCCCAGGCCTGGAGGCGCTCCCGGATCGTGCGTTCATAGCCCTGGTCGCCGGGTTCGTAGTAGCGGCGGCCCTGGAGCTCGGACGGCAGGTGCTCCTGCTCCGTGACGTGGCCGGGTTCGTCGTGCGGATAACGGTAGTCCGCGCCGTAGCCCAGGGACTTCATGAGCCCGGTGGGTGCGTTGCGCAGATGAAGCGGCGTGGGCAGCGTGCCGCGCTCGCGTACGTCGCGCGTGGCCTCCAGCAGCGCGCGGTAGGCGGAGTTGGACTTGGGCGCCGTGGCCAGGTAGGTGGCCGCCTGGCTCATGGGAATCCGGCCCTCGGGCAGGCCGACGAAATGCACCGCCTCCTTGGCCGCCACGGCTACCTGGAGGGCGCGGGGATCGGCGTTGCCCACGTCCTCGGCGGCGAAGATGACCATGCGCCGGCAGATGAAGAGCGGATCTTCGCCCGCCTCGATCATGCGCACCATCCAGTAGACGGCGGCGTCGGGGTCGCTGCCGCGCAGGCTCTTGATGAAGGCCGAGATCAGGTTGTAGTGCTCATCGCCGGCCTTGTCGTATTGCAGCGGCGAGACTTGCAGGGCCTGTTCCACGTGGCTCAACTCGATACGCTTCGCGCCGCCGCCGGCGCGGGCCAACGTCGCGGCCCCCTCCAACCCGTTGAGGGCCACCCGCGCATCGCCCTGCGCCCGCCGCACCAGCAAGTCGCGCGCCGCGGCATCGATCTCCATCTCCGTGTCCCAGAGCCCCCGCCCGCGTTCGGCCAGGGCGCGGGTGAGAAGCTGGTCGAGAGTGTCCTCGGTCAAGGGATGGAGCACGCACACCCGGCACCGGGACAGCAGCGGGGAGATGAGCTCGAAGGACGGGTTCTCGGTGGTGGCGCCGACGAGGGTCAGCAACCCTGCCTCGACGTGCGGCAGAAAGGTGTCCTGTTGCGACTTGTTGAAGTGGTGGATCTCGTCCACCAGGAGCACCACCGGGACGGCGCCGCGCTGCAGGCGCCGGGCGTCGGGGAGGATTTTCTTGAGGTCCCGGGTGCCGGAACTGACCGCCGAGAAATGGATGCAGTGCGCATGGCACGCATCCGCCAGAAGCCGGGCGAGAGTGGTCTTGCCACAACCGGGCGGTCCCCAGAGGATGATGGACTGGAGGCGGCCGCCGTCCGCCATGCCGCGCAGCAGCTTGCCGGGGCCCAGCAGGTGTTCCTGGCCCAGCACGTCGTCGAGCCGGGCCGGACGCATGCGTTCGGCCAGCGGCGTGTTGCCGTCGATGGTCGGCGAAGGACTGACGGTGTCAAACAGATCCACTCTTCCGGTCCGTGCCGCGCGGGCGACAGTAGGAGTGCGTTGGTGGAAGCGGGCGTGAGGTCGGCGGCCTGACCCCGGCGGCGAGTTCGTACGTCAATGGGCGGCGCGCCCGGCGGCGGTCAGCGCGACGCCCGTGGCCGGCGGTCTTCCTCCAGGCGGGCGCGTTTGCCGGAGAGGTTTCTCAGGTAGTACAGCTTGGCTCGGCGCACCCGGCCCTGGGTCACGACCTCGACCTTTTCGATGCGCGGCGAGTGGAGCGGGAAGATGCGTTCGACGCCGACCCCGTAGGAGGTCTTGCGCACCACGAAGGTCTCGCGGTTGCCGCTCCCGGAGATGGCGATGACCACGCCCTCGAAGACCTGGATGCGCTCCTTTTCGCCCTCCACGATGCGCACGTGCACGCGCACGCGTTGCCCCGGCTTGAGCGCCGGCATCTCGCGTGTGTGCTCCTGTTCTATCTGGTCAATGACGTTCATCGAACACTCCCTTCGAGCAACCGTCCCAGTATACGATCCAGCATGATGGCGGAGGCGGCTCGTACGGAAAGATGATTGTAGTCGTCCCGGCCCGCGACGGGCTCGAGGATCAGGTCCGAACGGGCAAAGACGGCATCCGCCAGCCCCCAGCCCGTTCCCAGCAGGATCATGCAAGGGACATCGTCCCTTATTAGCATTTCCCGCATTTTTCCAAAAGTTGTGCGCTCTCTTCCCGCGACGGAGCGCGCCGAGGTCGCCACCAGCCGGGGAGCGGTGCCGCATTCCGCCCGCACCTGCGCGACCGCGTCGTCCAGGGTGTCGCACACCCGCGCCAGGGAGAGCGCTTCCCTGCGCGTGCTGTTGTAGGCGCTGCCGTAGCCACGCTCCCAGTGGTCGATGATCCTGGCCGCCAGCAACTGGAGCGTCTTCACCGGGTTCACGACGTAGAATGCCTTGACCCCGTAGGTGCGGCAGGTACGGGCGATGTCGTGGACGTCCAGGTTGGTGATGGACGAGGTCACCGTGTCGCCGCGCCGGTCGGACACGGGGTAGTGCAGCAGCGCCACGTAGACGTCCGCCAGCGCCATCCCGGCCGCCATCGGAGCCTTCGCCAGCAGGTCCGGCCGTGTCCGCGCGGTGGTCTCCACGCTCATCCGCTGGCGCCAGCGGCGGATTCTCTCATGGTCTCCAGAGAGCAGCACGTCGGGCACCTTCATGCCCCTGTATTCGGCCGGGCGCGTGTACTGCGGGTACTCGAGAAGCCCGTCGACGAACGAGTCGTCGCGCGCGGACTGCTCGTTCCCCAGCACTCCCGGCACCAGCCGCGTGACCGCGTCGATGACGGCCAGGGCGGGGATCTCGCCGCCACTCAAGGTGTAATCGCCGATGGACACCATGTCGTCGGTGTAGGCCGTCACCCGTTCGTCGAATCCCTCGTAGCGGCCGCACACAAGGATCACCTCCCGGTCCCGCAGGAGCTGCGCGGCCGCCGCCTGGTCGAAGACGCGTCCGCGCGGGGAGAGCAGCACTACCCGGGGCTTCTTCATCCGGGTTCGGCAGTCCTCGATGGCCTCGATGACGGGCTCCGGCTTGAGCACCATGCCCTGGCCGCCGCCGTAGGGATAGTCGTCGGTGACGCGGTGCCGGTCTCGTGCGTATCGGCGCAGGTCCACCAGGTCGATGGTCACCAGGTTCTTTTCCCGCGCCCGCTTCAGGATGCTGTGGGCCATGGGCGACTCGAAGATGTCCGGGAAGAGGGTGATGACCGAGAAGTGCATCGAAATGGCTCCTCACCCGCCCATGTCATGCACGGACGGTCAGAGGTCCAGGAGTCCTTCGGGAGGGTCGATGGTGATGGTTCCTTCGACGAAGTCGATCTGCCGGATCACCTCCCGCACCGCGGGAACCAGGTGTTCCCGCTCGGCGCCGGCCACGACCAACAGGTCGCCGCCCTGCTTCGCCCATATCCGGGTCACCGTGCCGACGCGCCCACCGCCAGCCTCCCGCACCTCGAAACCCACCACTTCCGCGTAGTAATACTCGGACGTGCCGAGCGGCGCGAGCCGTTCGCCGGGCACCCACAGCCGGTATCCCACGAGGTCCCGGGCCGCGTCCATGTCGTCGACGCCCCGAAGCTTGACCAGCGCGAAGCCTCGGTGAGGCTTGGCCTGCTCCACGTCAACGGTGAGCCGGCTCTCCCCGCGCGTCAACTCCACCTGTGCGCTCGCATAGAGCGTACGACCCTCGGGGTTGAAAAGCCGCAGGCGCACCCAGCCGGCCACGCCGTGCGTGGCCACGATGTCGCCCAGGGCGATCTGCTGAATGGACAACGGGAAAGGGGAGGGCTACTGCTCGTCGACGATATCGAGGACGACCCTCCGGTGGGTGCGCGCGGCCGCGGCGTTCAGAATCGTTCGCAGGGACTTGGCGGTGCGGCCCTGTTTACCGATGACCCGCCCCAAGTCTTCCTTGGCGACCTTGAGTTCCAGCACGGAGCCGTCGTCTTCCCGCGTCTCCGTGACTTCAACGGCGTCGGGGCGGTTCACGATGGATTCCGCCAGGTACTGTACCAGTTCCTTCAAGAAGCCTGTCTCCTGGAGCGCGGACACCGGCAGGGCTGTGGGCACGCCGGTCAAGAATTCCCATTGAGCGGTACCGGTTCCGGAGTACCCGGATCCCGACACCTTGGTCAGGCGCTCCGACGTTGCCCGGGATGGGCCTATTCCTTTGGCGCCTCGGCGGTTTCCGCTTCGGCCGTGGGTTCCGCCGTGCTCTCCGCTGTGGCGACGCCTTCCGCCGCCGGACTCTCCGCTTCCGCCGCCGTCGGAGTCTCCGCCGGGGCCGCGTCCTCCGCCGCGGCGGGGTCATCCGCCGGGGCCATGGCCTCCACCGTTGCCGGACTCTCCGCCGAAGCCGCAGCCTCCGCCGCCGGAGTCTCCGCCGGGGCTGCGTCCTCCGCCGCCGGGGTCTCCGCCGCGCTAGAACTCTCCACCGCCGCGCTTTCCGTCACCGCCTGACTCTCCGGCGCCTCCACGTTCCCCGCGCCGGTCTTGGCACTCTCCGCGACCGCCCCTGCTTCCTTGGCGGCCCGCTTGATGAGGTTGCGCACCGTCTGGGTCGGTTGCGCCCCCTTCTGAATCCAGTCACTGACTTTGGCCTGGTCCAGTTTCAGGGTGGCCGCGGGGGTCCGCGGGTCGTAGGTGCCCAACTGTTCGATGAATCTTCCGTCGCGCGGGTCGCGCGCGTCCGCCACCACGATGCGGTAGTACGGCCGCTTCTTCGCGCCGTGCCGGCTCAGTCTGATCTTTACGCTCATACGGGTTTGTTCCTCGCGGTCCTTTCTGTAAACCAACCTTTTTAGTTCATTGGAAGGGTGTTGACAACCGGTTCAAAAGCCCGCGGCGTTTGCCGCCGGACTTCTTCATCCGCTGGATCATTTTCCTCATCTCCAGGTACTGTTTCATCAGCCGGTTGACGTCCGTCACGGAGGTGCCGCTGCCGTCGGCGATGCGTCGCCGCCGGCTGCCGTTGAGCAGCGCGGGGTTGCGCCGCTCCTTGAGCGTCATGGAGTTGATGATGGCCTCCACCCGCTTGAGCTCCTTCTCCGCCTGGCCCATGTCCACCTGCTGGGTCAGCTTGCGACCCCCGGGCACCATGTCCAGCAGGCCGCCGATGGAGCCCATCTTCTTGATGGCCTGCATCTGGGTCTGGAAGTCTTCCAAGGTGAACTCACCCTTGCGCATGCGCTGCTCGAGCTTGGGCGCGGCCTTCTTGTCGACGGCCTGTTCCGCTTTCTCGATCAGCGACAACACGTCGCCCATGCCGAGGATGCGCGATGCCATGCGGTCCGGGAAGAAGGGCTCCAGCGCGTCCGCCTTCTCCCCGACGCCGACATAGAGCACCGGCTTGCCCACCACAGACCGCACCGAGAGCGCGGCACCGCCACGGGCGTCGCCGTCCATCTTGGTAAGGATCACGCCGGTAAGGTCGAGGGCGTCGTTGAAGCCCTGCGCCTGGTTGACCGCATCCTGGCCGATCATGGCGTCGACGGTGAGGACGATGTTGCGGGGCTCCAGCGCGGCGCGGATGGCCACCAGCTCCTGCATCATCTCCTCGTCGATCTGCAGCCGCCCGGCGGTGTCCACGACAAGTACGTCGCACAGCCGCTGGTTCGCCTTGTCGACGGCGGCACGGCAGATATCCAGCGGCGCGTCGTTTTCGCCAGACTCGTACACCGGCAGCCCGTTCTCCTCGCACAGCGTGCGCAGTTGCTCCCGCGCCGCCGGCCGGTACACGTCCGCCGAGACGAGAAAGGGCGTGCGCTTCTGTTGCTTCTTGAGGTGCAGCGCCAGCTTCACCGCGGTGGTGGTCTTGCCCGACCCCTGGAGCCCCACCAGCATCAGCACTACCGGCTGCCGCCCCTTGAGGTCCACGCGCGCGGCCTCGCCGCCCAGGATCTTGATCAGCTCCTCCTGGACGATCTTGATGAGCTGCTGGTCCGGGGTCAGGCTCTGGAGCACGTCCTGCCCCATGGCCTGGGACCGGACCGAGTCCGTGAAGCTCTTCACCACCTTGAAGTTGACGTCCGCCTCCAAAAGCGCCGTGCGCACCTCGCGCAGCGACTCCGCCACGTTGGCCTCGGTGATGCGCCCGTGCCCCCGCAGCCGCTTGAAAGTCTGCTCCAGCTTGTCGGTGAGGTTCTCGAACATGTCTCTACCGATTCATTCCTGAACCTGTTCCCCAACCAATCGTCTCGGCTAGAACAGGCTACTGGGGAGATTTGTCGCGCTGGCTCGATACCAGAGCCCAAACCACGCTCGCGATAGTCCCGCTGCGGACGATTCCCGCCACCCATGCAGCGCCAATACTCGTTGCATAACCCGCCAAAGCTAGGGCGGCCAACGCAAACAGGAAAGCCAGCAGACGCCCGCTCATTTGCTCGAATGATTGTAGCAAGAGGGAGCGATGTTCAAATTTCCGGCGATGGCGTGTCTCAGCCTGCCATTCCTCGATGATGGTCTTGGCGGATCCGGGAACGACGGATTCAAATCTCTCCAAGGTCTCTGGCGCGGGTAGCGGGCCTTCCAGCTCTGGATTGCTACGAGGGTTTCGCTACTGGCCTGTTGTGGCGGTGAGCGATCAACTTCCTGTGTCTGAGCCATATCGTTCGCGAGCCAAGACCTTTCTCATGTCCTGGCCGATCCGGACCCAGTCGCTCCTCAGTGCACTGGCCGCATCCGTGTGGGGGGAGGGTATACGTTTCGCTCGGTGGCCAAGCGAAGTGAGTTCTGCCAAACCGGCCATAAACGAGGCGGGCAAATACCCGGACGCCCTCCCGCTAATCTTGTGCCCTCTCTCCGCTCTCTTCACCATCAATGTGCCTTTGACTGCTTCAATATGCCAGTTTCCTGATGCAGGTCAAATCCTCCGCACGTAAATAGGACAGGCAGAGGGAGTTTCTCCGGAGCGGACCGGTTGCCGAGTCAATTCAGTCAATTCAGAATGAGACACTATCAAAGCGATGTCAGAGCAAGGGAAACTCGGTGAGAAAGTCAGTGCGTCAAACAGCCATGGCCTGCGGCAAGTCACCCCGTGGGATGAAACAGAGGTGTCAACAACGCAAAAGGGTCTGGAGCCTCTCTTCGAGACGCTCCAGACCCTTTTGCTCAGTCGATGCGGCTCGTTACATCATGCCGCCCATTCCACCCATCCCGCCCATTCCACCCATGCCGCCGCCCGGAGGCATGGCGGGCATGGCGGGCTTGTCTTCGGCCTTCTCGGCCACCATGGCCTCGGTGGTGAGCAGAAGGCTCGCGATGGACGCGGCGTTCTGCAGCGCCGTCCGCACGACCTTGGTGGGGTCGATGATGCCGGCCTTCAGCAGGTCCTCGTAGGTCTCGGTGGCGGCGTTGAGGCCCATGCTGCCCGTGCTGGACTTCACCTCCTGAAGGGCGATGGAGCCGTCGATGCCGGCGTTGGTGGCGATCCGGCGAAGGGGCTCTTCCAGCACGCGCTTGACGATGCTGATGCCCACCTGCTCCTCGTCGGAGGCCTCGATGCCGTCCAGGGACGGAATCGAACGCAGCAGCGCCACGCCGCCGCCCGGCACGATGCCTTCTTCCACCGCCGCGCGGGTCGCGTGCAGGGCGTCCTCCACGCGCGCCTTCTTCTCCTTCATCTCCACCTCGGTGGCCGCGCCCACGTTGATGACGGCGACGCCGCCCACGAGCTTGGCCAGCCGCTCCTGGAGCTTCTCACGGTCGTAGTCGGATGTGGTCTCTTCGATCTGCGCGCGGATCTGCTTGATGCGGCCCTCGATGTCTTCCTTGGAGCCGGCGCCGTCCACGATGGTGGAGTTTTCCTTGTCCACGACCATGCGCTTGGCCTGACCGAGGTCCTGCAAGGTGACGTTCTCGAGCTTGATGCCCAGTTCCTCGGCGATGAGTTTGCCGCCGGTCAGGATGGCGATGTCTTCCATCATGGCCTTGCGGCGGTCGCCGAAGCCCGGCGCCTTCACCGCCACGCAGTGCAGCGTGCCGCGGATCTTGTTGACCACCAGGGTGGCCAGCGCCTCGCCCTCGATGTCCTCGGCGAGGATCACGAAAGGCTTGCCGGTCTTGGCGATCTGCTCCAGCACCGGCAGCAGGTCCTTCATGTTGGAGAGCTTCTTCTCGTGGATCAGCAGGTAGCAGTCGTCCAGCACGCACTCCATGCGCTCCGGGTCGGTGACGAAGTAGGGGGAGAGGTAGCCGCGGTCGAACTGCATGCCCTCCACCACCTCCAGGGAGGTCTCCAGGCCCTTGGCCTCCTCCACGGTGATGACGCCTTCCTTGCCGACCTTGTTCATGGCCTCGGCGATGACCTCGCCGATGGTGGGGTCGTTGTTCGCCGCGATGGTGCCCACCTGGGCGATTTCCTTGGGGTCCTTGGTCTCCTTGGACAGGTCCTTGAGGGACTCCGTGACCTTTTCCACGGCCGTTTCGATGCCGCGCTTGATGGCCATGGGATCGTGTCCGGCCACGACCATCTTGAGCCCCTCGGCGAAGATCTGCCGCGCCAGCACGGTGGCAGTGGTGGTGCCGTCGCCGGACACGTCGGACGTCTTGCTGGCGACTTCCTTCACCATCTGCGCGCCCATGTTCTCGAACTTGTCCTCCAGCTCCACTTCCTTGGCGACGGTGACGCCGTCCTTGGTCACGTTGGGGGCGCCGAACGACTTGTCGATGACCACGTTCCGGCCCTTGGGGCCGAGCGTCACGGTCACCGCATCAGCCAGAATGTTGACGCCGCGGACGATGGCTTCCCGCGCATCCTGCTCGAACTTGACGATTTTCGCTGCCATTGGGTCCTCCTTGACAAAGGGTGGGGGTTTATTGCTCGACGATGCCGAGGATGTCGTCCTCGCGCATGATGATGTGCTCTTCGCCGTCCAGGGTGATCTCGGTGCCGGCGTACTTGCCGAACAGCACCCGGTCGTTCACCTTCACGTCCAGCGGAGTGACCTTGCCGCCGTCTTCGGCCTTGCCCTTGCCCACCGCGACGACCTGACCCTCCTGGGGCTTTTCCTTCGCCGTGTCGGGGATGATGATGCCGCCCGCGGTCTTCTCCTCTTCCTCGATCCGCTTGACGATGACCCGGTCCTGTAAGGGCCTGATGCTCATGTTCGCTCCTCCTTTTTCAAGTATCGCCTGCAAAGTTCCAATACACCCGATACACCGATAGACGCGCACCACGAGGTGCGGCGGTAAATCTAAGCACGGTCCCGGCGCTGTCAAGGGGGTGTGGATAACTTTTGTCGGAAAACGGACGGCACCGGCGGCCGGGAGACCGGAGGCCGCACCTCCGCCGTTTGCCGTGCCACTGGAAACTTGACAGAATGGCGAGCAGCCCCCTGTAACGACGCAATGGAACTCCTCAAACCGCCGCCCCTCAGGCCCGGCGACACCATCGGGGTCATTGCCCCGGCCGGAGCCGTGTACGAGGACCTCCTGGCCAAGGGCGTCCGCGCGTTGGAGGCGTGCGGGTTCCGCGTACTCCTCGCCGAGGGTATCCTCGCGCGCAAGGGTTACCTGGCCGGGAGCGAGCGGCAGCGCGCGGAAACGTTGGAGCGCTTCTTCCTGCGGGACGACATCGCGGCCATCTTCTGCGCCCGCGGCGGATTCGGCTCGATCCAGCTTCTGCCGGCTCTCGACGCCGGGATCATTCGCACCCACCCCAAGATCTTCGTCGGCTTCAGCGACGTGACCGCCCTGCTCAACTGGATGTCCCAGAGTTGTGGGATCGTGGCTTTCCACGGTCCGATGGTCGCCGTCGAGTTCGCCGGGGAGCTCGAAGGCGGAGTGACCAGCGGGTTCTGGGACGCGCTGACCGGGAGGCGGCGGCTCTGGCAGATCAAGGGCACGGGCGTGCTGCGCGGCGGCAACGGTCCGGTGCGGGGACCGTTGGCCGGGGGGTGCCTCTCCGTGCTGGTGACCACGTTGGGTACGCCTTACGAGATCGATACCACGGGGAAGATCGTTTTCCTGGAAGACGTGGGCGAGCGCCCCTACCGCATCGAACGCATGCTGACCCACCTGCGCATGGCGGGAAAGCTGGACGGCGTCGCCGGGGTGGTGACCGGCGCCTTCAACGACTGCGAGACCGGCGCCGAGCGGGACGTCACCGCGGTTCTGGCCGACGTTTTTGCCGCCGCCCCCTACCCGGTGGTGACGGGTCTGCCCTGCGGCCACGCCACCCCGAACACTCTACTTCCCATCGGACTCGACGCCGAGCTGGACGGCCGCAACGGCGCGTTGATGCTGGTGGAGCCGGCGACCCGGGCGGCGTGCTGATGCGGGCGACGCACGACGTCGGGCACGAGGCGGCCGCGCGGGTTTGGCGCGCACTCGATGAAACCTGCCGGCGCGGCGTCGGAGAAGGGGTTGCGCCCGGCATGGTCATCCTGGTGGGCAACAGCCGGGAGATACTCTTCCACCGCGCCTATGGCAGCAGGGCGCTGGTCCCCGCGCGGCTCCCGATGCTGCCCGACACCGTGTTCGACCTCGCCTCGCTCACGAAACCCATCGCCACCGCCACCGCCATGATGCTGCTCGTCCGGGACGGGCGGGTGCGCCTGGACGACCCGGTGAGCGCCGTCATCCCCGAGTTCAGCGACGGCGCCAAGTCCGCGGTAACGTTCCGCCAGCTCCTGAACCACACCGCGGGTCTGCCGGCGTGGAAGCCGTACTACGAGTCCCTCTCTCCGTCCGCCATACCGGTCCCCCACTCCGTCGGCACAGCCCCCCGTTCCGTCGGCGTGCCCCCTCACGCTGTCGGCGCAACCCCCCGTTCCGTCGGCGCGCGCCCCCACTCCGTCGGCACAACCCCCCGTTCGGTTGGCGCAACCCCCTCCGTCAGCGCAACCCCCTCCGTCAGCGCAACCCCTCACTCTGTCAACGCAACCCCCCGTTCCGTCAGCGTGGCCCCTCTATCCGGGAGCGCTCCCCCTCACTCCGTCATTCCGGCCCCTCACTCCGTCATTCCCGCGAAAGCGGGAATCCAGGGGAGGATGGGGGAATGGCGTTTCGATGACCCCCCCCCACTCCCCCTGTATTCCCGCTTTCGCGGGAATGACGAAACGAGGGACCGGAATGACGAGACGAGGGACCGGAATGACGAAGTGAGGGACCGAGATGACGGAGTGAGGGACCGGAATGACGGAGTGAGGGACCGGAATGACGGAGTGAGGGACCGGAATGACGAAGAGAGGGACCGGAATGACGGAGGAGGGTACGGGAATGAGGATGCGGGGCGCGGGCGCGTTTTTTCACAGATTCATGAGCAGCCGCTGGAAGCCGTGCCGGGGGAAAACGCCTGTTACAGCGACCTCGGGTTCATCCTCCTGGGAGAGGCCGTTGAGAGGCTCACCGGGAAGCGACTGGACCGGTTCTGCGGTGACGAGATCTTCGCGCCGCTGGGGTTGACGTCGACGTTGTTCGCGGATTTGGGCGAGCCGTCCGGGGCGGGGTACACGGGATCCGCCCGCACCCTGGCCGCCACCGAGGACTGTCCCTGGCGTGGCAAGATTCTCTGTGGCGAGGTCCATGACGACAATGCCTATGCCATGGGCGGCGTGGCGGGGCACGCCGGGCTGTTCTCGTCGGCGCCCGACGTTCATCGCTTCATCCTTTTTCTCGGCCGTTGTCGCGACGACGCCGAGCCGCACTTCCTCCCGGGTGCCATCGTGCGCGCGTTCCTGGAGGCGGACCGGTCCGTGCCCGGTCAGACCCACGTGCTCGGCTGGGACACCCCGTCACCCCGCGGTTCTTCCAGCGGCCGGCGTTTCTCTCCCCGGACCGTAGGTCACCTGGGCTTCACCGGCACCTCCATCTGGTGGGACCTCGAGCGCGACGTGCACGTCATCCTGCTGACCAACCGGGTGCACCCGTCGCGCGACCAAGACGCCATCCGGGAGTTCCGGCCGCGCGTGCACGACGCGGCCATGGAGGCGCTGTTCGCGTGATTCCGCACCTGAGACCCGGAGCGCACGTTCATTTCGTCGCCGTCTGCGGCGTCGGCACCGGTTCCCTGGCCGGCCTGCTGAGCGAACGGGGCTACCGCGTCACCGGCTCGGACGAGAACGTCTACCCGCCCATGAGTACCTTCCTGGAAGGCATCGGCATCGACATCCTGCCCGGTTTCAGCGAAGCCCATGTAGCCGAGCGTCCCGACCTGGTGGTCATCGGCAACGCGGTGTCCCGCGGCAATCCCGAGGCCGAGGCGGTGTTGCGCCAGGGCATTCCCTACGTCTCCCTGCCCCAGGCCCTGGGCCGGTTCCTCATCGACGGGAAGCGCTCGGTGGTGGTGGCCGGCACCCACGGCAAGACCACCACCACCTCGTTGATGTCCTGGGTGCTGGTGGCCGCCGGACTGGACCCGAGCTTCTTCATCGGCGGCATGCCGATGAACTTCGCCAGCGGCTTCCGCTCCGGCCATGGTTCGTGGGTGGTGATGGAGGGCGACGAGTACGACAGCGCCTTCTTCGACAAGGGGCCCAAGTTCCTTCATTACGAGCCGGAGCGGGTGATCCTCACGAGCCTGGAGTTCGACCACGCGGACATCTACCGGGACCTCGATCACGTGAAGGACGCCTTCCGCCGCCTGGTGGCGCTCATCCCCGCGGGCGGCAGCCTGCTGGTGTGCCACGATGCCGTCCATGCCCGGGAACTCATCCGCGGCGCGGCCTGCCCGGTGCTCTCCTATGGTTTCAGCGGCGCCGCGGACTGGCAGGCGCGCGACATCCGGATGGCGCGGGGATGCACCGCGTTTGCGCCGTGCTACAAGGGCGATGCCGAAGGTCCGGTGGAGTTGCCCCTCATCGGGCGCCACAACGTCAAGAACGCCCTGGCGGTCTACGCCACGGCGCGGGACATGGGCTTGAGCGCATCCGGCATCTGTTCCGCCATGGCGTCCTTTCGGGGGGTACGGCGGCGGCAGGAGATCGCCGGCGAGGCGGCGGGGGTCCTGGTCATCGACGATTTCGCGCACCACCCCACCGCGGTGGCCGACACCATCGCCGCGGTGCGGGAGGCTTGGCCGGGACGCCGGCTATGGGCGGTGTTCGAGCCCCGCAGCCAGACCAGCCGGCGCCGCGTTTTTCTGGAAGAGTTCACCAAGGCGCTGGCCCGGGCCGACCGCGTCCTCCTGCCCGACCTCTACCATCCGGAGAAGATCCCGGAAGACCAGCGGCTCTCGCCCGCGGAGCTCGTGGACAGCATCAATCGCTGCCGTGGAGACCAAGCGGCCTCCTACCTGCCCGGCGCCGACGACATCGCAACGGTGGTGGTCCGCGACGCCGCGGCGCACGACGTGGTGCTCGTGATGTCCAACGGCGGTTTCGGCGGCCTTCCCGCAAAGATCGTGGCGGGCCTGCGCGGCCGGGAATCTTGACTTGGCCGCAGGCGTCGATTAGATTCGGACTTGTGGAAAGTCAAGGACAGGCTCTTCGTTTGACCGACGCCGCGGTCGCGCACGTGAAGAAGATTCGCGAACGCGAACATCTGGATGGCCGGGGACTGCGGGTGTCCGTAACCCCCGGCGGCTGCTCCGGCTACTCTTACAAGCTGGACTTCGACGACGGCCCCAAGCCCGACGACATGGTGATCGAGCTGGACGGCCTGCAGGTCTTCGTGGAGAAGCCCATCCTGCAGCAACTCGAAGGTACGGTCATCGACTACGTGAGCGAGCTTCAGGGCGCCAGCTTCCGTTTCTCCAACCCCAATGCCACCGGCACCTGCGGGTGCGGCACTTCCTTTTCGGCGTGAAGGCCCGGCGCACCTTGTCGGGCCCGGGCATCCTTCTTCCGAGGTCATCGCCTTGAAAGCGGTACAGATTTACGAGCACGGCGGCGCCGACAAGCTGCGCTACGAGGATGCACCGGACCCGGTCCTGCGCTCGCCCCGGGACGTGATAGTGGGCCTGCGGGCGGCGTCCCTGAACCACATCGACCTGTGGAACCGCAAGGGGCTCACCGGGATGAGGGTCGATTTCCCGCATATCCTCGGTGCCGACGGCGCCGGCGTGGTGGAGGAAGTGGGCAGTGAAGTCACCCACACCAGGAAGGGCGACTCGGTGTGCCTCTATCCTCCGGTGGGGTGCGGCGCCTGCGACTTCTGCCACACGGACCGGGACTTCATGTGCGTCCGCTTGCGCGTTCTCGGCGAGGGCATGAAGGGGTCGTACGCCGAGTACGTGACAATTCCCGGCGACAACTGTTTTCCCATCCCCGACGGCTACGGTTTCGAGGCGGCCGCGGCGTTCCCGCTGGTGTTCGTGACGGTGTGGCGCATGCTCGTCACCAACGCGCGCCTCGTACCCGGGGAAAAGGTGCTGATCCTGGGCATCGGCGGCGGCGTGGCCATTGCCGCCCTCCAGATCGCCAAGGCCATGAACGCTTGGGTGGCGGTGACCTCGAGCAGCGACGAGAAGCTGGAGCGCGCCCGGAGCCTGGGGGCGGACTACGGGGTGAACTACACCCGGCGCGACTTCACCCGCGAGATCCGCGACGTCACCGGGAAGCGGGGCGTGGACGTGGTGGTGGACTGCGTGGGCGGCGATAGCTGGGCCAAGAGCCTCGCCTCCCTCGTCAAGGGAGGGCGGCTCGTCACCTGCGGCGCCACCACCGGCGCCACCCCGCCCACGGACATCCGCCGGATCTTCTGGAACCACCTGAGCATCTTCGGGTCGACCCTGGGGAGCCGCGAGGAGTTCGAGCAGGTGCTGCGCTTCGTGGAGGCCGCGAAGGTCGAGCCGGTCATCGACCGGAGCTTCCCCCTGGCCGAGGCGGCCGCGGCACAGACCCGGCTGGAAACCGGACAGCAGTTCGGCAAGGTCATCCTGTTGCCGGGGTAGCCTCCCGTCCGGCGGTTCGTCCGCGCGGGATGCGGGAGCTGGCACCGGCACGCGGCGACGACAGGGCGGAGCGGGTTCAAGCCCGCCGCTTGACATGCGTATTATCGGCGGCAGCGCGCGCGGCCGAAGAATAGCGCCCCCCAAGGGAGGCGCCATCCGCCCGACCACCGACCGCGTGCGGGAGGCGTTGTTCAACATCCTCCCGCGCGATCTCGCCGGAATGCGCGTGTTGGACCTGTTCGCCGGCAGCGGCAGCCTGTCGTTGGAGGCTCTCAGCCGGGGGGCCGAGTCCGCGTTGCTGGTGGACACATCGGCGGCGGCGGCGAAGCTGATCCAGCGCAACGTCGACGCGCTGGGTTTCACGGACCGGGCGCGGATATGGACGCACCCGGTAGGGAAGGCGTTGAGCCGGCTGGCGGACGAGGGCTTGGCGTACGACGCGATCTTCCTCGACCCTCCGTATGACGGCGGTTGGGTCGGGAACACGCTGGCGGCCATCGCCAGGGCCGGCACGCTCCGTCCGGAGGGCGTCGCCGTGGCGGAGCACAGCATGCGGGAGAGAGTCGAGGAAAGGTACGGCGCGTTGATACGCCGTGATCACCGGCGCTACGGCGACACGGTGCTTTCCTTCTTCGAGCTCGATCACCAGCGGACGGAACACTAGGCGGCCGGGACGGCCAGGGGACGGGTCTTCACATGGCGGAAATCAGCATTGCGGTCTACCCCGGGTCTTTCGACCCCATCACCAACGGCCACCTGGACCTGGTGAGGCGCACGCTCCGGATCTTCGACCAAGTCATCATCGCCATCGCCTACAACCAGGAGAAGGGCGGCGCGCTCTTCTCGGTGGAAGACCGCATGGCCATGGTGCGAAACGTCTTCGAGTCCGAGGAGCGGGTGCGGGTGGACAGCTTCCAGGGTCTGCTGGTGGACTATGCCGAACGGGTATCCGCCAAGGTGGTCATCCGGGGACTCCGGGCCGTGTCCGATTTCGAGTACGAGTTCCAGATGGCCACCATGAACCGCCGCCTCAAGCCCAACATCGAGACCTTCTTCATGATGACCAGCGAATCGTCTTTCTACATCAGCTCCCGCCTGGTGAAGGAGGTGTGCGGGCTGGGCGGCGACGTCGCCGCTTTCGTCCCGGAGGTGGTGCTCAAACAACTTCAGGAGAAGTTCCCAAGGGCCTGAGCACGGCCCGGCTCACGTCACACAGTTGACACAACCCCGCCCACGGGCTACAAACCATCCTGCGGGGTGGAGCAGCCCGGTAGCTCGCAAGGCTCATAACCTTGAGGTCGGTGGTTCAAATCCACCCCCCGCATCCATCCAAGCCCCTGAAAACGTCGGAGTTTTCGGGGGTTTGTTATTTTGTGTCAGGATAGTGAACCTGTGACCCCATCGATCTTCATAAGCTACCGCCACAGCGATGCAGCCGGACATGCCGGCCGTTTATTCGACCGGTTGGGACACTGGCTCAGCGATGACGACCTCTTCTTCGACGTTCACGCCCTGGACACCGGCCATTTGTTCCCGGAACAAATCGGTCCTCCCTGCGTGTCACGTGCCTTGCCCGCCGACGACCATACACGCAGCCTCTTGGAGGCTCTGTTGGAACGCCCATCAATTCTCGTCAGGAGCGAAAGGTTCCTTGTCGTCGGCATGAAGGGACTGTTGCGTGAGGGATGGAATCCAAAGCTGGTCTACGAGGTAGCAAGAATCCTGTTGGGCGCCGCCGGCTCGGCCGTGAGTGATTTCCGCACTTCCTTGCCGGGCATTGCCGGCGATCTAGCCGATATTGCCCTCACGCTTCACCTACTGCCTGAAACCAGGACACAGGGGCTCGACCTCTTTGAGCGGATGATGGAATTGAACGCACTTCAACTCAAAGAACGCCTTGAAGCGCTCGATCGGCACGCGTTCCAGTAAGGGCGGAATGGATGCGATGACAGGCTGGTCGGCGATCACCCCGACTTCGTCACGCAGGATGTTCGCGAAAATCCGGACACGCCGAGTCGTCGGCCTCGCCAGACACTCTCGATCGAAGCCAATGGCCCGGCACCAAAGCCGAAATCAAAGTGGCCAGAGCCTCCCTGTTCGCAGCCCAGGCCATCGCACGCAGGCTCATCGCCGACGGAGGGTAGGACGAAGTCCAGGAAATCCGCGAGTTCATCTCCCACATCGTGCCCGACCCGGACGCTCCAACCGCATAGCCGGTTCGCAACTTTTGCCATTGACAGCTGCTACGTGTATCTGTACCGATATCCCCCCATCGCTTGTTGCCCATTCGCCGCGAGTTCACCGGAGAAATTGCTCATGATTGCAGGAGCGCGCCGCCTTCCAGTCCAACACCTGTCCATCCGCGTGCCGTGGCACGACGCCGGATGGGCCGGAACCGTCTGCAACAGGCCCGCCGCCAATACGGCTTGTCGCGTGTTGCCCAGAATCTCAGAGAGCAAGGACGACGCGGCCGAGGAGAGCGTCGCCGGCCAGTCCTTCTCGGATTTGTCTGCCGACCAGCTTCCTCCGTGCATCTCCGAGCGTGCAAACTTCATGGCGCCGTTCCCCGTCACCCTCAGCAAGCGGCACCCCTACGTCGAGCGCAACTCGGAATCGCATGGTCACTTCCTTGCGACACCGTTCACGATGCGCCCCTACAGCGCTGCATGCCTGCCCTATCGCTGGATGCTGGTCGAAGAGAGCGCCGAACTTGTCGAACGGTACGACCTCGGGTTCCAACCCGATCGCGAGCCTGACCTCGGATTCGCCACCTCCTGGCTCCAGGACCGCTCCAACCAGCTCGTCATGCTCGACACGTTCTTCAGCGCCATTCGCCCCGAGGAATCGCTCTGCTTTTTCTACGCGAAAGACACGCTCCTGTCCGCTTCCGCAGGCCGCGTCATCGTGGGCGTGGGTCTGGTGAGAGAAGTCGACGAGCATGTAGAATACCAGTACGCAACCAGGAACCCTCCTCATCGCAGCGTTCTCTGGGAACGCAACGTCGAGCACTCCATTCGACCGGGCTTTGCGGACGGATTCCTCTTTCCCTATCGCGAGTTGTCCGACCTTGCGCTGGAGAAAGGGGTTGACCCCGAACAGTTCCTGGCGTTCGCTCCGGACGACGCGTTCTGGAGCTTCTCATACGGCTCGGAACACGTGCCGCACGACGAAGCCATCGCTTCGGTCCTGAGCTGCCTTCGCGCTCTGGAGAAAATTCAGGAGATACTTCCCGGGCCGTGGGAGCAGGTTTCCGCATGGCTCGACCAGCAACTCAACCGTCTGTGGCGCATGCGGGGACCCTTCCCCGGCTTCGGTTCAGCACTGACAGCGTTCCTTGGCGACCGCGGCAACCTCATTGCCTACGAAATTGCCGATCAGTGCGCGCAGGGAAGCGCTAACGGCAACATCGATCCGTGGCCGGCGTTCGAACGGGTAATCCAGGCTCCTCACACCGCATCCGGGATCGTCAAGGATCACTTCGGGAAAGGCTTTGCCCGTGCCTGGGATGCCATGACCGCGGAACGAAAGGAATTGCTGAAGCTACTCAGCCGGTTTTCCTTGAACTCCGATCAGGTGAAACGGTTCTTCAATGCCGACGACAAGCCGCGTGGCATCGACGATACGTCACTCATCGAGAACCCGTACCTGCTCTATGAGCTCGACCGCGCGTCTGTCGATGCGATCCCGGTGACCATCATCGACCGTGGCATGCTGCCGGGCACCGCGGTATTGAAGGAACACCCTCTGCCCGACCGTTCGCGCCTCACGGATAAGGTCGATCCACGTCGAGCACGCGCACTTGTGGTCGCTGCACTCGAACAGGGCGCCGAACGGGGTCACACGCTATTGCCGCGTCCGTTACTGTCGACGTTCATCGACAACATGCCACTGGAGACCGACTGTCCAGTAGGGCCCGAGGTCCTCACCGGCCTCGGTGAACTGCTGCAAGGTGTCGTCGAGCCGGTCGAGATGGCGGGCGACCGCCTTGCCTATCAGCTTCAGCGCTTCGTCGACACAGCCGACCTTGTCCGCCGCACCGTACGCAAGCGCTCGGGACCAAGGAGCCAACGCCATCGCGGCAATCATGATTTTCCCGCCGTCGTGGACCGTATCCTTCGCGAACTTGCCCGGGACCACGATGACGCGGAAAACGAAATTCAAGCCCGTCGCGAGAAGGCTGCCGCACTCGAAGAGATATTCGCCTCCCGACTCTCCGTGCTCATTGGCGCCGCCGGCACGGGAAAGACGACGCTACTCAAGATGCTCTGCAAGCTGGATGATGTCGCTGCTGGCGGCGTGTTGCTTCTCGCCCCCACCGGAAAGGCCCGCGTCCAGCTCGAAACCAAGACGGAAATGAGGGGCGGGCTCACGATCGCACAGTTCCTGATGCGCGATGGCGACCGCTACGACACGGAGACCGGCCGATCCGGCCGATACATTGTCACCCGCAGTCCGGATCGTTGCCGCGATTACAGGACTGTGATCGTCGACGAATGCTCCATGCTCACCGAAGAACAGCTCGCTGCATTGCTCGACGCGCTGAGCGGTGTCGATCGCTTGGTCCTCGCGGGCGACCCACGCCAGCTGCCCCCGATCGGGAGCGGTCGACCGTTCGTCGATTTCGTCGATACCCAACGAGCTTCTTGCCCAGGGCATCGACCGCTACGAGTACGAGACCCCGCTGGCCCTGCCCGACGGCAGGACGCGATACCCGGACTTCACGATCGTGGATGACAACACGGGCGAGCGCTACTACTGGGAGCACCTCGGCTTGCTCCACAACCCCGACTACGCGGCTCGCTGGACCCGCAAACTGCTTGCCTATCGCGAAGCCCATATCCTTCCGCATGACGAAGGCCGCGGCGAGGCGGGCACGCTGATCGTCACGCGCGACGACGAACATGGTGGAATCGATACCCGCGCCATCGCTGATCTGATCCGCGATGTCCTCACCGCGTAGCCCCGGAAGGTGGACAAGCCCCCTTGACAGATGTCGTCTCACAGAATGACACCGCCCGCTACGGAGGCCAGCCGATGATCGACCGCCTTCACCGTGTGCCGAGAGGTTCCCGGCGGATTCCAAATCCTGTCCACGTCGCGCCGTGGTCTCGGTTCATGGTGAAGCACTCTGCTTATCGTCTTCGACGGCTTTGTCCACTACGCGACGGCGAACGCGCCGCCCTGTCATTCGCGCGGCCTGTGGAAATCGCCTGGACAGCTTCCCCGACCCGGGCGAGAAGCTCTCCCCCTTTCAGCCATGCCTTCCCGATCGAGTAATCGTGCTTCCGCCCCGGATGCTACCAATCCGAAAGCGGCGCGCTTTCATCGCCGCTCTCGTCTAACGCTAAAGGAAGATAGACCAAATGGTCGCGTACCCTGACGATCCAGCATGCGTGAGGTTCGCTCACCAGCATGATGTCCGGCTCGCGCTGACCCTCGGGCGCGATCCTCTTGTCCTTGGGAACGGGTTGCACGTACTTCCCGGCCTCTTGATTGGCGTAGCGAACGGGGTCCAGGAGCAAGCGTCTGCCGTCCGCCAGTGCCCTGCCTCCAACGTAGTCATATGCGCCTGTCGCTCCGAACAGCGAAAACAGCGCCAAGTAACCGGACTTGATGGACTGCACCAATCCGTCGAGGTTGACAACGATCCTGTTGCCAACTGTGTTGTTTCCAGCCATATCGTTGGAATATAGCCATGATTCGAAAAGGCGGCAGCAACTGGGTCGTCGGAGAGAACTTCTTCGACCGCACGACAGAGCTCAAAGCGCTGGAAGAGCGGGTGCGGGAAGGAACCCACACCCTGCTGACCGCGCAGCGACGGATGGGCAAGACGAGCCTTGTCCGAGAGCTGCAGCGACGGCTGGCCGAAACAAGAGACTTCGAGGTCGTCTTCGTCGATCTGGAGGCAGCCACCGATCCAGCCGATGTGATAGCGGAAATCGGAGTCCAGACGAAGCTGGTGCGTGCGGCGTGGGATCGAATCATGACCGGCTTCGCGAATCTGGTGAGGAGCGCCGGCGGCCGGATCGAGGAACTGTCGGTTGCTGATCTGAAGGTGAAGCTGCGCGCCGGGATCGATGCGGGCAATTGGCCGCAAAGAGGGGATGCGATCTTTGCCGCCCTGGCGGAGAGCGGCCGGCCTGTCGTGCTCGCGATCGACGAGTTGCCGATACTCGTAAACCGGTTGCTGAAAGACCAGACGGGGCGCATGACGCCAGAGGGGAAGCGGAAGGCGGACGCGTTCCTGAGCTGGCTGCGCAAGATGGGGCAGTCGCACCGCGACCGGGTTACGCTGATCCTGTCGGGCAGCGTGAGCCTCGAGCCGCTGCTTGAGGAGGCCGGGCTCAGCGCTCAGGCAAACATCTTTTCCCCCTACGACCTGAAACCATGGAGCGAGGAAACGGCTGTTTCCTGCCTGGAGGCACTTGCTGGGTCCTACGAAGTCGGTCTTGGGCCGGAGGCACAGCCGGGACATATGCCGCAGGCTGCGTTGCTGCATCCCGCACCATGTCCAGATGTTCTTCGACAGGATGCACGATCACTTGCGGCGCGCCGGGCGGAGAGACGCCTCGCTGGACGATGTCGAGTGGGTCTATGTGCGGGAGATGCAGGGTGTCCGGGGGCAGGTCGACCTGCAGCATTACGAGGGCCGGCTGGAGATGGTCCTCGGGAGAGCGGGGTATACCGTCGCGCTGGAGATCCTGACGGCAACAGCAGTCGACGGCGAACTTGACACTGAAACGATTGACCGGTACCGCAACTTGTTCTTGAGGCGGGAGGGACACGACGAAGATGGCGCTCCCTCGGTGGACCATGTTCTGCATGTGCTGCAGCACGACGGCTACCTCGAACCCGGGGACGGCGGATACCGGTTCGTTTCCGGTCTGCTCGAGGACTGGTGGCGTGGGCACTACGGGCAGAAGTTCGTGCCCGTGTTCGACCGGCGGCGCTGAGAACGGGAGTCGGGCCGATGGCTGTGACCGCCAGAAAATACAATCCGGGCTTTCTCTCCGTCGACGAGTTGGTCGCGATCTTCTGCGTCCGGACGGTTGAGTACGAATCCCTGATCGAGGTAATGCGCGAATGCTCGAGCAGCGCAAACACCCATCAGATCGTGATCGGGCCGCGCGGCAGCGGAAAGACGATCCTGCTGCTGCGGGTCGCTGCGGAGGTGCTACGCGATGCCGATCTTTCGGCGCGCTTCTTCCCCATCGTATTCGCGGAGGAAAGCTACGAGGTTTCGACAGCCGGCGAGTTCTGGCTCGAATGCGTTTCCCGGCTGGCGGGCCAGGTGCCGCGCCGGGATGGAGACGTCGACCTGCACCTCACCTTCGAGGAGCTGCGCACTATCCATGACGACCGGACGCTGGAGGACCGGTGCCTCGGGGTGCTGCAGGACTTTGCTGATCGGGAAGAGAAGCGCCTCGTGCTGATTGTCGAGAACCTGAACATGATGTTCAGGGACATGGGCGACGACGAGGCGGGTTGGCGGCTGCGGAAGGTGCTGCAGACCGAACCGCGGATCGTTTTGCTGGCGAGCGCGACCAGCCGGTTCGACCAAATGGACGATCCGAAGGAGGGGCTTTACGAGCTGTTCCGGGTAATTCAATTGCAACCGCTCGACACGGAAGGCTGCGCGCTCTTGTGGCAGACGGTGTCGGGGCAGGCGCGGGCGCAGAAGACGATCCAGGCATTGCGAATTCTGACCGGCGGCAGTCCCAGGTTGTTGACGATCGTAGCCCGGTTCGGCGCGAATCGGTCGTTCGGCGAGCTGATGGCCGATCTCCTGGATCTGGTCGATGACCATACCGAGTATTTCAAGAGTCACCTCGATGCGCTCCCGGCGCAGGAGCGAAAGGTGTATCTTGCCCTTGCTGATCTCTGGAAACCATCGAATGCGCGCGAGATCGCGGACCGGGCCAGGCTCGGGACCAGTAAATGCAGCGCCCAGCTTGCCCGTCTGGTCGATCGGGGCGCGGTGGAGGGGAGTGGCGGCACCGCGCGGCGCAAGCTCTATTACCTGACCGAGCGGCTCTACAACATCTACTACCTGATGCGCCGGGCGCGCGGACCGGCGCCGCTTATCGATGCGCTGATCCGCTTCATGGAGGCCTACTATTCCACCGACGAGTTGAGAGAGTTTGGCGCCCGCATGGTGCGGGAAGCGCTGGGGTTCGACGGCGGTGCGTTGGCGATCTACCGGATGGCCTTCGAGCGGCTTGTCGGACTGCCGTCCCTTGAAGCGCACCGCGACGAGTTGATTTCCCTTGCGTCGCCTGCCCTTGCGTATGCGCCCAGCGAGTTTTCTGCAGCATCCCCGGCACCGTCGGCCGTGAGGGAGCTGTTGGGTAAAGCGCTGGCGCTCGCGGAAAGCGGTCGGTTGCAGGACGCTGTGGCGGTCTGGGACGACGTTATCCGGAGGTTCGGGGAGAGCGATGCGCCCGCGGATCGTGAACAGGTGCCGCTGGCGCTCGTCAACAAGGGAAAGGCGTTGGGCGGTCTGGGAAGAGCGGACGAAGCGCTGGCCGTGCTGGACGACGTGGTGCAGCGATTCGGGCCGGACCACGGGGAAGGCCACCCACTGGCGGTGGCGACGGCGCTCGCCGGCAAGGGTGGAATGTTCAGCAACATGAACCGCCACACGGATGCGCTTGCAGCCTGGAACGAGGTCACGCGACGGTTCGGCAAGAGCCGGGTGCCGGCGCTAGAAGCGCTGGTGGTGAACGCGCTAATCGGGAGGGCGGTCGCGCTAAACACGTTGAACCGGCACGGGGAAGTCCTGGAGGCCTGCGACGAAGTGCTGGACCGCGTCGGCAAGACCGGTTCGTCGGTGCTTCACGGTGAATTGGCGGCGGCGATGGTCGGACGGGGTCACGCGCTGATCGCGCTGAACCGCATCGATGAGGCGATAGACGCCTGGGGTGCTGTGGTGGAGCGTTTCGGGAGGAGCGACTCTCTCAGAATCGTCGAGCAGGTGGCCTCGGCGCTTGCGAACGTGGGCACGGCGCTCATGCAGTCGGGCCGGTTGGAGGAGGCGCTAACCGCGTTCGACGGAGTCGTGCAGAGCTACAAGGGAAGCGATGCGCCGATCCTTCGAGAAGTGATAGCGCGCTGTTTCGCCAACAGAGGCAACGTGCTGGCCGCGCTGAAGCGGGAAACGGAAGCGCTCTCGTCGTGGGAAGAAGCGATCAGGGGCTTCGATGCGGGAGGTTTGCTGGAGGCGGCAGAACCGTATTGCAACGCGCTGATGAACAGGGCGGCAGTACTGCACAACGCGGGGAGGTCCGAGGAAGCGTTGCAGCTTTGGGGCAACGTGGCGGAACGCTTCGAGGGCGACAACCGGCCTGGGATACTTGCCATGGTTTCGAATGCCCAGACGAACAGGGGGGCGTTCCTCGAACAGTCGGGTCGTTACGAAGAGGCGCTCGCGGTCTGGCAGCAGGTCGAAGACCGCTTCGGGACCAGCGACGTGCCGGAGTGGGTCGCGCTGGTCGCCAGGTCGTTCGTGCAGAGATGTGCCGACCTGTTCGAACTGAACCGGACGGAAGAGGCACTCGCAACCTGCGATCGGGCGGTGGATCGCTTCGGGGAAAGTAACGTGCCGGCAGTTGTCGATGCGGTTGCAGGGATTCTTCTCAACTAGGGCATCGTGCTCGTTACTGCGCACAGGAACGAAGAGGCGCTGGCGGTCTGGGACGAGGTCGAACGGCGTTTCGGAAATAGCGACGAGCCGGAAATTTCGAAGCACGTTGCCTCGGCCCTCGTCAGCAAAGGTACGACGCTGGTCCATATGAACCGGGCGGAGGACGCGGTCGGGGTATGGAGCGACGTCGTGCGTCGGTTCGGGGAGGATGGTTCACGTCTGTATCACGAGGAGATTGCGACAGCGGTCCTCAACAGCGTGGTGGTGCTGGGCTCGTTGAACCGGCCGGATGAGGCCCTTGAGGTCTGTGACGAGGCGCTCCAGCGGTTCGGGAGCGGCGACGAGCCCTACAACATTGAGGCGGTCGCGAAAACTCTCGTCAACAAGGGTGCGCTCCTGGTGGCACTGGACCGGACCGAGGAGGGGTTCGCGGCGTGGGACGAGGTCGTCCGGCGCTTCGAGGCGAGCGATGTACCGCCGCTTCGCGATGCGGCGGAATCGGCGTTGTGTGGGCGGGCACAGCACGAATTGTCCGAAGGCCGGGCAAGGGACGCCGTCGCGTTTCTCGACCGTGCGCTGCTGCCGGGGCGGGCGGGAATTCCGGACAGCAGGCTGCAGGGCCATTTTGTCCGGGCACGGGCGCGTCTGGCGGAAGGCAACCGCGAAGCATGCGCCGAGGATGTCGAGAGGGCGTTGTCGATCCTGCCCGAACTGAACATGTTGCCGAGGGAGGTGCTGGTGGCCCTGGCCGATCTCGCGGCGGGCGTTGGCCCGGAGAAGATGTGCGACCTGATCAAGTGGTCGCCCGCCGGCGATCTCCTGCTTCCGCTGAGGACGGCGCTGGAGCGGGAACTCGGGTTGGAGCCGAGGGTAGCCAGGGAAGTCGAGGAGATTGCTGAAGACATACGCCGGGAACTGCTCGTCCGGCCTAACGGCAAGGCTGAGCAATCGACGGCTTGATCATTTCAGTCAGCGTCGGCTCGATATGCCGGATTGTCGCTGGCCATTCGACTACGCCGAGCGGCGCTTGGACGGCAACGAGCTGGTCGAGGGGAACGATACGGGTAGCAGGATGGCTATTGTCTGGCTGTTCTTGCCACCGCTGTGGTTGGTGGCCACCAGAGCGGTGAGCGCCTGATGGTGTGCCGCAATCCGTTGCTTCAGGCCGAGCGGGCGCGCAAGCGCGAGGAGTTGCTCCGGGCCACCGAACGCCTGCTAGCCCGGATATTTCACCAAGGCGGGTTTGCGGCGTAGGGAAGAGGGTATCAGCGGGGCAGGAGGCGCCATAGGGGTTCAATTCTGGTCCGCAGAGGGTTTTTGTAGGGCCGGTGATGACCCTGGTGAGGCGAACCGA
>JAJEAI010000010.1 GCA_022824205.1 Candidatus Binatia bacterium
CGCCTACCAACTCGTCCAGATTATCCGCCGTCGCCTCGCCGCCTCGGGCCAGAACGATAGTTGGACCACCTTGCGCCGCATACTCCACGCCCAACACCGGGTCACCGCCACCTTCCGCCGCAAGGACGGCCGCACCCTCCACGTCCGCAAGGCCACCCGGGCCGAACCCCCTCAACTCCAAATCTACAACGCCCTAAGCCTCAATCCCGCTCCTGGCGGGACCAAGAAATTGACCGTCTGAACTCCCTATATTATCTTAAAATACCGGAATGTAGTGCCAGAAGGCCAAAATCGCCCCGCTAACCCCGCGATTTATAATGATTCTCGATTACCCCTGTTAAACTTGGGTTAGGCGGCGGAGTAGAAACCTACGAATCGTCATTCCCGCGAAAGCGGGAATCCAGGCGGCGGTGGGCGGGAACACCGGCCAGTTGGCTCCTCCCCACCCATGGATTCCCGCTTTCGCGGGAATGACGATTCGTAGGGCGTGCTTCGGATTGCTGTTCACAAACCCTTTTTGCAACATTGAGGCTAACTAACCCGACTTCGAACCCGAGTCCCACACCAGCTTGAGACTGCCGCACGACTCGCCGATCTCGCCGCGGGCGCGCTCCGGCGGATAACCCAGGCAGTTGGAGACGTAGCGCACGCCGTCGATGACCCGGTCGCGGTTGCGGTGCTGGTGGCCGTGGACGTGGACGGCCGAGCCCAACGCGCGGAGTTGGGCCTCGATCCGCGTGCTGCCGGCGACACGGCTGAAGTTGAACCGTATGGCGCGGCCGGCGCGCGCGGGTGGCGCGGCCGGCGCGCGGAACATCACCTCCCGCCTGGGCAGGAAGTGGCTGAACGACAGCACCGGCGCGTCGTATGGCCGGCCGAGGTGGGGCTCGTTCATGTCGAGGAAGTAGTCCGCGACCGATAGCGGCTCCGGCCACCGGGTGAGCACTTCATCGGCCCACATGGAGAGGCTCGGGTCATCGCGTTCCCTGGGGACGTACAGGCTGGCGCCGCCCTGCTCCGGCTTCACGTACCAGGAGAACAGCGGCACCACCCAGGCTCCGGGATCGGCGGGACCGGAGGTCACCTTGGCGGGACTCGTGGCCACGTCGAGTTCGGCGCACAAACGCACGATCTGGCCGAACTTGGCCACGGAGTCTCCCTGCTCTTCGCGACGCACCCAGAGCTCGTGGTTGCCGGGCACGAAGAAGACGTGGGCGAAGCGTTCGCGGAGGGTTCCAAGAACCCGTGCCAGCCTGGCAAGGTCGTCGGACACGTCCCCCGCCAGCAACAGGGTGTCACCGCGGTATTCCCGACCGGAAAGGCCCTGTATCAGGGCCATGTTCTGGGGGTAGTCCACGTGAACGTCGGATATGGCGAATATGCGCATGGAGCTCTCGACGCCGGCCTTCAACCGCCTTCATAACAGTTCGGTGTTGTGATCCGTAAGGGCGTTGGATATGATCCGGTGCGGCAATGGATCCCATGAACGAGGAAACTTCCCACCGCCCGAGCGAGTTGCTGGCCGCCCTGAAGCGGGCCGGCGTCAGCGTCGTGGTTTCGGTTCCCGATAGCTGGATCGGGGTCTTCATGGACAGGATCGACGAGGACCCCGACATGACCCTCATCCGGGCCACCCACGAGGAGGAGGCCCTCTCCATCTCCTGCGGCGCGCGGCTGGGCGGGGCGCGCACGGTTCTGCTGATCCAGAACGTCGGGCTTCTCACCACGGGTGCGGGCATGGTGTGCCTGGCCCAGCGCTACCAGTTCCCGGTTCTGATCCTGGCCTCCTACCGCGGGTCGCCGCGGGACCCGGTCTTCTACCACATCCCCAAGGGGCGGGCGACGGAGCCGGTGCTGCGGGCCTACGGCGTCTCCTATTCCGTGGCCGAGGCGGACCTGCCCATCGGCGCGCAGGTGGAGCGGGCAGCCACCTTCGCGGAGGAAGGCTCGGCGCCCTTCGTGCTGCTGCTGGACGGCGAGGACATCCGCTGGTGAGCGAATCCAGGCCCACGCGCGAAGCCTACTACCGCGTTCTCGCCGACTGCGTGTCGAACGAGACGCTGGTGGTCACCTCCCTGGGCAACGCTTCCTACGTTTGGTCCAACGTCTGCGACCGCGCGGAGAACTTCTACCTCGAAGACGCCATGGGACTGGCTTTGCCGCTCGCTCTGGGTCTGGCCGTTTCCCAACCCCGGAGAAGGGTGGTGGCCGTGGAAGGCGACGGCGGCTTGATGATGCACCTGGGAACCCTGATCACCGTGGGGTCCGTCGCGCCCCGAAACCTCACCATCCTTCTGGTGAACAACAACATCCACGCCGCCTCCGGCGGCCAGCCGCTGACCAGTACGGAGCTGGACCTGGCAGCCCTGGCCCGTTCCGCCGGCATCGACGGAACGGAGAAGGTCGGCTCCCTCGATACTTTCCGGACGCTCCTGCCGCCGGCCCTGGCGGATGAAGGGCCCACGCTCCTGGTCCTGGCCACGGAGCCGGACATACCGCCCGTGAAGCCGGCGTTTCCCATGAACCCGCCCATGATGAAACAACGGTTCATGGATGCCATCGGGGTACCGCGTTACGTGCCTGCCATGTTCCGCACCTGAATCTTCAGCTCTCGAAACAGCGCCTCCCGGGCCGCCGAAACGTGTTGACAGGTTTCCGGCAAAAGCGTCTAATCGGGCCGGGCCTCGGAGGGAACGGGCGAGTTCCCGGGATAAGCGTTGCGGACGCCTGTGCACGGGGTGTCCCCGAGAGGAGGAGCGAAGATGAAGCGAAACCCCTCGATCGGTGTGTTCGTCGTGGCCGTGCTGGCCCTGCTCTGGCTGGCCGGAACGGCATCGGCCCAGACGAAGCTCAACATGGTGGGCTCCTGGCCGCCGGGCGTCTCTTCCGCCGCCGATGTCGGCATCCGCTACATGGAAGAAGTGAACCGGCGCGCCAACGGCAAGGTCGTCATCAACTTCAAGGGCGCGCGGGAGGTGGTGCCGACCTTCGACCAGCCCGAGGCGCTGGTGCGAGGCGTGTTCGACGTCTGGTACGGCGCGCTGAACTACTGGGCCGGCGTGGTCAAGCCGGGATACGTGACCGAGCTGTCGTCCATGGAGCCTCCGGACGGCGGGCCGGGCAACGCGCTGCACGACTTCATGGTGAAGATGTACGAGAAGAAAGGGGTCCGCTACCTGGGCGCCTTCTCGGGCGACCGGAATACCGGCAACCACTTCATGTCCACGCAGAAGGAAGTTTCGAGCCCGGCGGACCTGAAGGGCATGAAAATCCGGGTGCCGCCGCTCACCCGCTTCTTCGTCAAGGCGGTGGGCGCGGAGCCGGTGACCCTGCCGCCTTCGGAAGTCTACCTCGCGCTGGAGAGAGGCACGGTGGAAGGGTTCACGTGGCCCTACTACGACGGCTTCACCAACTTCGGCTGGCACAAGGTGACCAAGTACCTCATCGGCCATCCGCTGTACCGGGACGGGATCGGCATCGCGGTGAACCTGAAGAAGTGGAACAGCCTGTCCAAGGACGTACAAAACGCCATGCTGGATTCCGTGGCGCCGGTCCAGCAGTGGTCCGCCGGGTGGATGTCCGCGCACCAGGCCTACCAGTTGGCCGCCATGAAGAAAGCCGGGATGAAGGTCATCCGGTTCTCGGACGCCGAGGCGAAAAACTGGGCCAAGACCTCCAACGAGGCTCTCTGGGCGCACTTCAAGACCGTGATGAGCGCGGAAGACTACGCCACGGCCAGGAAGCTGATGGGATACAACTGACGATTCACACCCCTGCATGACGGCCGGCAAGAAAATCATCCGCGTCTTCGACCGGCTCCTGGATGCCGGCGCGGCGCTGTCCGGCGCCCTCTTGGTGGCCGTCATGCTTCTGACCTCCATCAAGGTCTTCTTCCGTTACGGTCTCCGGGAGGGCCTTTTGGGGGTCGACCAGATCAGCGGCACGCTGCTCCTCTACATCGCCTTCCTGGGCGCGGCCTGGGTGCTCCGGCGTGAAGAGCACGTCACCATCGACCTCCTGGTCACCCGCCTCACGCCCGCGACCCGCCGCTGGCTGACCTGCGCCAACTCCGTCGTCGGCGCGTTGATCTGCCTCGTGGTCGCCTGGTACGGCACCGTCGAAGCCGTAACGTCCTGGCAGCGGGGCATCCTCATCCCGGCCGAGATCGAGATCCCACGGGTGATCAACCTGGGCGTGATCCCGCTGGGCTGCTTTCTCCTCTCTTTCCAGTTCATGAGACGGGCCCGGCGCGCCCTCGACGACGGAGCGCCGGCCGCCGCCGGCCCCGGCCATTGAGGTAAGCGTTCGTGGAGTGGTGGGCCTACATGCTCTTCTTCTTCGGCGGCCTGACCATGCTGCTGCTCATCGGGCTGCCGGTGGCCTTCGCCTTCACGCTGGTGAACATCATCGGCGTCTACGTGTTCTGGGGCGGCGCCATCGGCCTGCAGCAGCTCGTCCTCAGCATCGACAGCTCCATTTCCACCTTCGTGCTGGTGCCCGTGCCCATGTTCATCCTCATGGGCGCGGTGATGTTCCATTCCGGCGTAGCGTACAAGATGATCGACGTGCTGGACGAGTGGCTGGGGCGCATCGCCGGCAGGCTGTCGCTGCTGGCGGTAGCCCGACTTCGCCAACTGGGCGTTGATCTTGTCGATTTTCATATTTTTCGGTGAGGTAAGTGGTTGAAATCAAGGAGTTCAGTGCACGAGATGGTCCCCGAAGTGCGCTGTAGTGCCGACCTACCCTATTGATTTTCCC
>JAJEAI010000042.1 GCA_022824205.1 Candidatus Binatia bacterium
GGGAAAATCAATAGGGTAGGTCGGCACTACAGCGCACTTCGGGGACCATCTCGTGCACTGAACTCCTTGATTTCAACCACTTACCTCACCGAAAAATATGAAAATCGACAAGATCAACGCCCAGTTGGCGAAGTCGGGCTAACTGTTACGCCGCCACATGGGCCAGCGGCGACACGTTCAGGTTGTAGAGCCGTGCCACGTTGGTGTTGAGCAGCTTGGTGCGGTCGCCGGCGTCGAGGCCGTCCATGTCGCGTGCGATGACGTCGCGTGAGTTGGGCCAAGTCGAGTTCTGGTGCGGGTAGTCGTTGGACCACATGCAGTTGTCGGAGCCCCACCAGGAGAACAGCCGGCCGCCGATGTGGTCGTTGAAGAAAGTCGCGTAGACCTGCCGGTTGAAGTACTCGCTGGGCAGCTTGTCGATGGACAGGGGCTGGGCGTGGCGGTGGCGCCGGAAGTTCTTGTCGCACTGGCCGAGCCAGAAGGGCATCCAGCCGATCTCGTTCTCCACCGACACGACCTTGAGCTTGGGATAGCGCTCGAGCACGCCAGAGAAGATGATGTCGAAGAGCGCGTCCTCGATCTCGCGCGTCTGCTCCACGCCGATGCGGTAGCGCTTCATGCCCGTGGACGTCTGGCGGTGCATGCTGTCGCCGAAGCCCGTGAGGATGTGCAGGTGCACGGGCATGTCGAGGTCTTGCGAGGCCGCCCAGTAGCGCTCGTAGTGGTCCGACGTGAACGGCAGGTCGGGGTGGGGCACCTGCCAGATCAGGGTGCCGAGCATTCCGGCCTTCCGGCAGCGTTCCATCTCGGCCACCGCGTGGTCCATGTCGAAGGCGGAGATCAGCGCGATGCCGAAGAGCCGGTCGGGCGCTCCCTGGCAGTACTCGATGAGCCAGTCGTTGTAGGTGCGGAACAGGCCTTCCTGCAGCTTCACGTCGTCGACGCAGAAGAACCCGAGTCCGAGGCTCGGGTAGAGCACCTCGCCCGACACGCCGTCGATGGCCATGTCCTTGACCCGCTCCACCGGGTCCCAGCCCCCCGGCCGCGCCACCGAGAAGCCGGCCCGGCGAAACTCCTCCACCTGTTCCGGCCGCTGCCCTGCCATGAACAGCCCGCCCACGGCCTGCGGGATCACGTCCGGCCCCCCAAACATCCAGGCGTCACGCCCTTCGTCGAAATAGGCCTTGGGCGCCCGGTCCCTCAGGGACGACGGCAAGCCCTTCTCCCAGAGGTCCGGGACCTCGATCACGTGCGAGTCTGCGGAGATGATGGCTTCTTCCATGACGGTTCCTCCTTTTAGGCGTTTGTTTTGTCCGTTTCCCGTGCCAGTTTCTGAGCCACAAGGGCGTTCATGCTGATGCCGGCCCGGACCGCCTCCATGGCCAGACGACGGTGCAGCCGTTTGTCGATTCTGACATTGAACTGACCGCTGTATTCCTTTCGGGCCGGAGCCTCCGGGATCGGTTCATTGTGCGCCCGGTAGCTCTCCTTGGTCCCTTCCCACGCTTCAGCCAGTTCTGCCAAGGCCCGATCCGGTGTATCCGCAAAGGCTGAAATACCGGGCATTTCCACCAAGTGCGCCAACCAGTCTCCATCTTCGTCCTGGTAGAGATTGACGGAGAAACCGTCAAAGCTACCCTTCATAGTTCGATTCCTCTTCATGCCGCTGCAAGAATTGCCTCACTTGGTACGCCTTGGCCAAGTTGCCCCTTGCCTGTATCGACAGCCGGGCGCCCTTGGGCGAATACCAGATTCGATGGGAGCCACGTTGTCGATCGAGAGTCCAACCGCTTTGCCTTAGCAAATTCTCGAATTCACTGAACCGGAGCCCTCCAGGGTTCCGAGCAGCCTTGTTCAGAATTTTCCGTTGGTCATCCGTAACCATATACAGTCGCGACGAAACAGACAAGAAATGTTCAGGCCGAGCATGTTACCGCTTCGCCGCGGAGAAACGGCGCCGCTCCAGTTCGTGCTCGAAGCTCACGAGCCGGCGGATCAGGGCATTGTACTGTGAGTGCGCATCGTCGGGATGGCGTTGTCCGACTGCACGATAAAGAGCAAGTTCCGGGTAATGCGGCAAGCGTGCGTCGTCCGGCACCGGGACCCCCAAGCTCCGTAGCCGTGGCGCTCCGACTGCGACGAGCAAAGCCTCAATGCTGAGTTCCCCCCGGTGAAGCGCCTCGACACCGGCCGCCACCAACTCCTCTCCAGGAATGCCGTCACGCGGCGCTGCCATGGAACTTGCCTCCGGTAGAACTTTCGCCCTTCGCCCGGAACGCGTCCGGGTCAAGGGCCGCGCAACTCATCCTTCCGCCGCCGCCTCCCTGCCCGCGATCAAGCCCTGCACGGTGCAGCGGCCCATGCCGTGCTGGTTGAAGCCGCCGGCGGACTCGCCGCCGCAGTAGAGGCCGGGGATGATCTCGCCGTTCATGTCGAGCACCTGGCACTTCTCGTTGATGCGCAGACCGGCGCGGCTGTCGTGGACCAGGGGGGTGCCCCAGGCGGCGTAGAAGGGCGGCTTCTCGATCTTGTGCTTGGGCGAGGGCTTGCCGAAGTCCTCGTCCGTGCCGGAGTCCACGAAGCTGTTGTAGCGCCGCACGGTGGCCTCCAGTGTGGCGCCGCCCATGGGCACGGCCTGCCAGGGGTTCTCGATGGCGGCGGCCAGGTCCGCCAGCGTGTCGGCGGTGAAGAAGTAGCCGTCCGGGTCGACGTAGGGTGGGGTGACCTTCCAGCCCTCGCGTTCCACGGCGTCGGCGTCGAAGATGGCCCATACCGGTCCGCCCGAGTAGTCGGGCGGCTTGGAGCCCGCGTTCATGGCCACCGCGGCGTTGAAGAAGTTGGAGTGGTGGGGGTCGTACTCGATGTGGGTGTTGCGGTGGTCTCCGGGCGTGTACGGGTCGATGTCCTTGTGCTTGTTGCCCTCGGGGTAGTCGCCCTGGGTCTCGTCGTAGAAGCGCTCGCCCACCTGGTTCACCAGGATCAGGTCGTGCCAGTCCTTGACGGCGAGCCCCGCGGCGCGCACGAGCGGGAAGATCGGGCTTTCCAGCGCCCAAGGGAAGTAGTTCCAGCGCGTGCCCAGGGCGCGCTGCACGCGGATGTTGTCGCCGTTTTCCAGGACCTGGTTGGCCAGGCCCCACAGGGACGCGCCCACGGCCATGCCGGCAATCTCGCCGCTGCCGTCCTGGTAGGTGTAGGGTTCGCCGGCGACCTGGTAGACGTCGGTGAGCCGGGGGTCGAACATCCGCCGGAAGTTGACGTTGCTGGTGCTGCCGCCGGTGGCGACGATGACCGCCTTGTGGGCGCGTATGGTCAGGCTCGGCTCGGTGCGGTCGATGTTGCCGTCGGAGCGGTAGCTCCGGAGCGGGGCGGTGCTGCCGGGCATGACGGTGGGCGTGTGCTCGGCCGTGATCCCGACGACCCGCCCGGAGGTCCCGTCCCGGATGATGGAGGACATCTTGTAGTTCAACAGGAACTTCACGCCCTTCTCACGGGCGCTGTTCTCCAGGGGACGCACCAGGCCGGTGCCGGGCCGGGCGTTGGGGCTGGCCAGGCCGGCGCCGTGCTCCCAGTAGGTGTGGTTCTCTCGGTGGGCCGAGTTGCCGGTGGAGTGGGCTCCCCGGCTGTCGGGCGGACCCTCCTTGAACTTCACGCCGTTGGCTACCAGGAATTCATAGGTCTCCGCGCAATGGTCGGCGAAGGCGCGGATCACGGCGCGGTCGCTGTAGCGGTAGTCCGGGGAACCGTTGACCTGCACCACCGACCAGTCCGTGAGGTCGGCGAAGACCGTGTCCGGCGAGTCTTCGATGCCGTACTGGCGCTGGACGCTGGTGCCGCCCCCCAGCGGCACGTTGCCGCCGCTCAGGATGGCGTGCCCGCCCACGTCGTAGTTGGCTTCCACCACCAGAACGGACGCGCCGGCGTCCGCCGCCACGATGGCCGCGGGTAGCCCCGTTGCGCCCGATCCGATGATGACGACGTCCGCCGAAAGGTCCGGTTCGGTCGTTGGTGCTGTCGATTCCTGTGCCATCGGGTCTCTCTCCTTCCCTTGATCGACTCCCTGGTTTCGGCGCGTCACCGGAACGCGGGTATGACCCGCGTTCCGAAGAGCTCGATGCTGCGAAGCTCGTCATGGGTAAAGTAATGGATGAATTCCGTGACGCCAAGCTCCACGAATCCCTGGATACGCTGGATGCACTCCTCCGGGGTCCCGGCGATGCGGGCGTCCAGGTAGGCGGTGTGCGGCAGCGCCAGGGCCTCGGCGGCGCGGGCGTATGCTTCCCGGTCCTCGCCGATGATCGTGCCGGCCCACAGCGAGCGGTCGATTTCCGCGGGATCGCGCCCCGCCTCCTCGCAGTGCGCTTCGAGAAACTCCAGTTTCCGCTGGTACTGCGCCGGGCTGATGGGGGTCTGGATGTTCCAGCGATCGGCGCACCGTGCCGCCAACCGCAGCATGGTCCGGGACCCGCGGGCGCCGATGGTGATGGGCGGCCGGGGGGTTTGCAGCGGCTTGGGGCTGCAATAGGCGTTGTCGGTACGGAAGTATTTGCCGTTGAAGGTGACCGTCTCCTCGGCCCACATGCGCTTGACGATCTCTACGGCCTCGGTCAACTGCTGCGCGCGCTGCGCCATGTCCGGAAAGGCGAAACCGTAGGCGGTGTGCTCCTCCTCGAACCAGCCGGCTCCCATCCCGAGTTCGAGGCGCCCGCCGCTGATCACGTCCACGCACGCGGCCATCTTCGCCAGCAGCGCGGGATTGCGGAACGACACGTTGGAGCAGAGGGTGCCGATGCGGACGCGGCGGGTCAGGGGCGCCAGCGCGGAGACCGTAACCCAGGACTCGTAAAAGGGGGCGGTTGGCGGCGGCAACGGATGGAAGAACCTGGAGGTGAAGAAGTGGTCGTTCAGCCACACCGAGTCGAAGCCCAGCTCCTCCGCCCGGAGCACTACCTCACGGATATGGTCGAAGTCGACGCCCGTCTGGATCGGGGTCAAACCGAAGGATACGCGATGGGCCATGTTCGCGGTCGTGTCGGGCTGGGCGGGCCTCCAGAATGGACGGGAGGGGACGCTAGATGGACGCGAGCTTCTTCAGGATGGCGTCGTGCGCCATTTGCTCGGACTCCGAACCCTCGAAGGTGACGCCGCCGAGCACCCGGGCGGTGGGAATCCGGTCCTCGAACACCCGGAGTTCGCCGATGTGGAAGTAGGCCAGGGCGGAATGGCCGCCGGCGTCGTTCACGTCGGTAAGCGGGTCCCCTTCGACCTGGACCTCCCGGGCACGCCCTTTGACGTAGTAGGCCATGTCGTCGTCGATCACCAGGAGGGTGATGCGGCCGTTTCGTCTGAGATCCGCCGCGCATTCCCCGTCGCCCCAGGTCGCCAAGTCGAGGTTGCGCGCATCCTTGGCGATGATGTCGGCATAACCCAGCATGCCGGCGTTGCCCCAGCCTTCCTCGTCCGTGGTGATGATCTGCACGACGCGATTCTGCTTTTCGGCCAGGTTGCCGGGCCGCAACAGCGCCAGCGCGTCGTCGGGAAGGCTGTCGGATACGAACCGGGCCATGAAGGCTCCTTTCCGGTATTCAGGTGTCGACTCCGGATCGGGAGGCCGTTCCGGGGCGCGACGGGTGGCTCACGGGACCACGCTCAGGGCTCGGGCGCCCACTGGAGTTCGCGCTCCATGAAGTCCACTACCATGGGCCAGGCCAGCTCCGCGGCGTGGGCGTGATAGCCCACCGCGCCCGGGTCCACGAACCCGTGTCCGCCGAACGGGAAGAAATGCCACTCCAGCGGCTGGCCGTTCTCCCGGAACGCGTACATCATCTTGTCCTGGACCGCGATGTTGGTGACCACGTCGTCCGCCCCGTAGAGATTGATGGAAGGACAGCGGATGAGCTTGGCCTTCTCCCAGGGCGGGATGGGCCGCATCTCCGTGGGAGGCTCGTCCCGCACCGTGGGGTAGTAGCCCACGAACGCGCGCACCTCCGGCGTCGTCGCGACGAAGTTGATGGCGATCCGCCCGCCCATGCAGTAGCCGCTCACCGCCACCCGCTTGTTGTCCACGTGGGGCTGCGAGAGCAGGAAACGCCAGCTCTCGGTGAGTGCCTGGTCGAACTGGTCGTCGGAGGTCCTGGCCTGGATCTCGCCGCCGCTCACAATGTGCGTGGGCTCCGGATATCCCAATTGCTCGAAGACGTTGGGCGCGAAGGTGCTGTAGCCCAGGGCGGCGAACTTGCGCGCCTCGATCTTGATGTAGTCCGTCAATCCGCCCTTGGGGTGGATCAGCAGCAGGGCCGGCCCCGGCTCGGTCCGTTGCGGGTGGGCGAGGAACCCGGCCACGCCGTGGTCCTTCTTGTTGAACAAGCGCTCGATGAGCTGCATGGGTCCTCCCGGCTGGCGATGATGGCCGGGAGCGTAACACGATACCGCGACAGCGGAAAGAGCGCTTGTGGTTTGGGGAGTGGTCGGTGGCGAAGTTCGGAATGAGCCTCAATGTTGCAAAAAATGGTTTGTGAAGGGCGATCCGAAGCACGCCCCTACGAATCGTCATTCCCGCGAAACAGGCTGTGTCAAAACACCATCTTGGCGAGGCAACAACCCCCAGAAACGTCATTCCCGCGAAAGCGGGAATGACGTTTCGTAGGGTTCTACTCCGCCACCTAACCCTCACCTACAGTGACATTCCCCAATTACCCGCCTCCGCCCTTCTAAACCTCAACCTGCTTGCCTCCCGGCCTCTCCGTGCTTCCGCTTCTGCAACATCGAGATTAGTCGTTCGTGGATGGTTCCCCTGTGAAGGCGTCGAGCAATTCATCGGGTAGCGGCTCGAAGAAAACCGGAGGAACGTTCATGCCGCGATCAATCCCGACGGGTCTGGGTTGCTTCGGCAGCCGGGCGACCGGGCGAATTTCAGCCACTGGCGTGTTGTCGCGGCAGAGGAGAATTGTTTCCCCTTGTTCGACGCGGGCAAGGCAGCAGGAGAGATCGGCCGCGGCATCGGCGATGTCGACCTTGACCATATCGGAAGTATATGCCCGTCAATTGCAGTGGTTCAAGATCGACGTCGAAACCGGGTCTCTGTAGCACTCCGCTTGCAACTTGACTTGAAGCCCCAAATCGGCAAAGGCTACGCCCATGCGTATCATCGATGCAGACGGCCACGTCAACGAGTGCCCCGCGACCTTCGACGACAAGTACCTGGACCCGGCGTTCCGTTCCCGGCGGCCCGCCATCGTGGGCTCGGGGGGCATGTTCTACTGGATGATCGGCGAGCAGGTGGTGCCGCGGCGCACGGGCCTCGGGTGCAACAACTTCAGCACCCCGGCACGGGTCGACGGCAAGCCGACCCGGCACGGCGCACTGATCGAAGGAAAGAACCTGGACAGCCTCGACAGCCAGGAGCTGACGGACCTCAATGCCCGTCTCGAGGCAATGGACGCCGAGGACATCGATGTCCAGGTCATCTATCCGACGCTTTTTCTGGCCTATCCGCTGACCACCGAACCGCCGCTTATGAGCGCCCTTTGCTCATCCTACAACCGCTGGTTGGGCGACACGCTTTCGGGGAGCGACCGCCTCAAGTGGGCCGGAGTCGTCAACCTGGAGGACGTGCCTTCGGCCGTGCAGGGCGTCTACGAAGCCAAGAGCCTCGGGGCCTCGGGCATCATGGTGCTGGGGACCGCGGGCGACCACATGCTCGACAACCCCATGTTCCTGCCGTTCTACGAGGCCATGGCGGAGACGGACCTGACCCTGGGGGTGCACGTGGGCTGGTCGTGCCCGTCGCTCAACAACCTCTACAGCGAGCTTTATCCCTCCTGGATCACCGCGTTCACCATGCCGCTGCTGATGGGGTTCGTGGCCTTCATGACCGGCGGCCTCCTGGACCGGTTCCCGAACCTGAGAGTCGTCTTCCTGGAGGCAGGCTGCCTGTGGATCCCTTTCGTCCTCGACCGCCTCAACCACCGGTACCCGCATGCGCACCGGCTGGCGAACCTCTACCCGCACATCAAGGTCAACGCCGCGGCCGAGCCCGGCGAGTACCTCAAGCGCGGCAACCTCTACTGGAGCGCGGAGGTGGAGGACGACATGCTGCCCCGGGTCATGGACCTGGTGGGGGAGGGCCAGATCGTCTACGGCTCCGACATGCCACACTCGGACCGGGAGCGCTTCGCCGCCAAGACCCTGCTGGAACGCGACGACGTCAGTGAGTCGGGGAAGAGCGCGATCCTGGAGAGCAACCCGGCGCGGTTGTACGGGTTCTAGGGGGTGGGTTTCAACCCCGACCCTACAACGGGTGTCCACACGATTCTCCAGGGCGAATGCCGGAATGCCTGAACCGCGGGGAGCTTGCACAATGTCGCTCAATACCTATCTTTTCTTTGACGGCAATTGCCGGGAGGCGTTCGAGTTGTACCGCTCCGTGTTCGGCGGCGAGTACCAGACTCTGCAGACCTTCGGCGACGGGCCGCCGGACATGAACGTGGCGGAGGAGGAGAAGGACCTCGTGATGCACGTCTCATTGCCCGTTGGAGCGGGCGTTCTAATGGGAAGCGACAGCATCTCGACGTTCGGTCCGCCTCCGCTTCAGGGCACCAACTTCGCGATATCCATCGACGGTGAGAGCAGGGAGCACTGCGACGAGGTTTTTGCGAAGCTCTCGGAGGGAGGCGCCGTCACGATGCCGATGCAGGAAACCTTCTGGGGTGCCTACTTCGGGAGTTGGACCGACCGGTTCGGCATCGGCTGGATGATCAGCTACCAGTTGCCGCACGAGTAGGCCGGGGAAACCCGGCCCCTGCACCCGGAGGAGAAAAATGCCAGAGGAGACGTTGCAGGGAAGTTGTCTTTGCAAGGCTGTCCGCTACGAGATAAGCCCCCCGTTCATCCGCTTCGCCCACTGCTACTGCATGCGCTGCCGCAAGGCCACGGGCGGGGTCAAGTCCAGCAACATCTCGGTACCGCCGGAGCAGTTCCGCTGGATCTCCGGCGAGGACGTGATTTCCCGGTGGGACATGCCCGAGGCCCGCGCCTTTGCCATCGCCATCTGCTCCCAGTGCAACTGCCCGGTGGCGCGTCCCGCCCGCGACGGTTCCCGCATGACCGTCCCGGCGGGGAGCCTCGATGACGAACCCGGCGAGCAGCCGTCGGCGCACCGTTACTGGGACAGCCGCGCCGGCTGGGCATCCACCGACGAGTCCCACCTGCCGTACGAGGACTGACCGGACATGGCGGAACAAGACCGTGAGTATCTTGTGGGCTCCGTGTGGCCCACCAACCGTTCCGGGGTGCTCGGCGACACGGAGCTCGACGGCCAACTTCCGCCGGGCATCAAGCTCGTCCACGTCACCATGGATTTTCAGGAGGGGACCCAGGAGGAGTTCGCCCGATCCATCCCCGGCTACGAGGCCAAGGCCGCCGGGTTGATGGAGCAGAAGCCCGACCTCATCCGCGTGCTCGGGGCTCCACCCTTCATGATACTGGGCTTCGACGGCGAGTCCCAAGTCATCCGGGGCTGGGAGCAGAAGTACGGCGTGCCCTTTTTCACGTCCGGGCAGAACCACGTGCGCGCCCTCAGTGCCCTCGGCGTCAAGCGCCTTCTGGGTGCCACCTACCTGCCCGACAACCTCAACAACATCTTCGCGAAGTATCTGGGGGAAGCCGGCTTCGACGTCATCGCCATGGAGGGCATGGACGCGCCGTTCCACGAGGTGCCGAACATCCCGCCCACAGACATCGCCGAGCACCTCAAGCAGTCGTTTCGCCGCCATTCCGGCGCCGAGGCCCTCTACCTGCTGGGCTCGGCCTGGAAGGTCCTCGACGTCATCGAAGACATCGAGGACAGTCTGGGAGTGCCGGTGGTCTACTCTCTTCCTGCCCGGAGCTGGGAAACCCAGCTACGGCTGGGCTTCCGCCAACCCATCCCCGGCTACGGCCGGCTCCTGTCCGAGATGCCGGAGCTGGGTCCGGTGGTGGGCAGCTAATTGGAAGTAGCTTCGGCGACGTTGCGGAGAGCCACCAACAGATCCTCTTGGTCGCTTTCCGGATCCTCAAGTACCACATTCAGATATTCGGTGACCGCCTGAAAGGTTTTGAGGTAGTCGCTGGTCTTGTAGGGGACCGCCGGCATGGCATTCGCTCGATAGAGGTTGATCTATTTGCCGAGATTTCGTTCCCGGATCTCGTTTCGCGCCGCGCTGGACAGAAATGCGGACCGGGTCATGCCGCGTCGTTTGGCCTCGTCGTCGATGGCCTGCAAGAGCCCGTAATCCAGAGAGATATTGACCCGTCGCGGGGATCCTTTGTCGATTACCGCCGGTACGAAGCAGATAGACGCTCCCTTCCTCCATTCCGCCAGACTTGGGTCTCTTTCGATCTCCTGAAGAGACCGTGGTGCCGGAATCGTCTCGCTGTCCTGGATCATTCCCTCAATGTGGAAGGCAAGTGCGGTGGCTCCCCGTTGAATGGTTTCGTCGATCGTATCGCCGTCGGACACACAGCCTGGAAAGTCAGGAAAGCTGATGCCGAATCCAGGTTCCTCGTCTCGGTGGATGAACGCGACGTAAAGCACTGCTTTCTCCTGTTACCTCCAGCCCGCTTGCCTGTAGATGGAGACGGCAGTACCGGGTTTGATGTCCCGTCTCGGGTGCGGCACTGTTACGCGCCCTTTCTTGACAGGATGCTTGAACTGCCAGTGGTCACCCTTGACCGCGACACGGATCCAGTTTCTCCAGTGGCGACTGAAGACGGGAAACGCGTCGTTCACTGAGAGTACCGCTTTACCACCGTCCACCTGCGGCATCCCGACACGATGCTTAGTCTCTAACCGGACCAACACAACGAAACCACCTCGGTATGCCTTGAGATGGCGTAGCACGATGCCGTGTCGGTCTCATCGATATCGGTCGTTTTCCGTGCCTTCGCTGTCCAGGTCCTGCCCGTCACGAGGCGAACCGCGACATGGTAACCGGCGTGTACTCGTCCGGCGCCTGGGTCACCACCAACTCCGGCTGGATGCCGTAGAGGCGGCGGGCGTTGCCGCCCAGCATCTTCTCCTGGGCGCGCTTCGGGACCTTGTGCTTGTTCATGTTGTCGATGGCTTCCCACACGTCGGCGGCGTCGAGATGGGGCATGTCGGAGGACCACAGGCCGATGTCCTCGTACAGGTCCCAGAGCCGGAAGGTGATCTCCTCGTCGCCCTCGAAGGCGATGAAGCAGCTCTTGTAGAAGACCTCCTTGGGGTCGCCGATGTTCTCGTTGGTGTGACGGTAGAGTTCCAGGTAGCCCTCGGCCTTCTCCAGCACCAGCGGCAGCCAGCTCGAGTTGGACTCCAGGATCGCCACCTTGAGGCGCGGAAACTTCTCGAGCCACCCGGTCATCAGCACCACGCCGGTCCAGGTCATGGCCTCGGCGATGAAGCCGTAGGCGGCGTCGCCGGCCTGCTTGGACCCCATGGCCTGCATGATGTTGGCGACGAACTGGCCGGGCGAGTAGACCAGGATGTCCTCGTCGCCGAAGAGGCGCTTGCGGTCCGCGCCCATGCGCTCCGCCAGGCCCGGCGACATGGCCTCGCCGCGGGACGGGAAGGTGTGCATGCCCAGCACCATGCCAAGTTCCTCGAACTCCTTCCACAAGGGATCGTACTCCGGGAAGGTGGGGTAGCGGTTGAGCGCGATGATGGGCCGCACCAGCGCGGACTTGAAGCCCCGCTTGGCCACCCGCCGCAGCTCGTCGATGGCCCGGTCCACGTCCTGCAGCGGCAACACCGCCGCGGGATACATCCGCTTCCGGTCGGCGCCGCAGTAGTCGTAGACCCAGTCGTTGTAGGCCCGCGCGCACAGGTGGGCGGCCTCGGCGTTCTCCACCAGCGGCAGGTAGACGAAGGTGGAGGGGAAGATCATCACCTGGTCGATGCCGGACGCGTCCATGTCCTTGAGGCGTACGTGGGGGTCCCGGGCGCTGGCGTTGCGGCCGACCGTCTTGTCCCATTCCGGGGTGCCGGGCTCGACGCTGCCGATCTCCTCCTTGGTCAGGCCGGGATGCCAGGTCTCCGCGGGGTACTTCCATTCGTTGGGGCTGCGGAAGCTGATGCGCGAGTTCCGCACCAGCACGAGGCGGTCGGCGTCCCGGTAGAAGTGTGTCTTGGCCAGCGAGCGGTGCCGCTCGGGAATGTACTTGTCCCAGACCTCCGGGGGCTCGTAGATGTGGCTGTCGCAGTCGAAGACGGGGAAGTCCTTGGTACGTCCTTTGGCGGTGTAAGGCATGTCGACCTCCTGTGGATGGGCTTGTGTCGCCGATTACGGGTGCAGTGTTTCATGCAACGTCATTCGCGCGCAAGCGGCTGGGTCAAGACTCCGGGCGGACACGGGAAAGCGCAAACTCCTGTATCGTCATTCCCGGCCCCCCAATACGTCATTCCCGCGGAACAGGCTGTGTGAACACTGGTGAGGCAGAGCCCCCTCGAGTCGTTATTCCCGCGCAAGCGGCTGTGTCAAAACGCTGCTTCCTGGTGACTAACCCGGATATTTCACCAAGGCGGGTTTGCGGCGTAGGGAAGAGGGTATCAGCGGGGCAGGAGGCGCCATAGGGGTTCAATTCTGGTCCGCAGAGGGTTTTTGTAGGGCCGGTGATGACCCTGGTGAGGCGAACCGAGC
>JAJEAI010000039.1 GCA_022824205.1 Candidatus Binatia bacterium
TCGAACGTCGGCGCCACGTCCACGTCCGTAACGCCGTAACACACGTTGTCCGCGACCGCGGGCCGCGTATGACGAATGAGGATCAGGCGCATCCTGTCGCAACCTCTTCTCACCCTGGATTCCAACCCCCGACACGTCATTCCCGCGGAAGCGGGAATCCAGGGGTGGGGGGTGTGGCGGCCTCATTGCCCGGCCCCACCCCACCTGGATTCCCGCTTCCGCGGGAATGACTCATTGGGGTGTAGCGGGATTCCGTAACTACCAGAAAGCATTGAACACGTTTTTCATATCAATGACGTTTCGTATGTTCACTGCCTCGCGAGTCTTGCTACTCACCGGCTCCCCCAGGACCGAACAACTCGCGTTGCCCCGGCGCCGCGGCAGCGCGCCGCCCGCGGCCCGGGACCGCGCCCCCTGCCGTCTTGAAGAACATCAACAACACCTTGTTCAAACGGACATAGTCGCCGCGGTAGGCCTTGCCGCTCGCCGGATGCATGTAGGCAAGCGGCCCATCGCTTCGTTGCGCCAACTGTCGCACGAACGGCAGGTCCCCATCAAGGACATGACCGGGTTCGAACGGAAGGTCGAAGCCGAAGGTGCGCGGCGCGGCGGAGAGTTCCAGGCTGCCGTCGTCCTGCTGCCTCCAGACCAGCAACGCGCCCGTGACCTGTCCCAGGTTGAGCACGCGCCAGCCGGTGGCCTCCAGCGAGCACTGGAACCGGGTCGCCAGGCGCCGGAAGCCCGCCACGTCCAGGTCCTCCGCCACCGCCGGGTTGATGAAACGCCCGGGCATCAGCAACTCCGCCGCCACCCGGTTGCACAGCTCCTCGGTGGGGCCGTCGCCGCAGCTCATGGAGCCGTTTTCGTGGGCGGCGACGAGAAGGTGGCCGATTTCGTGGGCCAGGGTGAAGCGCCGGCGCGTGTGCGGGGCGTTGCGGCTGAGGATGACCTCGTAGGCACCGTCCCCGAGTTCCACGAGCTGGCCGTCGAGCCGTATGTCCAGCTCCCGTATGCGCCCGATGCCCACATGACGCGCCAAGCGCACGAGATCCACCGGCGCGCGCTCGATGGCGCAATCATCGAGGAGCCGGCGCGCCGCCTCCAGCACGCGGCGCGCCTGGCCTGTGGTCTCCGCGCTCATGTCGGTGGGTGCGGGCGGGACGGCGCGCGGGGCCGGTCAGTAGCGTTCCCAGTCGCGCCCGGTAAGAGGGATGCGGGCGGCCTTGAGCTTCTTGGGCGCGTCGCCGAAGAGGTCCGGGTCGGAGCGGATGACCTCCAGGTCCTTGCGCAGGTTCACCACCTTGGCGCGCACGTCGTCGTCGGCGAGCTTCTTGCGCTTCTTGAGGGAGGTCAGACCGTTGAAGCTGCGCTTCAGTTCGGCGGCGCCCACCTCCAGACCGGACTCGCCCACCGCCGTCCGGAACTCTTCGAAGGTGACCTCGACCCCGGCCGCCGGCGCCTCGGGCGTCCGCGCGGCCGTACGCGCCGGCTTGGCCTTGGGCTTGGCCGCGCCGTCGTGCTGCTCCAGGCTGGCCTTGAGAGCCTCCATCAGGTCCACCACCTGGCTCTGGCGCACCTGCGGCTCCAGCGCCGTGACCTCCTTCCCCTCCACCTTCTGCTCCACCAGCCGCAGCACGCGTTCCTTGTACTCGTCGTGGTAGTTCTCCGGGTGGAACTCCTTGCGCACCAACTCGTTGATGAGGCGCACCGCCAGACCCAGTTCGCCATCCTTGATCCGGACCGCCTGGCCCCGCTCGATTTCGTCGAAGTCACGGACCTCGTCCGCGTAGTACATGGTGTGCAGCATGAGCCCGCCCCGCACCGCGCGGATCAGCACCAGCCCTTCCTTTCCGCGCATCACATACTTGGCGAGCGCCACGTGGTTGGACTCGGTCATGGCGTCGGCCAGCAAGCGGTAGGCCTTGTCGCCGCCCTTGTCGGGCCCGAGGTAATAGGTCTTCTCGAAGTAGACCGGGTCTACTTTATCGAGCGGCACGAACTCTTCCAGCTCGATCACCTTGGAGGTCTCCTCCTCGAGGGCCTTGAGTTCGTCGTTCTCGAAGCGGACGTACTGGTTCTTGGCGAACTCGTAGCCGCGCACCAGGTCCGAACGCTGCACCACCTCATCGCACACCGGGCAGAGCTGCTGCTGCTTCATGCGCGAGCCGCACTTGTTGTGCAGGAAGTTGAACGCGATGCCGCCGGACGACGCCGCGGTGTAGAGCTTGATGGGGATGGATACCAAGCCGAAGGAAATGGTGCCGGAACTGATGGCGCGTGCTGCCATGATAGGGCCTCCGTGATCGTGAACGTTTCCGTCCTTCGACTTCGCACCGTGAAGCCTGTCCCGACCTTGTCGCGGGGCTCAGGACGAACGGTGAAACGATGACCGGAACGCCACGAGTTGGGATGCGTTGCAGTGTACCACGCAATACCCTTAGAATTCCATGTGTTATGAACAGTCTGGAGAATGGCCATGGCCGGGCCGCTGGATGAGTACCGGCGCAAGCGCGATCCCGAGCGCACCCCGGAGGCCTTCGGCGGCCAAGGCCCGTCGCGCGCCGGACTGTTCGTGGTGCAGCAGCACGCCGCCCGGGCGATGCACTACGACCTGCGCCTGGAAATGGGCGGGGTACTCAAGAGCTGGGCCGTTCCCAAGGGTCCGTCGGTGCGTTCCCACGAAAAGCGCCTGGCGGTGCACGTGGAAGACCATCCCGTCGAGTACGCCGACTTCGAGGGCGTCATCCCCAGGGACAACTACGGCGCCGGCGCGGTCATCCTGTGGGACCAGGGCCGCTACCGCCTCCTGCACGCGTCCGATCCCCTCGAACAGCTCGCCCAGGGTACGCTGGAGTTCGAACTCCAGGGCTACAAGCTGCGCGGCGTGTGGATGCTCGTGCGCATGGGGCGCGGCGACAAGGAGTGGCTGCTCTTCAACAAGGACGGAGCCGAGACGGGCGCGGAGCCGGTGGAAGCGTTGCCCGCCTCCATTCTGTCCGGACTTACCGTAGCGGAGCGGAAGGACCCGGGTTCGCGGCTGGCGCGCCTGGACCGGGAGCTGAAGCGCTCGGCGGCGCCCGCGGCGGGTAGCTCGCCCAAGCCGAGACCGATGCTGGCCTCCCCCGGCGCCGCCCCCTTCTCGGATCCCGGATGGCTCTTCGAGATCAAGTACGACGGCGTCCGCGTTCTGGCCCGGCGCCGTGACGCCGCGGTGACGCTCTTCGGCCGCAAGGGCGACGACGTGACGCGGCGCTACCCGGAGATCGCCCACGCGCTGGGCAAGGCCGCTCCCGCCGATTTCCTGATCGACGGCGAGATCGTCGCCACGGACGAGGACGGCCGGCCAAACTTCCAGCGCCTGCAACAACGCATGCACCTGAGCAACCGCTTCGACATCGAGCAGGCGGCGCGGACGGTGCCGGTGCGCGGCTTTTTCTTCGACTGCCTGGAGGCCGCCGGCAGGGACCTGCGCGCCCTGCCCCTGGCCCGTAGGAAGCACTGCCTCTCGATGTTCGTGCCGGAACGCGGCGTGGTCCAGTACACGGAGCATATCCCGGAGCGCGGCGAGGCCTTCTACCACGCCGCCTCGGCGAACCACCTGGAAGGGATCATCGCCAAGCGCGCCGACAGCCGCTACAGCGCCGGCCGCTCGCGCGATTGGCTGAAGTTCAAGTGCCGCAAACGCCAGGAGTTCGTCATCGGCGGCTATACCAGGCCCGGCGGCTCACGCCCGCACTTCGGCGCGCTGCACCTGGGGCTCTACCGCGACGGTGTGCTGGAGTACGTCTCCAAGGTGGGCACGGGCTTCGACCAGGGAACCCTCGCCGTCGTGCACCAGCAGCTCCTGGAGCTGGAGCGCGAGGACTCCCCTTTTGCCGCGTCAGCGCCCGCGGGCACCGGGCACCGCTGGGTGGAACCTCGGCTCGTCTGCGAGGTGGAGTTCAGTGACTGGACGGAAGACGGCGGCCTGCGCCACCCGTCGTTCCTGGGCCTGCGCGACGACAAGGCTCCGGAGGATTGCCGCCGGGAAGAGCCGCCGGAAGCACCGGCCGAGGCGTCCGCCGAGGGTGCGCCGGAAACAACCGCCCCGCGACACCGTCCGGCCTCCGCGAAGCTCGCCCTCACCAACCCGGACAAGGTGTTCTGGCCCGAGGACGGCTACACCAAGAACGCCCTCATCGACTACTACACGGCCGTCGCGCCGTTGCTGCTGCCCTACCTCCGGGACCGCCCGCTGGTCTTGACGCGTTTCCCGGACGGCATTCACGGCAAGTCGTTCTTCCAGAAGGACGCGCCCGATTTCGTGCCCGACTGGGTCGCCACCCGGCGCATCTGCTCCAAGGACGCCGAACGGGACATCGACTACTTCATCGTCAACGACACGGACAGTCTGCGCTACGTGGCCAACCTCGGCACGATCCCGCTGCACATATGGGGAAGCCGGCTCGATTCACTGGAACGCCCCGACTGGCTGGTGCTGGACCTGGACCCCAAGGGAGCCCCGTTCACACACGTGGTGCGGGTGGCGCGCGAGATCAAGCGCATCCTGGACGGGCTGGACATCGCCTCCTACGTCAAGACGTCCGGCGCCACCGGACTCCACGTCCTGGTGCCCATGGGACGGCGGTACCTCTACGAGCAGTGCCGCACCTTCGCGCGCCTGCTGGCCATGGCCGGCGAGCAGGCGCTTCCCGACGTCGCCACCGTGCAAAGGCCGCTCCACGCCCGCGCGGGCAAGGTCTACATCGACTTCGGCCAGAACGGCTACGGCCGCACCATCGCCGCGCCGTTCTCCGTGCGCCCCCTGCCCGGCGCGCCCGTCTCCTGCCCGCTGCGCTGGTCCGAGGTCACCGCCAAGCTCGACCCCGGACGCTTCACGATGAAAACGGCGGTACGGCGATTCGCGCGCAAGGCCGACCCGCTGCTGCCGGTGATGGACGCGCCCGGCATCGACATGACTGCGGCACTCGGGCGCATGGGAAGTCTGTTCGATTCGAAGTGAGAACGCGCAGCCGTCATCCCCGCCCCGCCAATCGTCGTGCCCACCCCCTCAGTCGTCATTCCGACCCCTCATTACGTCATTCCCCCTCCTCCTTGCGTGGTTTCCGTCCTCGATACGTCATTCCCGCGAAAGCGGGAATCCAGGGGCGCTGGCGGAACGTTACAAGGGCGTTTCCCCGCCTCACCACTCCTGGATTCCCGCTTTCGCGGGAATGACGTATCGAGGGGTCGGAATGACAGAGGGAGCGGAAAGGATCAGGGATAATACGCGTCCTGTCCGGGCATGTAGTTCCGCTGGGTCTGCGCGGCGTTGCGGTTCACCATGATGCGGCCGGCCATGGGGTGGTAGAGGCTCCGCACCTCGTGCTCCAGTTCGAAGGCCTTCTCGCCCGTCGTCGGGTCGACGATATCCTTGAAGCGGTACTGGTGCGCGTTGCTCTCCTCCATGATCAGGTCCCGGCTCAGCAGGAACTGATGGGCGCGAGAATGGTTCGCGATGTAGATGGCGATGTGGTGGCCGTCGAACCTGGGCACCCTCCCGTCGGTCTCGGTGAAGATCAGGCTCTGGTTGCGTCCCACCTTCACCCGCGCGCTGCCGGTCTTGTAGACCACCGGGGCCTGCAGCACGGTCTTGTAGAACTTGCCGATGGCGCGGGCCGTGCCCGGGCGGGTGAGGAACTCCACGTAAGGCATGCCGATGGTCATGTCGCCGAACTCCGGTCCGGGCGCGTGGCAACGGAACCGGTTGCCCCAGGGGCCGGTCACCGCCACGTGGTCGCCGGCCTCGCGCCACTTGAAGCGGGTCCCCTTGAGGTCCGGCTCCACGGTGGCGAGCCGCCGCTTCAGCGCTTCCAGGTCGGAGAGAACCAGTCCGATGTAGCCGCGAACTTTCTGAATGCCACGGGTCGGCAGATGGAACTGCTGGGCGCCGACGTTGACCCACATGTTGTTCAAACCAACGTTCATGTAAGGGTCGCGGGTCAGACCGAGGCCCAGGACATAGAACGTCACGGCCGTGGACTGGTCGGCTATGGTAACGTTCACGTGTTCGAGGCCCACGATGTTGCCGAGGTCGTCCGCCTTGCGATCGTAACCGTTGCTCTTCATCTTTACCTCCCTGCGAGTCGCTTCGGATCAATAAAACACTTGCGTTCGACGCCTGCAATGCCTCGACAGCCTGTCAAAGCCCGCGCGAGCGAGCCACGCGGGAGCCACCCGCAATACGCGTCCCTCCCCGTCCGGGCTACAGCGTCAACGCGAAATCGTTCACCACCGCGCCGGGCAGACGCAGGCTCCGGGTGGAGCGGCCGCCGTAGGAGTGGGCATCGGGAAGCAGCTCCACCTCACGGGTCAAGCCCACGAGATTGTCGCCCAGCATCCGGTAGAGCGTCTCGTCGAAGCGCATGACGTTGACCGGCGCACGCAGTTCCCCGTTCTCCACCCAGAACGCGGCGAAGCGGGTCATGCCGGTCATGCGGCAGGCGTCCCGATCGGAGTAGTTCAGGTACCAGAGGTTGTTGATGAAGATGCCGGTGCCCAGCGTGGCGAGCACGTCCTGCCGCGGGATCGTGCCGCCGGCCATGGACAGGGACTCCGGCGACTCGCGCCGGCTCGCCCCGTTGGCAGGGACCCCGTATTCCTTCGCCGCCCGCGCCGACACCAGCGGGTCGCCCAGGCGTCCGCCGTCGATCAGGGTCACCTGGTCCGGCTTGAGGAAGCCGGCCTCGTCGAACCCCGCGCTCAGTCCTCCGCGGGTGTCCTCCACCATGCGCACCGTTGGGTCGAGCCCGGCGCCGTCCGCGACCATGCGCAGCAGCGGAGTCCGGCGCGTGCGCCGGGCGCTGAGCCCGAACCCGCCCCAGCGCAGCAGGCCGACCACCTCCTCCAGCGCCTGCGGCGCCAGGTACACGCGGTAGCGTCCGGGCTCCAGGGTGCGCGGTGGCTGGCGCAAGGCTTGCAACTCGCCCTTGGCCCGGATCATCCTTTCCTCGAACTCCGCGGGGTTCCACACGAACCCGGCGTAGGCGCTCTTGACGGCCCTGTCGCCGTCCAGATGGAAGCTCCAGTCGAGGTGATGGCTGTAGGTGGAGAACCAGTTGCGCTGGCCCAGGGAGTTGGCGAAGCCCCGGTGAATCCCCCCGGCCATGTAGATGCCCACGAGGTCCCGCCCCTCTCCCGCCTTCACGATGGCGTCCACCACCTGCCCCTCGTCCTCGGGCAGGCGGTTGGGCTGCACGCTTTCCGTGGAGCGGACCTCCGTCGCGTAATGCAGGTAGGGATCTTGCGGAACGACGGCCAGCCGCTCGCGCGCGTCGCCGAGCGCCTTGCCCATGCGTTCCCGGTCGAGCGCGGCGTCGCCGGACGCCGTGATCTGCGTGCTGACCCTCCGTCCGTCGCCGATCAGATGGAGCGCCAACTGGCGCTGTTCCACCGCCCCGCCCTGGCGCACGGCGCTCCGGTTGAAGCGGACGAAGCTCGACTCCTCACCCGAGAATCCCAGCAGCACCACCTCCGGCGTTTTCAACAGTGTCTCGGCGAAATCCGCCAGCTCGTAGAAGTAGTCCTGCATCGCGTGTGAGGGCGCTCCGTCAGGGGAACGCGTTTCAAGCCCGCATGAACAGCCACGTCGCCATTCAGTCTTCGACGACTTCGCCGCCGAACACCTGCACACCGGCGAACACGCACGCGGGCGCGGCGTGGCCCACCCGGATCACTTGGTTGGGCTCCCCCTTGCCGCAGAACGGCGTTCCCAGGACTTCGCGCGTCTCGGGCCGGCCCACGTGGGTGAGGTTGCGCCAGAACGTGGCCGAGATGCCGCGGTAGTTGGGCTTCTTCACCACCTCGCGCAACTCGCCGTCACGGATCAGGGTGCCGCGCTCGCAGCCGAACTGGAACTTGTTGCGCGAGTCGTCGATGGACCACGAGCAGTTGGTCTGCATGAAGACGCCGCGCTCGATGGAACGCACCATGCCGTCGAAGGTCGCGTCGCCAGACTCCAGGTTTAGGTTGGCCATGCGGTCGATGGGCGGGCGGTTCCAGCTCGTGGCGCGGGAGTTGGCCACGCCGGGCAGGCCCGTGCGCTGCTGGGACAGGTGACCGCCGAGGCCACGCATGAGAATCCCGTCCTTGATGATGTGCTCGCGCCGTGCCGCCAGCCCTTCGTCGTCGAAGCCGTAACTCGCGAACTCTCCCGGATCGTTGGGGTCGTGGGTGACGTTCAACAAATCCGAGCCGTAGCGGTAGCGCCCGAACATGTCCGGGGTGACGAAACTCGTGCCCGCGTAGTTGCGCTCGTCGCCCAGGATGCGGTCCAGCTCCAGGGGATGGCCGATGGACTCGTGGATCTGGAGGATGAGCTGGTCAGGCGCCAGCAAGAGGTCCATGGCGCCCGTGGGACAGTTGGGCGCCGCCAGCAATTCCAGGGCTTCCCGCGCCAGCACCGGCGCAGCCTCGGAGAAACCCGCCTGCTCCAGCACCTCCAGGCCGCCTTGACGGCAGAAACCCCGGCCGCCGAACGTGCGGCTCGCGGTCTCCGAGCCGTCGTTGGCCGTGCAGCCCAGACCGGGGACCAAGTGGCTCAGGACCTGCTGCACGCGTGTTCCGTCCGCGGTCAGGTAAAGGGTCTCGGTCTCCGTGTGCCACAGGGAAGCGTCCCAGTCGACGATGCGCGGGTCCGCGTGCAGCCGCTCGCTCTGTTCTCGCAGCAGACCGATCTTGTCGGGCAAAGGCATCGAGTCCCAGGGAGTCGCCACCGGCGTGCGGTACTCACCCCGGCGCACCTCCCCAAGCGTCGCGGCCGAGAAGTCCGTCACCGCGCATGCCTGGGTCCGACGTGCCCAGTCCCGGGCGCGTTCCAGAGCCCGCTGGAGCCCCGCGCGGCTCAGATCGCACGTGCCCGCGTAGCCCAGGCCCCGGCCGTCCGCCACCGTGACCATGACGCCGGCATCGTCCCCCGACGCGATGGGTTCCACCACGCCGCGGCGCACCGAGACGTTCTCGGAACGCTCGCTCACATAGCGCAGCGAGCAGAAACTCACCGCGGGCGCGGCTTCCCGGAACCATGCTTCAAGGCGCTCGATGGGTGTGGACACGGCGTCTCCCCGTCGGACCGTGTATAGCACGAATGCGCGGCTGTGCCGAAGTTTGACCCTGCCGGGGTATGACCCTATAGTATCCGGTGCCGGCGACCCGCGCGGCAGACCGTGTTTGCAGTGCTTGCCGGCGAGCCGGCGAGAGGTTGAGTGATGAACTATTGCAGCGCCTGTGCCGCCCCCGTGGAGTTGCGCATCCCGGATGGGGACAACCTCCCCCGCCACGTGTGCGGCTCCTGCAACACCATCCATTACACGAATCCGAAGGTCGTGGTGGGCTGCATCCCCGAGTGGGGCGATACCATCCTGCTCTGCCGGCGCGCCATCGAACCGCGCTACGGCTACTGGACCCTGCCCGCGGGTTTCCTGGAGGACTACGAGACCACCATCGAGGGCGCCGCCCGCGAAACCCGCGAGGAGGCCCTGGCGGATGTCGACATCGCGGAACTCTACACCCTCATCAACCTGCCCCAGATCAACCAAGTCTACGTCATGTTCCGCGGCAGCCTGCGCGAGCGCAAGTACGGCGCCGGTGAAGAGAGCCTCGAAGCACGCCTGTGCCGCGAGGAGGACATTCCCTGGGACGAGATCGCGTTTCCGGTGGTCGAGCAGACCCTGAAGCTCTATTTCCGCGACCGCCGGCGCGGCCGCTTCGGCACCTACACCGGCGATATCACCCGGCCGGCGGACAAGTGGAGGGACTACCAGGTGCGGTTTCTCAACGGGAACGGCGACTGATGCTCGCGGCCATCCAGCGGTTCTTCACGAGCCGGATCGACCCCGGTCACCGCGACGTGCGGCAAACGGATCAGCACCGGCTCCAGGTCGCCACCGGCGCCCTGCTCGTGGAGATGATGCGCACCGACGTCGAGTGCACGGAGGGCGAGCGCGCCGTCGTTCTCGGCGCGCTCCGCGACAAGTTCGATCTCACCGAAGACGAGACGCACCAATTGATGGACCTCGCCGAGGCCGAGGCCGACGACGCCATCGACCACTACCAGTTCACCTCGCTCATCAAGAGCGGTTTCTCCCAGGAACAGAAACGGAGAGTCGTGGAGTACCTGTGGGCCGTCGCCTACGCCGACGCCAACGTCGACAAGCACGAGGAGTACCTGGTGCGCAAGATCGCCAACCTCATCGGCGTCTCACACAAGGACTTCATCGAAGCGAAGCTGCGGGTGCGGGACGGCGCACTCCAGTAGTCACGTGTTCCCGTCGTTCAGGGCAGCTTCCCGAGCCTCAGCGGCAGCCGCGTTCCCAGCCATAGCGACCGGTCGCGGTGGTCGCCCACGTGCTCGCCCGTGCTGGGGTGGATCAGGATGTCGAGGCCTTGGCGGTTGAGCATGAGCCAGGGGACTACCCCGGCAAACTGGTCGGGGGCGAAGGCCACCTGGTACATGGCCTTGGGGTGGGGACCCACGGGGACGTCGTGCCAGCGGCCCAGGACGACGTCGAAACGGTCGCCGAGCCCTTCGCGGACACGCCCCGCGACTTCCCTTGTGTCACGGTCGTAATAGACGTGAGCGTGGTAGCCGGAGATTTCGGTTCCCTCTTGCGCCATGCTTCCACCTCGATCGGGTTTTCGACGCACGTCATAAAGAAAAGCGGGCTCCCCTCCCGAGAAGAGCCCGCTCCCGGCGTTCATCCACGCCGGTCGATGCGTATCTTTCTTGTCCGGCTCCCCTGCCAGGGTTGCCGTCAACGAGCTTCCGGGATTGCTGTCCTTTGCTGCCTTTTCCCCTCACGTATAACGGCGTTAAAGCCGTGTTGTCCAACACCTGAGTCGGGACGGTCAGCCGGTAGCCGCCTTCGGCAAACCTGCGGGGAACCCCGCCAGCCCGCTTAGCGCGGGCATCCCGTGTCGGGCGGATTGTCTATAGTCATCTGACACCTCCTGGCGGTTTGATGACCGAGCCCGGAACCTGCGCGCCAAGTCTTCGGGCTCTTGTCCGTTCGCGAACGAGACAACACAAGTGTAGGTCCGCATCCAGCCGGTTGTCAAGAAAAAAACGCACACCCCATGTTGTTGAATGGCAACCGCGGACTTGGTACGGGAAAGAGAACAACGGCGCGGAAGGGGAAAGGAAGCCATGGCAAACGAATACGATGTAATCCTGGTAGGCGGCGGCTCGGCCGGCTGTGCGGCGGCGGCGCGTCTTTCGGAGGACCCGAACCGCAACGTCCTGCTGCTGGAAGCCGGCCCCGATCCGCTGCCCATCCCCGAGTTGGTGGCGCAGGCTGCCGGCAGAGTGCGGCTGCTGCTGGAGACGCCGTACATCAACATGTACCCGACGGAGCGGAAGCTCGACGGCAGCACGTTCTATTCCCTGGCGGGGAAGATCATGGGCGGCGGCTCTTCGGTCAACGTGATGTCGGTGATCCGTCCCATCAAGGCTGACATGGACGCGTGGGAGGCGGCCGGGAACCCGTCCTGGTCGTGGGAGCACGTCGTGCCCGTGCTCAAGCGCCTGGAGGACGACCAGGACAACCCCGACAGCACCGACCACGGCCACGGCGGGCCGCTTTATTTCGAGCGCCACTACCTCTTCGGCCAGGAAGTCCCCAGAGCCGTGCAGGTGTTCATGGACGCGGCCCGGGAACTCGGGCTGCCGCGCGGCGACGTGAACGACCCGAATCCGTGGGGTCTGTGCACGTCGCCCTACAACATCAAGGAGGGCATGCGGCAGTCCACCACGGTGGCCTACCTGAACGCCGCCCGGGGCCGTTCCAATCTCACCGTCATCGCCGAGGCCCCCGCGGTATCCCTCACCCTGTCGGGCAACCGCGTGACCGGGGTGAACTACGAGAAGGACGGCCAGCGGCACACCGCGACCGGCGCCGAGGTGGTGCTTACCGCCGGCGCGTTCCACAGCCCTCACATCATGATGCTCTCGGGCATCGGACCGGCGGCGGAGTTGGAGCGCCACGGCATCGAGGTGCGCCACGACCGTCCCGGCGTGGGCGAGAACTACCAGGACCACGCCATGCTGCACATGGGCTTCGAGGGACGCGGCGGCTTCGACGTGGACTGGGTGGTGCCGCCCTTCCGGCTCATCACCAAGAGCGACCCGTCACGGCAAACCGGCGACTTCCACGTGTTCATGCGCCCGCCGACCGTACTGGAGGGCGTCGGCCGTACGCTGAACATCTCGGCGGCGCTCCTGGAACAGCGCAACCGCGGCCGCGTCTTTCTCCAGAGCGCCGATCCGCACGAACTGCCCGGAGTGGATGCGCGAATGCTGGAGCACCCCGGAGACATCGCGGCGATGGTCGCTACCATGGAGTTCCTGGAGAAACTGACCCAGACCGGCGACATGCCCGAGTACTACGGCCCGCCCATCCAGCCCAAACGCGGCGAGGACTGGGCGCGCTTCGCCCGCACCGCGTTCGACAGCTATCACCACGCCGCCGGCACCTGCCTCATGGGTCCCGCGTCCAACGACATGACGGTGGTGGACGAGCAGCTACGGGTCCACGGCATCGACAACCTGAGAGTAGCCGACGCCTCCATCATGCCCACGGTCACCCATGCCAACACCAACGTGACCTGCATGATGATCGGCGAACGGGTGGCGGACTTCATCAAGGGCGCTTAGGGCTCAATGTTGCACAAGACTGTGTGAAGAACGATCCGAAGCACGCCCTACGGATCGTCATTCCCGCGGAAGCGGGAATCCAGGGGTTGGGGGTGTGGCGGCCTCATTGCCCGGTCCCACCCCGCCTGGATTCCCGCTTCCGCGGGAATGACTCGTTGGGGTGTAGCGGGATTCCGTAACGCCGCCAACTCACTCAGTGACGCCGAACGGGCTGGTTCCACGGACTCAGGACCGCAGCATCTCGTCGAGCTGCCCGCTGGCATCCAGGGCCCGCAACTCGTCGAAGCCGCCGATCAGCTCGCCATCGATGAAGATTTCCGGGACGGTCCAGCGGCCCTCGGAGCGCTCGAGCATCTCGTCGTACCTGGCGGGATCCAGCTCGATGTCGAACTCGATGAACTCCTGGCCCTTCTCATCGAGAAGGCGCTTGGCCATTAGGCAAAACGGGCACCAACTCTTGCTGTAGACTTCGACGGTAGCCATGACGCGACGGACGGGCGCGCCGGGTGTATCCGTTTCCACGAGACAATCCCGGCGCGGCTGTAAATCAGGCCAGCTCGAACACCGGCAGCTTGATGTCGGGGTCCTCGGTTTCCATGAACGTGACGGTGACGGGGGCGCCGAGGGTGACCTGGTCGCGGTCGTCGCCGACGATGCGCGTGACCATGCGCACGCCCTCGTCCAGCTCCACTTCGGCCACGTAGATGGGCACTTCGTCCATGAAGGCACGGTTCCGCGGCACCCGGCAGAGGGAAAAGGTGTGCACCTTGCCCTTGCCGCTCACGGGCACCCACTCCAGGTCGCCGCTGAGGCAATCGGTGCAGGCGATGCGCGGAAAGAACTGCATCTTGCCGCAGGCGCGGCATCTCTGGAGCCGCAACTCGCCCTTGGCGGCCCCCTCCCAGAACTCGCGGTCGATCTCGTTCACGGCGGGAAGACTCTTGCCGGCCATCAGGACCTCCTCTCCAGGATCAGTGCCGCGGTGGTGTTGAGGTTGCGCGCGTAGGACAGCCAGCCGATGCCGGTGACCAGTGCGGTCTGGGCCGCGTTGACCTGCCGTTCGCCGGCCTCGCCGCGCAACTGCCGCAATGCTTCCACCACGTGCAGCATGCCGCCGGCCAGACCCGCCTGTCCCACCGAGATCTCGCCGCCGCCGGTGTTCACGGGGAAGTCGCCGGCGAAGGTCAGGTCGTGGTCGTCGACGAACGGCCCGCCCTGCCCTTTGGCGCAGTAGCCCAGGTCTTCGAGCTGCATCATGACCGCGATGGGGTAGTCGTCGTAGATGGCCAGAAGGTCGATGTTGTCCCGGCTCATTTCCGAGAACAGGTGCTCGCCCACCACGCTCATGCCGGTGACGGTCTTGTCCGGCAGCATGTTGGAGGCTTGGAAGCCGATCTTCTCGGCGTCCGTCACCAGGTAGATGGGCTTGTCGGTGATCTGTTTGGCGCGCTCTTCCGAGGCCACCACCACGCACTCGCCGCCGGAGCACGGCATGACGCAGTCGAACAGCCGGATGGGGTCGGAGATCAGGCGCGAGTTCAGGTAGTCCTCGATGGTCATGGGCGTGCGCAACAGCGCCTGGGGATTGGGGCCGGCGTTGAAGCGCTGGCTCACGGCAATCTTGCCGATCTGCTCCAGGGTGGTGCCGTACTCCTCCATGTGGCGGCGCTGCACCAGTGCGAACAGGGTATTGGGTCCGCCGTAGCCGTACACGTCCACGTAATTTGCCCGCTGGTACTCCAGCACCCGCTGGTGGGACACGTTCTTGTCGAAGGCGTTGCCGGCGACGATGAAGGCCACGTCCAGATAGCCCGCCTCGATGGCGTCCGCCGCGCGCCGGATGGCGCACACCGCGCCGGCACCGCCGCAGTCGCCGTTGAGCACCCAGTCAAGTTCCAGGCCCAACTGCTCGGCCACGTAGGGCGAGTAGTCGGGGCTCGCCTGGGTCACCATGGAGAACCCGTTGATCTCCTTCTTGGTGAGGCCGGTCTGCGCCATGGCGTTCTGCATCGCCTCGGCGTAGTACGACAGCAGCGGCCGGTCGGACTTGCGCGAGTATTCCGTCGAGCCGTAGCCGACGAGACACACCTTCTTTCTCAGCATAAGGTCTTCCCTTCCAAGTCAGGGGACTCCGGGCGCAGGTCCGGGGATCAGATCATGAAGTCTCCGCCGTTGACGACCAGGGTCTGCCCGGTGATGTAGGCGGCCGCGTCGCTTGCGAGAAAGGCCACGGTGTTGGCGATGTCCTCCGGTTCCGCGATTCGGCCCAGCGGCGTTTGGGCGCCCCGTTGCCGCAGGGATTCCTCGGAGCGGTGCTGGCGCGGCATGGCGGTGTTGGCGGTCCCCGGCGCCACCGAGTTCACGGTGATCCCATGCGACGCCAGTTCACGGGCCAGCCCGCGCACGAAACCGAGCGTCGCGGCCTTGGAGGCGGCGTAGTGGGAGTGGCCGGCGGCGCCCTTGTAGGCGATGGACGACGCCGTGCAGATGATCCGCCCACTGCCCTGCTGTTTCATCCCCGGCGCGAACGCCCGTGCGCACAGGAACTGCCCGCCGACGTTCACGTCCAGCACCCGGTCCCACTCCTCCTCGGGCATGTCCACCACCATGGAACGCGGATACAGGCCGGCGTTGGCCGCCAGGACGTCCACGCGTCCAAAGCGGGCCAGGGTGCGTTCCCGCAACGCGGCCACGGATGCCTCGTCGGCCACGTCCACCTGCAACGCCAGCGCCTCGCCGCCGGCGTCCGCGACCTCGGCGGCAACCGCCTGGGCGGTGTCCGGGTTCATGTCGGCCACGACCACCTTCGCGCCCGCGTGCGCCAGCGCCAGGGTAATGGCCCGGCCCAGCCCCTGTCCGCCGCCGGTAACGACGGCGACCTTGTCCTCAAGCGCCATGATCCGTTCCTCGGGTGTCCTGTTCGGGCACCGGATTCCTTGATTCATCCGATCTCGACTTGAAAAGCCAAGATATTCCGACTCGTCGGTGCGAGGCGTAGCTTTACTGGCTGTTCGCACCGTGATTAGCCCGCCCCGGAGGGCTTGTCAAACCGCATCGGCGCGTCGGCGCGCTTCGCTCGGGGACATCATCGCGCTGCGTTGACATGGGACGTTTCGGCTTTGGGCTAACACGGACGTGAATGGGGGTTGGCATCGGCGGCGCGATGGCCTATACCGGTTGCCGAAATGCTACCTGCCATCTCCAAGGAACCATTGCTGGACCAGTGTCGGAGGATGCTGCTCATCCGGCACTTCGAGGAACGGCTCATCGGCCTGCACCACGAGGGGCGCTTCCGCGGCCACTACCACGTCTACATCGGCCAGGAAGGCACCGGCGTGCCCGCGATCTCGCTGCTCCGTCCTGACGACCTCCTGTTCTCCACGCACCGGAACCACGGCCACATCCTGGCACGGGGCGGCGATCCCGGACGGCTCCTGGCGGAGATTCTGGGCCGGCGCGACGGCTACAACCGGGGCAAGGGCGGCTCCTTCCACACGAGCCCACGGGAGCTGGGGTTCCTCCAGTGCTCGGGCGTGGTGGGCGGCATCCTGCCGCTGGGGGCCGGCGCAGCCTACGCGGCCAAGAGCCGGGGCGCCGGACAGATCGCCGTGTGCCTGTTCGGCGACGGCGCGCTGGAGGAAGGCGCCATCCCGGAGACCTTCAACCTGGCGTCGCTGTGGAAGCTGCCGGTGCTGTTCCTGTGCGAGAACAACGGCAAGTACGGCGCGGGCAACGCCGTGGGCGCGGCCCAGTCGTCCACCATGGCGGCCTACCCGCTCACCGATCTGCCCCAGGCCTACAAGATCCCCGCGGTGCAGGTGGACGGCACCGACGCCGGCGTGGTGCACGAGACGCTGCGCGAGAACATCGACGCGATTCGTTCGGGCGCCGGCCCACGCTTCATCGAGACCCTGACGGTACGCTGGCCGGGCAGCGAGACCAACTGGCCGGTGGTGAAGGCCCCCACCACGGTGGAGTTGGCCTGGGACGCGTCCGGCGCGCCCGAGGACGTACGCGACTGGTATCGGAACAGCGATCCGTTGCTCCGGTTCATGCGCGAGCTGGTGGAGAACGGGCACGTGGACCGGGACGAACTGGAGGCCATCAACCGGTCGGTAACGGAGCAGATCTCGGCGGCCGTCGACTTCGCTTTCGACAGCCCCTATCCCGATCTCGCCGAAGCCGAAACCGACGTGTTCGTGTAGGGCCCGACGATCCCCCTCCCCGCCCATGGATTCCCGCTTCCGCGGGAATGACGATTCGGGGCGTTGGTGCCAGTTCTTGTCGGGGTGACCGAAAATGCGCAACCTGAAGTACCACGAGGCGAAGCTTGAAGCCCTGCGCGAGCTCATGGAGGAGGACGAACGCGTCCACCTCATCGGCGGGACCTTCTTCAGCCTGAGTCCGCACCGGCTCAAGTTCGCGGCCATCGAGAAGGCCTGGCCCGATCGCGTGGCGGCGCCGCCCATTTCGGAGCTCGGCTTCTGCGGTCTGGCCACGGGCGCGGCCATGGCCGGGCTGCGGCCGGTGGTGGACGTGACCACGGGCAGCTTCCTGTTCGAGGCCTGGCCCCAGGTGGTGAACGAAGCGGCCAACGTTCTGTACATGTCCGGCGGCCAGGTGCGGGCGCCGGTGGTGTTCCACATGCTGCACGGCCTCCGGGGCGGCGGCGCGGCGCAACACTCCGGGAGTCCCCAGGCCATGTTGTGGAACTGTCCGGGCCTGGAGATCGTGCTGCCGTCGTCGCCGCGCGACGTGAAGGGGCTGCTCAAGGCGGCCGTGGCGAGCGACAACCCCACGGTCTTCGTCGATCACTCGAACCTCTTCGAGACCGAAGGGCCCGTTCCCGACGGTGACCGCATCCCCCTGGGGCAGGCCGACGTGAAACGACCCGGCGCCGACGTGACCCTGATCGCCACTTCCTTCACGGTCCAACGCGCCCTCGCCGTGGCTGAAGCGCTCGCATCCGACGGCATCGACGTGGAGGTTGTGGACCCGCGCACCCTGGTGCCCTTCGACCTCGACACCATCATGGCCTCGGTGGAGAAGACCGGCCGGGTGGTGATCGCGGACGAGACCCACCAGAGCTGCGGCGTGGCCGCGGAGATCGCCGCGCGCATCGCCGAGAGCGGCTTCGACCACCTCAAGGGGCCGATCCGCCGGGTGGCCACGCTGGACGTGCCGGTCCCCTACAGCCAACCGCTCGAAGAGTACATCGGCCCGTCGGAAGAGCGCATCGCCCGGGCCGTGCGGGAAGCCACGAGGTAACGACAATGGCAGACGGCCACATCCCCTGCGGCATCGAGATCCCCCAAGTGTTCATCGGCGGACCGGTGGACACCGGCCACATCAAGAAATTCGTGGCCCGGGCGGAGGAACTGGACTACGACAGCCTCTGGACCCAGGAGCGCATCCTCAGCAACTTCTCCATGCTGGAACCGGTGACCCTGATGACCTACGTGGCCGCGGCCACCTCCCGCCTCAGGATCGGCGCCTCGGTGCTGCTCACCGTGCTGCGCAACCCGTTGCAGCTCGCCAAGAGCCTCGCCAGCCTGGACCAGTTGAGCGGCGGACGCATCATCCCCGGCATCGGCCTGGGAGGCGTCCGCGGGCGCATGTGGCCCGAGCCCGAGACCGTCTTCGGCTACCCTTCCGAGCACCGCGTCACCCGCTTCGTGGAAGGCGTCAAGGTCATGCAGGCGCTGTGGAGCGAGGAGCGCGTCAGCTTCGAGGGAAGGTTCTGGAACTTCACCGACGTGGCCATGGAGCCCAAGCCGCTGCAACGGCCCTTCCCCCTCTGGTTCGGCGGCCACGCGGAGCCCGCGTTGCGCCGGGCCATCACCTACGGCGCCGGCTGGATGGGCGCGGGGTCCTCGGGCACCGACCGCTTCGTCAAGGAGCACGGGCGCATCGTGCGCCTGCTGGACGAAGCCAAGCGGGACCCGGCCACCTTCACCATCTCCAAGCGCGTCTACCTCGCGGTGGACGACGACCGCGACCGGGCGGAGCGGCGCCTGCGCGAGTTCTTCGCCGTGCGCTACCGCAACGCCGACATGGCTTCGCAGGTGTGCGTCTGGGGCGGACGCCAGGAGGTCATCGACAAGCTCAACCAGGTGGTAGGATACGGCGCCCGGCACCTGCTCCTCAATCCCGCCTTCGACGAGATGGAACACCTGGAGTTGCTCCACGAAGACATCGTGCCCCATCTGGGGTAGCCGCCCCGACGCCTCGGGAGTTGGTTCAACGGTCCGGCAGCGCGTCCGGGCGCGGCAGTGCCTTTCCCAGCACCGTCCATAACCCGAAGGCCAACGGCGGTACCGCCAGGCTCATGAACACCGGGAAGAAGCCGAAGGCGTCCAGGCCCGCGGTGACGACCATGGGGCCCAGGAACAGTCCCACGTCTCCTATCGCGCGGTGCAGCGCCATGGCCTGCCCGCGCATGGACGACGGGAACAGCGACAGGATCCCCACCTGGCCCGCGAGGTTCACCATGCCGGCGCCGGCCCCCACGGCGGTGTGCACCACCAGGAGCGACCAGAAGTCGGTGGTCCACGGCACGAGCGCGTAGCCCGCCGCCGAGATGAAGAAACCCGCGGCGAGACAGGCGCCGACACCCGAGCGGTCGGTCCAGAGGCCGCCGAAGAAGCGGCCGTTCACGTTGCCGAGCTGGCTGATGCCGCGCATGATGCCGTAGGAACTGAGGGACAGGCCCAGGGACTCGGTGGCGTAGAAGGCCAGCGCCAGCGCCCGCGCCGGCTGGTAGAAGAGTGAGAAGAAACTCGCGGCGCACAGCAGGCCCGCGCCCGGCGTGCGCAGGATCTCGCGGATCACGTGCCCGTGCAGCGACCCTTTGCGGTCTTCCGTTTTCTTCTCGCGCGGCGTGAGCCGCACCAGCAGCAGCGGCAGCCACAGAACGAAGCCCGCCCCCACGGCGAACAGCGTGCGGTATCCCAGGTGCTCCGAAACAAAGCCCCCGAGGGCGATGCCCACCATGGGACCCGAGGCCAGGAAGAGACTCAGGATTCCCAGGGCGCGGCCCCGTCGACCGGCCTGTGCGCCCTCGAACACGATCTGCCGGAGCGCGATCTGCACCCACGCCATGCCGGCGCCGATGAAGAAGAACGCCGCGGTGACGGGGTAGGCACTGGGGAACAGCGCGCAAGCCAGGAGCGCCAGACCCGTGGAGGTGACCCCCAGCGCAAGAATCATCTGCGGCCGAACTCCTCGCCCCGCCACGACGATGGCCGCCGCGTCGAAGGTGAACCGGCCGATGGCGCGCACTCCCAAGGGCAGCCCGCTGAGAAAGTACGACGAACCCAGGCTCTTCATGTAGAGCGGCACGTAGGTGACCGCCGCGCTCATGGAACTGGAGACGCACGCGCCCGCCAGGTAGTTGAGCCGGCGCGCCCAACGCTCACTGTTCCTGGAGTCGGTGGGTTCCGGATCGTGGGTCATGATTCAACGCGGCATCGTTCGATCTCGCGCCGCCGAGGATCACCCGGCAACGGCCGGGTGGTGGACTCGCGGCTACAGAAAAAGTTCCCGGACGGACTCGGGTATGGCCACCGCGCGCATGGACCGGGGCTGCGTCGCGGCCAGGGCCGCCCAGGCACGCGTCTCGTAGCCCTCCACGGCCGGCTCGCCTTCGCACTCGATGCGGTGCTGCACCACGAACACCTTCTCGCGCCAGGAGTCCACCCAACTCTCCAGCCGAACCCGCTCACCGTGCCGGCACGGACGCAGGTACTTGGCCCCGGTTTCCAGGAGGGGCAGGCCGATGACGCCGTGGCGTTCCTCCATGGCGCGGTAGGTCAGTCCGACGGAGGCGAACAGCCGTTCCGTGGCACGGTCGAACCACGAGTAGAAGTTGGGATAGAACACGATCCGGGCGGAGTCGCAGTCCGCGAACTCCACCCTGCGTTCGGATACAAAGCGCTTCAAGGCCGGCCTCCGTTCCGGCGCAACCACGTGGCATCGCAAGCGTTCCGGCGGCGCGCCGAAAAACGTACCTTCAGTTCCGCGACGCGATGGTGTAGATTGTGCGTCCAGGAACCGGACGCCTTCATGCGCAGTCTCCTCATCGCGTTGATGGTGCTTATTATAGTTGCCGCCGCATTGCTAGGTTGGGCGCTCTACAATATCGACACGATCATCGCCTGGAACAAGGACCGGATCATCACCGCGGTCGCCCGGCGCACCGGCCGCACCGTCGACTTCGATCGTGTGCAGGTCAAGCTGAGCGGGGGCATCCGCATCCGAGTCCTCGGGCTCGGCGTTTCCGAAGACCCGGCCTTGGGCTCCGGACGCTTCTTCGAGGCTCCCGAAGTACAAGTCGGGCTGGATCTCCATCTTCTGCGCCGCGAGGTCACCGTCACCCGCGTCGAGGTCGCCGGCGCGGTGCTCCACTACCGGGACGGACGCCGGCACCTGGAACTGAAAGACATCAAGCTGAACGCCGAGTCCCACCGTGACGGCGCCAGTGTGCGCACGCTCGCCTTCCGTCTCGGCCGGACGGAGTTGTCCGGGAACGGGGTCATCGAGAGCTTCAGCCCCGTGGTCCTCACCTACGACATGCACTCGCCGCTGTTGCGCCTGGCGGACCTCCAGGTCCAGCCGGCGGACGGGGTGCTGGAAGAAGTCCATGCCTCCGGGCGTCTCACCTGGACCGGCGATCTGGCCGGGGGCGGCACTCTGACCGCCGCACGGGGCAAGCTCCCGGGGATCGATTACACCGACCTCGCGGCCACCGTCGGCGTGGCAGAACCGTGGCTCGTGTTGGAGTCGCTTCGTCTCGAGACTCTCGACGGTACACTGGAAGCCGACGGACGCATGCAACTCCGGGACGCCCCCTTCCCGTTCGAAGCGGCATTGCGTGTCCGCGGGATCGACATCGGCGCTTACCTTCAGGGTACGGCCGGCCTCCCTCCGGTGGAGGGGACCCTGGAGGGTGACGTGCGCGTGGCCGGACAAGGTCACACCTGGCACGCCATCAAGCCCACCCTCGCAGGAAGCGGCAAGGCCGCGATCCTCGGAGGCCGGGTGCTGGAGTTCAACCTGGCCGAGCAGGCCCTCGAAGGAATTACCGGCATCCAGGGCTTGACCGGGCTCTTCAGCCGCGGCCTGAAAGAGCGTTATCCGCACATCTTCGATGGCGGCACCACCGTCCTGAAGCAACTGGACGGGGAGTTCGAAGCCAGGGACGGCAAAGTGCTGATCGAGCGTCTCACCCTCGAGACCGGGGACTACGGCGTGGCGGGCCGCGGCTCGGTGGACTTCGACGGCGTCACCGACGTCGACGCGGTATTGACCGTCTCGCGGGAACTGTCCGCCGACCTGGTGCCCTCTTCCCGGCTCGGCGCCCTGGCCAACAGCCGCGGCGAGGTCGAGTTGCCCTTTTCCATCCACGGCGCGCTGCCCGAGGTCCGCGTGAAACCCGCACGCGAACTGGTGGCGCGCCTGCTCCAGGGAGACGTGCGGGCGCGCCTGGAAAGGCTGCTGGAACTCTTCCCCGGGGCAAGGCCCACGGAATCGCCGAAGCAACGAACGGAAGGATCGCCAGGAACCCGGAAGCCGCCCCAGGACACCCGGGCGGCAGCGGAGGACAAGCGGGAGAATCCGCCGGCGCCTCAACAAGCCGGCGATCCGCTTCAGCAACTCATCGACCGGGGTCTCAGGATATTCCGCGGCGGCGACTGAGTCCGCGAGGCGACGAGCACGCGGAACCGCCCGCGCGACCGGGAATCGACCCGATGTGGGACAAGACAGCCAGGCAGCCCTCCACCGCCACCGAACAGCTCCAGGGGTTCGTCGAGCGCGTCACCTTCCATGGCGAGGACAGCGGCTTTTGCGTCTTGCAGGTGAAGGCCCGGGGGCAGCGGGACCTGGTGACGGTGGTGGGCAACGCGGGCGCGGTGAACGCGGGCGAGGAGATCGACTGCCAGGGGGGCTGGGTGAACGATGCCACCTACGGCCTCCAGTTCCGCGCGGCGACCCTGAGGGTCATCCCCCCCACCACCCTCGAAGGGGTCGAGAAGTACCTGGGGTCGGGCCTGATCAAGGGCATCGGCGCGCACTTCGCGCACCAGCTCGTCAAGGCGTTCGGCGCCGAGGTGTTCGACGTCATCGAGCGGGAACCGGACCGGCTGCGCACTCTGGAGGGCATCGGCGCCAAACGCCAGGAGCGCGTCGTGGAGGCGTGGCGCGAGCAGAAGGCCATACGGGAAATCATGGTCTTCCTGCATTCCCACGGCATCGGCAACGCGCGCGCCGCGCGCATCTACCGGGTGTACGGCGACGCCGCCATCGAGCGCATCCGCGAGAACCCCTTTCGCCTGGCCCTCGACATCCACGGCATCGGCTTCCTCACGGCGGACGTCATCGCGCGCAAGCTGGGCATACCGCCGGACTCGGTGATGCGCATCCGGGCGGCCCTGCGCCACGTGCTCTGGGAACTGTCGGCCGAGGGCCATTGCGCGGCGGCACGGCCAAACCTCATGGAACGCACGGTAGAACTCCTCGAAGTGACGCCCGCGCTGGTGGAGCAAGCCATCGCGCTGGAGGTGGCGGCGGAGAACCTCGTGGCCGAGCCCGTGGACGGCGAGCCGGCGGTGTTCCTGACGCCGCTCTACCGCGCCGAAACCGGAGTGGCCGGGCACCTGCGGCGGCTCATGCACGGCGCACCGCCCTGGGGCACGATAGACGGCACGCGGGCGATTCCATGGGTGGAGCAGGCCACCGGCCTGAACCTGTCGGAATCACAGCGCCGGGCGGTGGAGACCGTGCTCGACGGCAAGGTCACGGTGCTCACCGGCGGCCCGGGGGTGGGCAAGACCACCATCGTCAACAGCATTCTCAAGCTGGTGGAGACACGGCGCGCCCGGGTGCTGCTGTGCGCCCCCACCGGGCGCGCGGCCAAGCGCCTGTCCGAGTCCGCGGGGGCCGAAGCGCGCACCATCCACCGCCTGCTGGAATTCGATCCCAGGCAGATGGGCTTTCGCAAGGATGAAACCGACCCCCTGGACGTGGACCTGCTGGTGGTGGACGAGGCGTCCATGGTGGACGTGCTGCTGATGAACCAGCTTCTCAAGGCCGTGCCCGCCTGCGCCGCGGTGCTGTTCGTGGGGGACGTGGACCAGCTCCCCTCGGTGGGGCCGGGCGCGGTGCTGCAGGACATCATCGAGTCCGGGCAAGTACCCACGGTCCGGCTCACGGAGATATTCCGGCAGGCGGCGTCCTCGAGCATCGTGGTGAACGCCCACCGCATCAACGACGGCATGGCCGTCGAAACCCCGGACGGCAGCGGCGAGCTGCAGGACTTCTACTTCATCCCGGCCGAGTCCCCCGAGGAGATCCACGACAAGCTCTTCCAGGTGGTCACCGAGCGCATTCCCCAGCGCTTCGGCCTGAGTCCCATCCGGGACATCCAGGTGCTGACCCCCATGAACCGCGGCAGCCTGGGCACGCGCTCGCTCAACGTGGAGCTGCAGAAACGCCTGAACGCCGGCGCCGAACCCCAGGTGAGCCGCTTCGGCTGGAGCTACGCACCGCGGGACAAGGTCATCCAGACCGTCAACAACTACGACAAGGACGTCTTCAACGGCGACATCGGACAGGTGTCGCGGGTGGACCTGGACGAGGGCCAGCTTCACGTCGTCTTCGACGACCGCACGGTGACCTACGACTTCACCGAGCTGGACGAGATCGCCCTGGCCTACGCCACCTCGGTGCACAAGAGCCAGGGCTCCGAGTACCCGGCGGTGGTGATCCCGCTGGCCATGCAGCACTACCTGCTGCTGCAACGCAACCTGATCTACACCGCGGTGACCCGCGGCAAGCGGCTGGTGGTCATCATCGGCCAGCCCCGCGCCCTGAGCATGGCCGTGCGCAACGCCCGCTCCACGCGCCGCCTCACGAACCTCTCGACCCGGCTCGCGGGAAGCGCCGCCACCCCTCCCGGTCCTTCCCTCTTCGGAGACGAGTGGAAATGAGACGGCGAGCGCCGGTTGGCTCCTCCCCACCCAAGGATTCCCGCCCCCGATCGGGATCGAGGGCAAGCTCTCGCGGGAATGACGATTCGCAGGGCGCTCTTCGGATTGCTCTTCACAATCCCTGTTTTGCAACATTGAGGTTGATTTGACAGTCCGCATGCGATTCGAGTACAGCACAGCGGGACGGCATCACGAGGTGAACCAACCATGAAGACACTCATTCAGGGGGGCTGGGTGGTGGGCTACGACGGTCGCGGCCACGAGCTTCTGCCCGACGGCGTGGTGGTCTACGAGGACGATCGCATCGTGCACGTGGGCTACGGCTTCGATGGACCGGTGGACCGCACCATCGACGCGCGCGGCCGGCTGATCGGCCCGGGACTCATCAACTGCCACATCCACGCGGGCACCAACGCCCGCCACGTCATGCTGAACGACGCCAGCAAGGCCGACTACCTGGGGATGAACTTCCTGTCCTACGGAGCCATGCGCCGCGGCGCCAAGGGCATGGGGCCGCCGCCCAGGGCGGCGGTCGAGGGGAAGTTCGGCGTATGGGCCGCCATGCGCGGCGGCGCCACCACCATCCTGGACGTAGGCACCCGCGGGACCATGATCGAGGGCTTCACGGAAATGATCGGCGACCTGGGTGCGCGCGCCTACCTCGGCGCCGGCTACCGCAGCGCCGCCTACGTGCTCGACGACCAGGGACGCATCCAGTGGGACTGGAACGAGGCCAACGGCGAACAGGGGCTGGCACAGGCCGTGGAATACGCACAGCGGCATGACGGCGCCCACAACGGCCGCATCCGCGCCATGCTGTACCCCGGACAACTGGACACCTGCACGCCGGAGCTGCTCCAGGCCACCAAGCGCGCGGCGGGAGAACTCGGCATCGGCATCCAGCTCCACACCGCCATGAACCCCCTGGAGTTCACGTCCACCGTGCGGCAGCGCGGGGTGACGCCGATCCAGTACCTGCACGACCTGGGCTTCCTGGGCGAGGAAGTGATCCTGGGCCACTGTGTGTTCCACAACCGCCACTCCTGGTGCCACTACCCCTACACCGACGACCTGGCGATGCTGGCGGACAGCGGCGCCTCGGTGGCCCACGCCCCTTACAAGTACGCCAAGATGGGCATCGCGCTGGAGTCCTTCGACGCGTACCGCCAGCGCGGCATCAACGTGGTGCTGGGTACGGACACGTTCCCGCAGGACATGGTGCACGAGATGCGCCTGGCGGGTCTGGCCTGCCGCCTCGTGGAAGGGAGCTTCCGCGCCGGCAAGCCCTACGCCGTGTACAACGCCGCCACCCTGGGGGCCGCCGAGGCCCTGCGGCGCGACGACCTGGGACGGCTGGCGCCCGGCGCCAAGGCGGACATGATCCTCGTGGACCTGCGCCGCACCCACTTCGGCGCCGTGCGCGACCCCATCAAGTCCCTGGTGGAGGGCGGCAGCGGCAGCGACGTCGAGACCATCATCGTGGACGGGGAGACGCTGCTGGAAGGCGGCCGTGCCACGCGTTTCGACGAAGCCGAATTGCTGGCCCGCATCCAGGAGGACGCCCAGCCCCTGTGGGACTCCGTCCCCGAGTGGCGCGCCCTGGGCGAGACCATCGACGACGTGGCCCCCATGAGCTACCCGGTGCGAGCGCGTTGAAACGCCGGTCGGATCGGTGCTGCGCCGATCCGACCGGGAGACGTCACGATCCAGTGTCGCGTCCCGCAAATAAGTGGGATAAGTTGCGCAGGATTTATTGTCGCCGGCAGGGCGCGATGACCCGTAGGGGCGACCCGCGGTCGCCCCATGTGGCGGGTACCACGCGAGGAAGACCCCGGGTCAAGCCCGGGGTGACGTGACACAGCCGACGGCGAAAAAGACCAGCAAACTATGCCACTTGTTTGCGGGACGCGACACCAGGGGGCATGCGCCCCCGACCGGCGGAGACCGGAACGTCCGAGGAGGCCCCCGTGCCGACCATCGAGAGACAAGGCATCACCCTCTACTACGAGACCCACGGCACGGGGCGCCCGTTCCTGTTCCTGAGCGAGACCGCGTGCCACTGCGACGTGTGGAAGCTCCACCAGGTGCCGGCGTTCTCACGCGACCATCAGGTGATCCTGTACGATTACCGCGGCACGGGTCGTTCGACCTGGCCATCGGAGCCTTACAGCGTCAGGGATTTCGCCGACGACGCGGCGGCTGTCCTGGAGCATCTGGACGCCCGCGATGCGATCGTATGCGGCCATTCCATGGGTGGCTCGGTGGCCCAGGTCATGGCCCTGGACCACGCCGACCGGGTCTCCGCCCTGATCTGTGCCTCGGGCCGCGCCTCCAACCCGACGCCGGGCATCCCGCTGCGAATCGCCAAGGAGATGGTGGAGTGGGGCTACAAGCAGTACCTGCGCGACCACGGCATCGCCGTGGGTTTCACCGACGCGTTCGTCAAGAAGTATCCCCATCGCGTGGAGGGTTATCTGGCGGTACGGATGGCACACCTCAACCCGGTGGAACAGTATTTTCGCCACGTCATCGCGCGCCAGGCACACGACGTGAAGGAACGCCTCGAAGAGATCCGCATGCCCACCCTGATACTGGTGGGGGCGGAGGAGCACAACGTCACCAGCGACACGTCGTTGCGGCAGGCCGCGGACGTGCTCGCCGCCGGTATTCCGGGAGCCGGATTCGTCGAGCTCAAGGATGAGAGACACAGCTATTTCTTCGTGAACCCCGACGCGGCCCACGTCGCGATCCGGAGGTTCCTGGCCGGTTGACCCGGGCACCGGCCGGCGCGGCGGAACGCCGCCGCCTTGACGCCGCCATGGACGCGGCCCGCGGAGGACAGGGATGAACGCGATCTTTCAAACGGAACCGAGCATGGCCTTCGTCATCCTGCGCCTGGGGCTGGCGGTGACCTTCTCCGCCCACGTTTCAATGCATCTCTTCGGCTGGCTGGGAGGCCGGGGCATCAAGGGACAGACGGGCAACTGGCGCGACAAGTACCACATCCCCGTGTGGATCGGCGTCATCGGCATCCTCACCGAGGCGCTCAGCGTGCCCGGCATGATCTTGGGTTTCTTCACCCGCCCGCTGGCACTGGGGTTGATGATCTTCCTCGCGGTGGCCACCTGGAAGAGCCACGTGGAGTTCGGCTTCTTCCTGTCCGGCGGCGGACGCAAGGGCATGGGCATCGAGTACTGTCTCGCCCTCTTCCTGATGGCGTTTGCACTGCTGATCGGCGGCGCGGGAGCGCTGTCCATCGACGGGATGCTCGGCCGGTAGGATGCTCACGGGAAAGGACTGAAGGCCCTCGCGGTCAAGGCCCGTCAAAAGTCCTTGTCCACCTATCCGTCATTCCCGCGAAACAGGCTGTGTCAAAACCCCGCGGAAGAGGGAATGGCACAAACCCCCGAATCGTCATTCCCGCGGAAGCGGGAATCCAGGGGTTGGGGGCGAGGTTTCGCCGGCCGGACCGCCGGTCAGGATGTCCGTTTCCGGCGCTTGGGCGCGCTTGGGTGGGTGGTTCGACGGGCGCCGGTTAGGGAGGAGGTCGCGGATGCGGCGCGCTTCCTCGGCGCGCGCTTGCCTGCCGTGCGCCGCCGTGCCACGAGAGCGCTCGCCGTCCTCCAGACGATCCAGCCGGCCGCGGCGGCGATCCACACCGGAGCGCTGGCCTGCAGGATCAGCTCGCGGTCCCGGTAGAGCAGGAAACAGAGCACGGTCCAGCCGAGGCTGAGCCACAGGAGCACGATGGCGGAACGCATGGGCTTGGACGGCAAGGGACGGGCGTTCGGGGCTCAGGCGGTTTCCCCGTTCGTCTTCCGGAGCGCGCGCCACACGCGTTCCGGTGTGAGCGGCAACTCATGGATGCGCACGCCCGTGGCCTGGGCCAGGGCATTGCAGATGGCCGGCGCCACCGGGATGATGCCGCCCTCCCCCATGCCCTTGGCGCCATAGGGGCCGGGGCCGTCGCCGTTCTCCAGCAGGCATGACTCGAAGGTCCGGGGAATGTCCCGGAAGCCCGGCACCCGGTAGTCCACCAAGTTGGGGTTGAGGGGCTGCCCGTCCGCGTAGACCAACGACTCGAACAGGGTATGGCCCATGGCCATCACCGCGGCGCCCTCGTCCTGGCCCTCGGCCTGGCGCGGGTTGATGGCGCGGCCGACGTCCGCCACGCTGGTGTAACGCTCCACCGCCAGCTCGCCGGTGTCCCGGTCCACCGCCACCACGGCGCCGCCGATGCCCACTTCCCAGAAAATCGGCAGGATCGGCGAGATGCCGCCGCCGGCGCGCACATAGCCGCGCCCGATGAGCTCGCCGCCGGGCATGCCGAAATAGCCCGACACCACCTCCGAGAAATCCCGCCGGGCCTCGCCGCACCAGGCGGCTCCCGCCTTGAGCACCACCCGCTCGGGATCGACGCCGAACTGTGCCGCGGCGATGGCCTTGACCTGCCGGTGGACGTCGGCGGCGGCGAACTTGACCGCGGTGCCCATCACGGTGGTGGAGCGGCTCGCGCCGGTGGAGCGGTCGAACGGCGTCGTATGCGTGTCGGTGCCGCGCAGCATCACCCGCTCGAACGGCACGCACAACTCCTCGGCCACGATCTGGCTCAGCACCGTGCGCGCGCCCTGGCCTACCTCGGTGCTGCCGGCCATGACCACCACGTCGCCGTCGTTCAGCAGACGCACGATGGCCGTGGACACGGGGTTGGCCTCGCTGTCGGTGATGCCCACGGCGAAGCCCGTGCCGCTGCCGGCCGCGGGCGCTCCCGCCTGCCGGACCATCTCGGCCACCCGGTTGAGTCCCTCGCGCAGGTCGCCGTCGACACCGCGGGAGTTCGGGCGGATGGCCTCGTCACGGCCCAGCAGGTGGCGCAGGCGGTACTGCAGGGGATCCAGCCCCAGCGCTTCGGCGATGCGGTCCATCTGCGCCTCCACCGGCCAGATGGACTGCGGCCCCCCGATGGAGCGCATGGAACCGGCCGGCACGGAGTTGGTGTAGATGCCGTAGCTGTCGGAGCGAAAGTTGGCGCAGCGGTAGGCGCCGTGCACCCGCAGCACCGCCCGCGCCACCACCCGCGGCCCGTTGTCGGCGTAGGCCCCCGTGTCCAGGTACATCTTCACCTCGCGCGCCAGGATGGTGCCGTCGCGCTTCACGCCGGTCTTGATGTGACAGCGGGCCGAATGGCGCCGGGCGGTGAGCATGGACTCGGTGACGGAGTGTTGCAGGCGCACCGGCTGTCCCGGGGTCTTGCGCGCCAGTGCCACCACCAGGGGCTCGATCTTGAGGTACGACTTGCCGCCGAAGGCGCCGCCGACGTAGGGCACCACCACCTGCACGTCGGTCATGGAGAGGCCGAAGAGCTTGGCCAGCTCCGAGCGGATGAGGAAGGGATGCGCCGAGGCGGACCACAGCGTGACCTGCCGTCCCTGCACCAGCGCGGTGGTCGTGTGCGGCTCCATGGAGTAGTGGCACACCATGGGGAAAAGGAACACGTCCTCGAACACCTCGTCGGACTGCGCGAAACCCCGGTCCGCGTCGCCGAGCTCGATGTGCTCGTGGTGGCAGATGTTGGGGTGCTCGCGCGCGTCGGAAAGGTTCACGTCGTGGAAGTCGCCCGACCCCGCCGCGCGTTCGTGCAGCACCGGCGCGCCGTCCGCCAGGGCCTCGTCCAGCGAGGTAACGGACGGCAGCTCTTCGTACTCCACCTCGATGCGCGCCACCGCCTCCTCGGCCGCCAGCGCGCCGTGCGCGGCCACCGCGGCCACGGGCTCGCCCACGTGGCGCACCCGTTCCATGGCGACGATGGGACGGTCGCGCAGGCAGTTGCCGTAGTAGGGGTCCATGTCGCGCAGGTCTTCCCGGGTCAGCACGGCCTCCACCCCCGGCACGGCCAGCGCCGCGCTCACGTCGATGGAACGGAGCCGGGCGTGGGCATGCGTGCTGCGCAGCACCCGCGCCTCGAGAGTGCCGGGGATGTCCAGGTCGCCCGCGTACTTGGCCGCGCCCGTGACCTTGTCGACTCCCTCGACGCGGTTCCGGGGCGTGCCCACGACATCCATGGCCGTGGATGCGCGTCCAGCCCTAGCCATAGAGCACCACCGAGCGGATGCTCTTGCCCTCGTGCATGAGGTCGAAGGCGCGGTTGATGTCCTCCAGCGGCAGGGTGTGCGTGATCATGTCGTCGAGGTTGATCTCGCCCGCGCTGTAGCGGTCCACGTAGCCGGGGAGCTGCGAGCGTCCCTTGACCCCGCCGAAGGCGGTGCCGCGCCACACCCGCCCGGTGACGAGCTGGAACGGCCGCGTGCTGATTTCCTTGCCCGCGCCCGCCACGCCGATGATGATGGACTCGCCCCAGCCCTTGTGGCAGCACTCCAGGGCCGCGCGCATGGTGTCGACGTTGCCGATGCACTCGAAGGAGTAGTCCGCGCCGCCGCCGGTCATGTCCACCAGCACCTCCTGGATGGGGCGGTCGGAGTCCTTGGGGTTCAACACGTCGGTGGCGCCCAGGCGCTGCGCCATGTCGAACTTGGCGGCGTTGGTGTCGACGCCGATGATGCGGCCGGCCTTGGCCATGACCGAGCCCTGGATCACGCTCAGGCCGATGCCGCCGAGACCGAACACGGCCACCGTGGCGCCAGCCTCCACCTTGGCCGTGTTGAGCACCGCTCCGATACCCGTGGTGACGCCGCACGCCAGCAGGCAGACCTTGTCCAGGGGCGCGTTGGAGTCGATCTTCGCCACGGAGATCTCGGGCAGCACCGTGTACTCGCTGAACGTGGAGGTTCCCATGTAGTGGAAGATGGGCTTGTCTCCGAGGGTGAAGCGGCCGGTGCCGTCGGGCATGAGGCCCTGGCCCTGGGTCACGCGGATGGCCTGGCACAGGTTGGTCTTGCCCGAGAGGCAGTAGTCGCACGCGCCGCACTCGGGCACGTACAGGGGAATCACGTGGTCGCCGGCCTTCACCGTGGTGACGCCCGCGCCCACTTCCTCCACCACCGCGCCGCCCTCGTGCCCGAGGATGGCGGGGAACAGCCCCTCGGGGTCGGCGCCGGACAGGGTGAACTCGTCGGTGTGACAGACGCCGGTGGCGACGATCCGCAACAGCACCTCCCCTTCCCGGGGTCCTTCGACGTCGACCTCGACCACTTCCAGCGGCTTGCCCGCCTCAAACGCAACGGCCGCGCGTGACTTCATGTTCGGCTCCTTTCTGCATGCCTGCCAGGGCAATCCTTGAACACCGGGTCGAACCCTTGCCGGCTTCCTTCCGCCCACACGGAGTCGAGAAGACTTCCATGGGCCTGTGCGACGGCGAACATCCGGTAGACCGCCTGCGTGCTCAACGTTCTTGTTCTCCGGCCGCCTCCCGCAGGATGCGCTGGATCTGCCGCAACCTGCCGCCGTCCTCCACTTCCAGGTGGACCCCGGGCGGGAGCCCCTCGATCAGCGCCCGGGTATAGGCGATGCGGCCTGAAGTCGCCGGGTGGCTCGAAAGGAAAGTCGGCACGGAACTTCCCTTCTCACCTTGCAGCGTTTCGAAGAAGCTCACAAGGCCGCGCGGGTCGTAGCCCGCCCGGTACATGAGTCCCACGGCAAAGGCGTCGGCTTCATGTTCGGCCTCGCGGCTGAAAGTGTTGAGATACCCCGTGGCCGCCAGCCCGCCCAGGACGGCGGTCGCCCGCCCCGCGTTGGCGCCCGCGGCGATCTCGGCCGCGGCGGCGCCCACCTGCCGCACGATGTTGGTGGCGATGGCGCGATTGAAGTTGTGGGCGACGTGACGCTTGGCGACGTGCCCGATCTCGTGGGCGATCACCCCGGCCAGTTCGCTCACGTTGCGCGCCTTGAGAATGGTCCCGGTGTTCAGGTAGATGTGTCCCGCGGGGGCGGCGAAGGCGTTGACGTCCTCGTTGGCCACCACCTTGAAACGGTAGGTGAAGGGCTGAGCGCCCGCCTGCGCCACGAGCCTCGCGCCGATGGCGGATACATACCGGGTAACCGCGGGGTGGCGCACCACCTCGGTGCGGCGTTCGAAATCGCGCGAGAAGTCGGCGCCCAGGCTGCGCTCGTCCTCGACGCTCAAGGGGGTGCAGGCCCCCGACAGCGCCACCAGAAGGGCGCCCAGCGCCAACCGGATAGGCCCGGTGAAACGCATCGCCTAAGATTAGCCGGGCCAACCTGCCCTTTCAAGCGCTACGGGGCCGCCCGACCTCGACCGGCGCCGGCGACGAAGAGAGCGCGCCCGGCCGGTTTCTCAAGGCCGTCGGGTACGTTACAATCCAGGGCCATGGAATCCAGCGTCATGACTCCCAATCCGAAGAAGAGCGCCGGTGAACACGCCGCGAACTGCGTCACGCACGACATGATCGTGGGCCTGGGAACGGGCTCGACGGCGTACTTCGCCATCGTCCGGCTGGCCGAGAGGATACGTGAAGAGGCCCTGCGCATCCGCTGCATCCCGACCTCGGAGCGTTCGGCGACCCTGGCCCGGGAACTGGGGATTCCCCTGACCGGCTTCGACGAGGTGCTTCACGTCGACGTCACCATTGACGGCGCCGATGAGGTGGACCCGGCGTTCAACCTCATCAAGGGCGGCGGCGGGGCACTCCTGCGTGAGAAGTTCGTCGCCTGCGCCAGCGAGACCGAGTTGATCATCGTCGACGAAAGCAAGCTGAAAGCCCGCCTCGGCGCCTTTCCCCTTCCCGTGGAGGTGGTGCCGTTCGGCTGGCAAGTGACCCGGAGACGCCTGCGGGACCTCGGCTGCGACGCGCGCTTTCGCGCGTCCGACAACGGCCCCTTCGTGACCGACAACGGCAACTACATCCTGGACTGTTCGTTCAGGGTCATCCAGGACCCGCCCGCGCTGGAACGCGCCATCGCCGGCACGTGTGGCGTCGTGGAATGCGGGATCTTCAGCGGCCTCGCGACGCGGATCCTCGTCGGCAGGTCCGACGGGACCGTGGAAGAGCGCGCCGAGCCGGAGAAGTCCGGCTGACGGGATACGCCTACCAGCGGTTCCGGTTTCCGCCGCCCCGGTTGTCCCCGAAACCTCCGCGGCGCTCCTGGGGGCGCGCCTCGCTGACCGTCAGCTTGCGTCCCCCCAACTCCGACTCGTGCAGGGCATCGATGGCCCGCTGCGCCTCGTCCGACGACCCCATTTCCACGAAACCGAAACCTCGGGAGCGGCCGGTGAACTTGTCGGTGATGATCCTGGCGGACACCACGGTGCCGTGCTCGGCAAACACGTCCTGGAGCTGATCCTCCGTTGTCGCATACGGCAGACCGCCCACATACAGCTTCTCGTTCATGCTTTCCTCCGTCATTCTTTTCAACCCCGCGACAGGACACGGTGAAAGCCGAACGCAACTGGGACAATCGAGGCTCCCGCACCGGCTTGGATCTTACGCGATCTCTCACAAGGCGAAAAAGATATCAGTCATTTGTCTACCCGCTGTACCTTATATTGACCCGCCACCCTTCTTGTCAACTGGGGTCCAGGATATTTACGAATCGATAATCGGTAATGTCATTGGCGCAAGAGCCGATACCAGAGAGGCGTCCCCAAGGCGACGAGCAGGAAAAAGAAGCCTGCGCCGGCGAACATCCACGCGAAACCCCACGAGTTGGCCGCCCAACCCAGGACCAGCGGAAGGGCCATGGGCGACATGTTCCAGCCGAGTCCCGTCGCCGCCATCACCGCCGAACGATCGCTGGCGCGGCTGAGATCCACCGCCTGGACCTGGTTGAGCAGGTCCGCGATGGCCCCTGCCATGCCCAATCCGGCGATACAGAGACCCAGAGGCAACCATCCCTGGGTCCAGGTACTGGCGAGAATGCACAAGCCCAACCCTGCCATGCTGGCCGCGTAGAAGCCCTTCTCGCGATCAATGGTGATCTCCGAGCCCAACGCCAACCCGATGACCACCGGCCCGATGGAGCGCACCGCGATGATCACGCCGATCCATCCCTCGGCGAAAGCGAGATCGCTCATGTAGACCGGGTAGATGGACTGGGTGATGCCGAAGGGTACGGCCGCCGCGCAGGAGCTGGAGATGAGCAGCCAGGTCCGTCCCCGCAGCAGACGGCGGCTCATCCCCACGGTGGTTTCCCACACGGTACGGCCACCGTGTACGCGGATGGGCGGGAGCACGAAGCCCAGCACCATGCCGGCGACCGAAGCGAGGGTCACCAGGGCGAAGGTGTAGCCGTATCCCAGCCAGCCCGCGAGAACGCCGCCCAAGGCGAGGCCCAACAGTTGACCGGTGTAGTTGGCCGCCGACAACTGCCCCAGCATCTTGCCCGCGCGGCGGTGAGAGAGCTGGCTCGCCATGGACTGGGCCGGCACCCAGAACATGCTGCGGGAGAGGTTCGCCAGGGCGCTGGACAACATCAGCGAGAAGAACCCGCCGGCCAGGGCCAGCGTCACGGCGGCAAGCACGTTCAGGGAATAACAGGCCTGGAGCATGCGGTGTTCGCCGTAGCGGTCGGCGAGGGCGCCGCCGACGAAGCGCATCACGATGGTCACCAGATAGGGAAGCCCCACCAGCGACCCGATGTCGAGCACGGAGAGCCCCAGGGTCACGCCGACGAGCGGCGTGAGCACGAACAACATGCCGTTGCACATGTTCCACAGGAGGGCGCCCGCGAAGAGGATTCCGCGAGCCGGTCGGATGCGGCCCGTATCGTTCATGTCCGGGTGAAGCGTGCGTGGGGGCGACGGGACGCAACCGGCCGGGGCGCGGTCCGCCGGTTCATTCATTCAACGGTTCGGCCGTGGTGGGCGGCAGCCACCCCCTCATCCGTCCCGGTCCAAGGCATAGTAGGCCGCGCAGTTGTCCCACAGGATCTTGTGCTTGTCTTCCTCGCTGATGGTGGAGAGGTCGAGGAAGCTCTCCACCGCGTGGGGGAACTTGGAGTCGCCGTGGGGATAGTCCGTGGAGAAGACGATGCGGTCGTTCCCGAGGTAGTCGATGACGTATTGCACCGGGGCCTCGTCAGGCTCCACCGACACGAAGCACTGCCGCTTGAAGTACTCGCTCGGCATCATCGACAGGTCCGGCGACCAGACGTCGGCCTCCCTCTCGCAGGCCTCGTCCATGCGCCAGAGCAGCCAGGGCAACCAACCGCAATTGGCCTCCAGAAAGGCCACCCTCAAGTTCGGGTGCCGCGCCAGCACGCCACCCGCACACATGCTGCCCATGGCGAGCATCTGTTCCACGGGCTGGGCGAACACGCGCCGCAGCATGAAGTTGGGCTCGAACTGGTCGCCCACCTGAGGTGCGCCGGAAGAGGAGGACTCGTGCAGGCCCAGGGGCATGTGAAGCTCCTCCAGGGCACTCCACAGGGGCGCGTAACAGGGGTCGTGAAAGTTGCGGTGGTTGACGGGATTCGAGCGCATGAAGATGCCCCGAAACCCAAGCTCGCGCGCGCACCGGGTGGCCTCGGCCACGGCGGCGTCGACGTCGAAGGGCGACAGCATGCCCGCGCCCAGCAAGCGCCCGGGGTCGGCGCTGCAAAAGTCGTGGAGCCAGTTGTTGTAGGCCCGCGCCAGCGCGGCGGCGAAACGCGGCTCCATGTCCGCTTCGCTCAGGGCCTGCAGCCCGCGCGTGGGATAGAGCACCGCCACGTCGATGCCCTCGATGTCCATGGCTTCCAGTTGCACCTCCGGTGTCCAGCCCCGCTCCGCATGGGTGCCGTAGATACCCTGGTTCTTGTTGAAGTTGTGCCCTTGCGTCACGTTGCCGGCATGGACCGGGGGAAGCCCCCACAGCGTTCCGTCCGGATGCACCATGCGCAGGTCGCGCACGTTCTCGCTGGTGACCCCGCGCGGAGCATGCGGCCTGAACTCGGGCTCCAGGTACTTCTCCCACAAGTCCGGCGGCTCCATGATGTGCATGTCGCTGTCCAGGATTCGGTATCCGTTCTTGGCCATCTTCTCCTCCCGTGGAATCCGCCCTATGCCCTCCAGGCGCCCCACGCCAGGCTGAGCCAGCCCAGGAGCAACGCCAGCCCACCGATGGGAGTGACCGCCCCCAGCCAGCGGATGCCCGACAGGCTCAGTACGTAAAGGCTGCCCGAGAACACCAGGGTGCCGGCGACGAACAGCCACCCCGCCACCAGGAACTCGGGACGCGGCCAGCGCCCGAACGCGAGCGCCACCGCCACCAGCGCCAGGGCGTGGTACATCTGATAGCGAACGCCGACCTCGAAGACATCGAGCATCTCGGCCGTTAGCTTGGCGCGCAGGCCGTGAGCGGCGAACGCGCCCAGGACGACTCCGGCGAAACCGGACAGGGAACCCAAGATCAGGAACAGGCGATCGGCACCCACGAGAACTCCGGCGCAACGTTCCGTTATCCGGAACACGATGCGAAACGAGACAGGGCGCCCACGACCCGCCCTCCGAAAGCCCTCGGTGGCGGTGCCCGGGCGACCCGCGTAGTGTTTCACAGGGTTTCCGTGATTGCAACGCGTCGTCGGGCCGCGCCGCCAGCGCGCCGGGGATGGACAATTCGTCTCCCTTGGGCTACTCTATCGCAACATGAAACGGAGACTCAGGGCTCCGGGAAAGGGGGTTTGGTGCAACCGGCACACAATCCATGAGCAAGCAGGACAATATCGAGGTTACGGGCACGGTGAGGGAGAGCCTTCCCAACGCCATGTTCAAGGTCGAACTGGACAACAAGCATAACGTCCTTGCGTACACCGCGGGCAAGATGCGCAAGTTCTACATCAAGATTCTTCCCGGCGACCGGGTGACGCTCGAACTGTCGCCCTACGATCTGACCCGCGGCCGGATCACCTACCGGCATCGCAACTGACCCACAGGCGCACGCGCGACCCGTGGCCGGCGTTTCGCGTGCACACGAAAGCCCTACGCGGCGGGCATGCGCTCCATGAGATCGCGGCGCGCGGCCTGAGCGCGCCGTACGACCCCTTCCTCGTCGAGCCGGGTGCAGCGGCGTTCGCGCATCAGCACCTCGCCGTCGGCCACCACCGTGTCCACGTCGGTGGCCTTGGCGCAGTGTACCAACTGGCTCACCAGGTCGTTGACGGGCTGGAAATGCGGCTTCTCCACGTCCAGCAGGATCAGGTCCGCGCGCTTGCCCGCCTCCACCGTGCCGCACACCGACCCGAGCCCGAGGGCGGCGGCGCCGTCCACCGTGGCCATGCGCAGGACGCTGTAAGGGTCGATGACGCCGGCGTCCTGGTGCTTGACCTTTTGCAGCAGCGACGCCGCCTTCATGGTCTCGAAGAGGTCCTGACCGTGGTTGCTCGCCGCGCCGTCCGTGCCCAGGCCGACCCTGACACCCGCCGCCAGCATCTCCACGACCGGCGCGATACCGTCGCCCAGCATCATGTTGCTCACCGGGTTGTGCGATACGGCGGTGCGGGTTTCCGCCAGATGGCGTACCTCGTCGGGGGAGAGATGGACGCTGTGGGCGAAGATGGCATCCTCGCCGGGAATGCCGCAGTCCTTCAAGTGCTCCACCACGCCGGCCCGGTCCAGCGTCCGGCGCGTCACCTCCACCACGGAGGCCGACTCCGCCACGTGGGCACTGATACCGATGGAGTGGTGGTCCGCGAACCGCCGGATCTCCCGCAGCAAGTCGGGCGAGGCGTTGATGGGCGGCGTGTTGGGTCCGGTGCGGAAGGTCAAACGCCGTGGCGCCTCGGGCGCGCCGTTGACGCGGTGACGCGCCATCAAGTCCTCGATCCGCGTAAACGCGGTCTGGGGAGTCTCCCTGGTGCACTCCGGGACGATCTCGCCCGTATCCATGATCGTGCGCGCGAACACGCCGCGCAGACCCGACTCGCCCATGGCGTCCACCGTGGCCACGGCGCATTCGGGGCCGGGGTTCAGGAAGTTGTGCTCGCAGACGGTGGTGACGCCGCCCTTGAGGTTCTCCAGACAGCCCAGCAGCGTGCCCGCCGCCGCGTGTTCCGGATTGAGCACCCGCGCCACGCCGTAGATGCGCTCGAGCCAATCGAGGAACGGCATGTCCTCCCAAACCGCCCGCAGGAGCACCTGGTAGAGGTGCGTGTGAGCGTTGACCAGCCCCGGCATGAGCACCTTGCCGCGGCCGTCGATGCGCGTCTCCCCTTCCCTGGCCGGCGCCGCGCCCTTGTCCACCGCGACGATGGTGCCGTCCACGACGGTCACGTGCCCCGCCTCGATGACCTCCCCGCGGCCGGTCATGGGAAGGATCGTACAGCCCGTGATGGTGATCGCTGCCGTATCCATGCCTGCTCCAAAACGAAGGGGCGGCGCATCCGCCGCCCCTTCGGGGTTGCTGTCCTCGCCGTCGAGAGCCGCTCAGGAGTCCCTGGTGCGCCGCTCGTGCGCCTCGTTCACCTTCAACACGCGGCCCTGAAGCTCCGTTCCGTTCAAAGCTTCCATGGCTGCCTGGGCCTCGGCGTCCGAGCCCATCTCGACAAATCCGAAACCGCGTGACCGTCCGGAGAAGCGGTCGGTCACGATCCTCGCCGACGCCACCGTGCCGTGTGCCGCGAAGATCTCGTGCAACTGGGCTTCGGTCACGGCATAGGGCAATCCGCTCACATAAAGTCTGTCACCCATGGAACTCTCCCTGTTCGAGGTCCGAACCCGCCGTTCGAACGTGACATCAGCACGGCAACCGGGCCGATCTTATCTCCATGTACCCTGCAATGCAAACATAGTTTGGGCCACGCTAGCAACGATCGTCAAACCCGCGGTCGTAGCCTTCCAGCAGGGAATTCCAGCCGGCAAGCGGCACGTGCACCCGTTCCGGGTCCAGCTTGTTGATGGAACGCAGCAGGCGCCGGAGGTTGGCATGGGCTCGGACGGCCGAAACCGCGCCTGGCCAGAGGCGCGCCTTGTCGAAGTCGATGATGTAGACGCCGGGACGGACGCTCCCCTGGAGGATGAGGATGTTCCGCAGGTTCAGGTCCCCGTGCTCGACGCCGCGTCCGTGCATCAGGCGCAGCGCGCGCCCAACCCGCCGGAGCAACAGGCCTTTCGTCTCGTTCCCCGGCGGGTTTCCTCGAAGCGCGTCCCAGAGGTTGCACGCGCCGGCGATCTCGCGGGTCACCAGCCAGCCGCGATACCACGGACCGAAACCACGCGCCACCACGGCCGCAAGGACCTCCGGCGTCGCTACGCCCCGTTCACGCGCCGACGCGGTGACGCTCAGCTCGACGAAGGGCCTTGGGGGCCGGCTCACGAACCAGCCTTGCGTCAGTGCGCGCAAGACCCCGCCATGGCGGTACGAACGGACCAGTGCAAAGCCCCCGTCGCCCAGGGGAAGGGCGTGCAATCCGGCACGCCCGAAATGCCGCACCACGGCGTCCGCGGGTGGATCGAGCACCCGAGCGGCAAGCGCGGCCGCGTCCACGTCCGGGACCACCAGCATGGCGACCCCGGGGGCCGGCGTTACCCTCTGGTAACCGGCGGGAATCCCTTCACCACCACCGGCGGACGCCACCGTGTCACTCCGACGAGGCGCCATGCCGCACCGCGGCGACAACGCAGTCCAACAATTCTTCCGGCCGGTCCACCGTCATTTCCATGCGGAGGGCCAGCAAACGTCCCGTGGAAAAGGGAAACCGCGCCAACTTCACGTAGTCCTTCTCGGTCGTGATGATCTTCTCCACCGGGCGGCGGTTGATGTCGCGCCAGTCCTTTTCCGAGTAGGCGTGGTGATCGGGATACTCCATCGTCTCCACGATGGTCGCCTCGCACTCACGCAACATCGCGTAGAACGGCGCCGGATCGGCGATGGCCGCCACCGCCAGGACCGGGGTGCCCGCGAGGGCCCCCAACGTCAGTTCCTGGTGTCCCTGGTCCGTGCGCACGAGCACGGCACGCGGCGCGCGGTTCCCGAAGAAGACCCTGGAGCGGTCGAAACGGCGCTCCAGCCACCTCCGCCAGTGTTCGTGCGCGCCGGTCACCAGGACGACGTCGGCGCGGCGCAACGCGCGGACCGGTTCACGGAACGGCCCCGCGGGCAGGAGAAAGCCCTCGCGGTCCAGAAGGACGACGTCGAGGTCCCGATGGAGCCGCCGGTGCTGGAAACCATCGTCGAGCACGAACAGGTTCATGCCGCCCGGTTCCCGGCTCAGCTCCAGACCCACCCGATGGCGATCGGTGCCGACGCCCACGCTCTGCCCGTAAAGGGCGCTCATCATGGCCGGTTCATCGCCGTAGAGCAGCAGCCGGCCCGGGTTCTCGTCAAGCCATCTCCTGGCGTCCTCCGGGTCGATGAGAGGCGCCAGCCCGGGTGTGCCGGCGCCGCCGTAGCCACGCGTCAGGATCGTCGTTTCGAGGCCACGGCGCCCAAGCGCCCGGGCCAGCCACAGGGCCGTCGGCGTCTTGCCGGCGCCACCCACCGTGAGGCTGCCCACGCTCACCACCGGAAGCGGGAGTTTCCGGCCGCGCAGCACCCGGACCCTGTACAAGAGATTGCGCAGCCCCATGAGCAGGCGATACACCAGACTCCAGGGCCACAACAGGGACCACAGGACACGAGCGGTCACGCCGCGCCTTTCCCAGACGTGGACAACCCGCCGTGCCGCCGCGCTAGTCAAGAACGCCTCGGGCAGCCGAATGCCGCAGTTGGCGGCACACCAGCTTGATGCTGCGTGAAACCACGTCCCCATCCGCGGCCGCGGCCAGCGCGGCGCGGCGGCCCACGGCCGCGGCCCGCGCGGGTTCCGCCAGCAGATCGCCGATGGCTGCCGGAAGGTCCTCGGCACCGCGCACCTCGACGCCCGCGCCCTGCTCCACAAGCGCCCGGGCGGTCCCGGCGACGTTGGCGTGGTGAGGACCGAACAGCACCGGCTTGGCCCAACGCGCGGGTTCCAGGAGATTGTGCCCTCCCGCCGGCACCAGGGTTCCACCCACGAACGCGACGTCCGCGCAGCCGTACACGCGCGGCAACTCGCCCAGGGTATCCAGCAGCAGCACGCCGCCTTCCCCGAACGGGGCGCCCTTCCGGTCGCTCCGCTTGCGGTAAGGCAGGCCGCGTTGCCGCAGCAGGCGTTCCACCTCCACGAACCGCTCGGGATGCCTGGGAGCGAGGACCATCAACAGTCCCGGGAAACGGCGGCGCAATTCGGCGAAGACCTCCAGCAGCACTTCTTCCTCGCCGCGATGGGTGCTCCCCGCCACCACGACGGGCCCCGCGCCGAAGCCCGACAGGTCCAGGACCGCCTCCTGGGCCGCCGGCGCGTGTTTCAGGGAACCCGTGACCGTTACCTTGGCCGGTTCCACGCCCAGGCGCAACAACCGCGCGGCGTTCTCGTCGTCCTGCATGCCGAACGCGGATACGTGCTCCAGCACGGGCCGGAAGAGTCTGCGGAACCGCTTGAACAGATGCGCGCCGCGCGGCGACACGCGGCCGCTGAGCACCATCAGAGGGATGCGCAGCCGGCGCGCCGCGTGAATGAAGTTGGGCCAGATCTCCGTTTCAAGCACGATGATCACTTCCGGCCGGAGGCGCCGCAGGCTGCGGGAGACCAGCCACGGCACGTCCAGGGGCAGGTAGGTGACGGCGTCCACGTCGGGCAGCGCGTCCCATCCGGTGCGCCGGCCGGTGGCCGTGACCGTGGACAGCAGCAGCTTTCGCTCCGGCCAGCGAGTCTTCATGCACCGGAGCAGCGGGGCGGCCGAGCGCACCTCGCCCACCGAGGCGGCGTGGATCCAGATGGGGCGGGAACCGCCCAGGGAGTCGAGCAGTTCCGGGGGATACGAGGCGAAGCGCTCACGCAGGCCTTGATACGGACGCCGCGGGAGCACGAAGAGCAAGGGCCATGCCGCGATGCCGATCATCAGGCCCACGTGCCACAGCGTATTGTAGAGGCTCAACACCCTTTCCGGCTCCGTCCGTCGCCGCAGGCCCGCGCGGAAGGGCGGACCACGTCAGTGCAGGTACTTTCTCTCCGTGGTGCCGTCGCCCAGGGCCTGCAGATGATAGAGGCGGCTGTACTCCTTCCGCCGGGCCAGCAGGTCCTTGTGAGTGCCCTGCTCCACCACGGTGCCCTTGGCCAGGACCACGATGCGCGTGGCGTTGCGAATGGTCGACAGGCGGTGGGCGATCACCAGGCTGGTGCGGTTCTTCATGAGTTCGTCCAGAGCGCCCTGAACCAGCCGCTCCGACTCGGAGTCGAGCGCGGAAGTCGCTTCGTCCAGGATCAGGATGGGCGCGTTCTTCAGCACCGCCCGGGCGATGGCGATGCGCTGGCGCTGTCCCCCGGAAAGCTTGAGGCCCAGCTCGCCGATAACGGTGTCGTACCCGGCCGGCAACTCCATGATGAAGCCGTGGGCATGGGCCGCCTTGGCGGCGCGGATGACGTCGTCCATGCCCTTGGACGGATCGCCGTAGGAGATGTTGTTCCGCACGCTGTCGTTGAAGAGGAAGGTGTGCTGGGTGACGATGGCGATCTGGCGCCGCAGCGACGCGAGGGTCAGCTTGCGGACGTCCACCCCATCCAGGGTGATGCTCCCCGACGTGACGTCGTAAAAACGCGGCAGCAAGGCCGACAGGGTCGTCTTCCCCGCGCCGCTCATGCCCACCACCGCCACCGTCTCGCCGCGCCGTATCTCCAGATCGATGCCCGCCAGGACGGGCTCCTCGCGGTACCCGAAGGTTACTTCGCGAAATGCGATGCGGTCGGAAAAACGCCCCGCGAAAACCGCGTCCGGGTCATCGTCGATGTCCAGCGGCGCGTCCAGCACGTCGAAGATCCTCTCGCCTCCGGCAACCCCCTGGTAGATTTCCGGCAAGGTACGGCTCAGGTGCTTGAAGGGTTCGTAGACCAGCAGCATCGCGGTGATGAAGGCGAAGAACTCCCCCGCGGTGCGCCCTCCGGCCATGACCGAGCTGCCGCCGTACCAGAGGACTCCGGCGAAGCCGAGGCCCGCCAGCACTTCCATGGCCGAGGGAATGATGGCACGGGCGCGGCTCGCCTTCATGCTGTGGCGCAGGACCTCACGGTTCTCGCGGTTGAAGCGTTCCATCTCGTACCGCTCCATGCCGAAGGCCTTGACGATGGGGCTCCCTTGAAGGCTCTCCTGAAGGATCGCGGCAAGGGTCCCGGTGCTCGCCTGGCTTTTGCGGGTGGCCGCCCGCACGCGTCCCGTGAGCCCCCGCACCGGAAGGACGGCACCGGGGAAGGCGACGAAGGCGATGGATGCCAGCACCCAGTCCATGTAGAAGGCCACCAGCGTCAACGCCGTCACCGAGGTGCTGTTGCGCGCCAGCGAGGCGGCGGAACTGGTGAGCGCCACTCGCACCAGGTTGACGTCGCTGGTGACACGGGAGAGAAGCGTGCCCGTGGGGTTGCGATGAATGTACGCCAGCGAGAGCCATTGAAGTTTCTCGCACAGGGCGGAACGCAGGTCGCGGATGATCCGATGGCCGACGTAGTCCATCAGGTAGACCTGGCCGAAGTTGGACGTCCCGCGAACCGCGAAAACCAGCACCACCATGAAGGGGACGTAGAGCAGCATGGCGGGGTCCTTGTTCACGAACATCCGGTCCATCATGTCCCGCACCACGAACGGGAGCGCGGCGGTGGAAGCGCTGAACAGCAGCATGCAGGCCACCGCGGCGCAGAAATGCGGCCATACGTAAGGTCGCAGGTAGTGCAGCAAACGCCGGTAGGCCGTCATGAAGGCGCCCCCGTGCCGGCGCCGGCGAGCAACCGCACGGCCATGTCCGCGACGCGTCCGGGAGCGCCAGGGGGCCCGAGGCGGCGGCGCACGGCCTCCAGTTTCCGCACCACCGTCCGGTGGACCTCCGGCCGGAGCAGGCGCCGGGTTTCGACGAGAATCCGTTCGGCCGTGACGTCGCTCTGGATCAACTCGGGCACCACGCGTTCGCCGGCGATGATGTTCACCATGCCGATGTGCTCCACGCGGATGAGCATGCGCCCCAGCCAATAGCTCAAGGGCGACAGGCGGTAGGCGATGACCATGGGCTTCTTGAGCAGACCCACCTCCAGGGTCGCGGTTCCCGAAGCCACCCACACGAGGTCCGCCGCCGCCAGCACGTTGTAGGCGTCGCCGTCGGCGATGCGCACGGCGAACGGGGCGTCGGACACGGCCCGCTCCAACTCGCCACGCTCGATGGTGCTGGCCCGTATCAGGACGAACTGGACCTCGCGCTCGCGTGCCAGGGCGCGCGCCGCCTCCAGCATGGGGCCGATGAGCGAGGCCACTTCCTTCTGGCGGCTGCCGGGCATGATCGCCACGGTGAGCTTCGCGCTTTCCAGCCCCAATCCGCCCAGGCTGGCCCGGCGATCCCGGCTGGGGTTGACGGCGTCCACGAGCGGGTGTCCGACGAAGTTCACCATCCGCACGCCCGAAGACTGGTACAGTTCCGCCTCGAACGGGAACACCACGGCCATGGCGTCGACGCGGGCGGCGAGTTGGCGAATGCGGTAGCGGCGCCACGCCCACACCTGCGGACTGATGTAGTAGAGCACGGTGATGCCGTGGCGCCGGGCGAGGCGCGCCAGGCGCATGTTGAACTCCGGAAAGTCGATGAGAATGAGCAGGGCCGGGCGCGTGCTCAGAAGTACGCGCCGCAAGAGCCGGTAGGCCAGCCAGACGTCGCGCAGGCTGCCCAACACCTCCCAGAACCCCACCCCCGACACCTTGGCGATGTCGTGCACCACCTTCATGCCCGCCTGGCGCAGGCCGGCTCCCCCCATGCCGAAGAAGTCCAGCGTCGGCATGCGCTGCCTGAGGGTCCGTACCAGCTCCGCCCCGCGGGCGTCGCCCGAGGCTTCGCCGCACACCAGCATCACTCCCGCCGGTCCCCCTCCCGACGACATCCGGTTCGTCATCACAAGCGCTCACTGATCGCCGAGGCGATCCGCAGGGCGTGCAATCCGTCCTCCCCACTCACCACCGGATCGCCGCGGCCGGCCACCGATTCCAGGAACGACTCGATCTGGTCCTGGAGGGCATCGCCGTTCTCGGTCACGATGGTCTGCCCCGAAATGCCGTCCCAGCCCCGGCTCCGGTCCTCCATGCGGTAAACCTGCGCCTTCTTGGCGTCGTAGTCGAGCGAAATGTAGGCGTCGTTCTGGAAGAAGCGAATCTTGCGCTCGCGCTTCATGGACACCCGGCTCGCGGTGACGTTGGCGACGCAGCCGTCCTCGAAGCGGATGCGCGCGTTGGCGATGTCCGGCTTGTCCGTGAGCACGGTGACTCCGGTGGCGTCGATCTGGACGACCGGCGCAGGCACCAGGCTCGAGATCACGTCGATGTCGTGGATCATCAGGTCCAGCACCACGTCGACATCGGTGCCACGGGCGATGAACGGGGCCAGCCGATGACACTCCACGAACCGCGGCGCCGCGATGACCGAGGAAAGCGCGCGCACCACCGGGTTGAAACGCTCCAGGTGCCCCACCTGGAGGATGCGTCCGTGGCGCCGCGCGGTCTTCACCAACTCGCAGCCGTCGGCCACCGTGGCGGTGATGGGTTTCTCCACCAGCACGTCGACCCCCGCCTCCAGGCACGTGCGCGCCACCGGGTAGTGTTGCTGGGTCGGCACCGCGATGCTCACGCAGCGCACGTGCTCCAGCATGCGCCGGAAATCGGTGACCGCGGAGGCGTGGTACCGTGCCCCGGCCTCTTGCGCGCGCCCTTCGTCGATGTCGGCCACGGCCACGAGATCGGCCGCGGGCGAAGCCGCGTACTTGGCCGCATGCAGGCTCCCGGCGTAGCCCACACCGATCACTCCCACCGCGATGGGCTCCCGCTCGCTCATTCCGGCTCCGGCGCCACCGCGACCACCGCGATGCCCGCATCGTCGGCGGCCGCCAGCAACTCTTCCTTGTCCAGCAAGATCGATCGCCCGCACTCCACGGCGAGAACGCCGCCGCCCGCTTCCCGCAGAACCTCGATGGTCCCGGGGCCGATGGCGGGGACGTCGAAGCGCAGATCCTGGTCCGGTTTGCTCATCTTCACCACCACGACGGAGCCCTCGACGATCTCGCCGCCGCGGCGGACGGCGGCATCCGTGCCCTCGATGGCTTCCACGGCCAGGATGACCCCCTCCTTCAGCACCAGCGTCTGGCCGATACCCATGCGCCCGAGTGCCTTCACCAGCGGAATACCCATCCGAACGTCCCGCCACTGCTGCGCGCTCGGTTCGGTGCGGGTCAACACCCCGGGGGCCGCGGGAACGATACGCTCGAGGAAAATCGTCGAAGGCACCACGCGGATGCCTTCGCCCTCGAGTTCCCCGGCGACGCCGCGCAAGAGGTAGTCGTCGTCCCGGCGGCGCATGCGCGCCAGCAACGCGAGGCCCCTGGGATCGGGCCTGAAGTTCGAGAACATGCGCACCTTGCGGATACCGCCCGCCATGACGGCGTGACGGACCTCGGCCTTGTGGAAAGTGCGGATGATCCTGCCCAACTGGCCCACCCGTATCCAGGTCACCTCCGCCGCGAACCGTTCGATCTCCGGGTCCGTTTCGCCGCGATGGGCCACCGCGATCACACGCACCCCGGCCGCGCCCGCGTTGCGGGCGAATATCAATGGGAAGCGGCCGCTGCCGGCGATCAGCCCGACCCGGTCCGCCGGCATGTCCGGCATCCGGCTCGGCGGCGCCTCGCCCGCATCGAGCCTTCCACCCAGTGGATCATCCATCCCCGACCGGACGACGCATCGACTTGCTCCCATCAGACCGGCATCTCCATGGCGGACAACTCCGCCTCCGCCACGCGCTTGCCCGCCACCGTCACGTGCCCGGTGAGGCGCCAATAGTGCTTGCGCCGGCGCAGGATTTCCATCTCGATGCGCAACTGATCGCCCGGCTCCACGGGGTGCTTGAACTTGACCCGATCGAGACCGGTAAGGACGAAGACCTTCTCCGCCGGGAATTGGCTGCAGCGCGCGAAGATGGCGCCGACCTGCGCCATGGCTTCGCAGATCAACACGCCGGGCATGATGGGCTTGTCCGGGAAGTGGCCCTGAAAGAAGCTCTCGTTGATGCTGACGTTCTTGATGCCCACGATACGCCGGTTCGGTTCGAGCTCCACGATTCGATCCACCAGAAGGAACGGATAACGGTGCGGGATCAACTTGCGTATCTCGGTTACGTCCATCATATGGCTACGGGACCTCCTTGTCCTCCGTAGAGGCTTTCAAACGCAACGCTCGCTCGATTTCGGCGACCCGACGCCACAGCGCGGGCAGCTTGGGCAGGAGCCGCATAACCCTGAGCCACTCCTTGTGCGGCGCGGCCATGATCAGCCCGGAGAGCACCGAACCGGGCGGCACCGATTGCAGAATGGCGCTCCTGGGTCCGATCACCGACCGGGAACCGATCTCCACGTGGTCCTTGACACCCGCCTGCCCGGCCAGGATTACGTCGTCGCCCACCACCGCGCTCCCGGCAATGCCCGTCTGGGCGATGATCAGGCATCGTTCACCCACCACCACATTGTGCCCTATCTGCACGAGATTATCGATCTTCGTGCCCGCGCCGATGCGGGTGCTGCCGATGGTGGCCCGGTCGATGGTGGTGTTGGCGCCGACCTCCACGTGGTCTCCGATCTCCACGATCCCGGCCTGCGGCACCTTGAGACGCCCCGGACCGTGGCCCGCGTACCCGAATCCGTCGCTGCCGACGACGACACCCGCGTGCAGGATGACGCCGTCGCCAATCCGGCAACCCTCCGCCAGCGTCACGTTGGGATGGAGCACGCAACCCCGGCCGAGGCGAGCCTCCGCTCCGATGGACACGCCCGGCATCAATACCGTCTCCTCTCCCACACGGGCGTTCCTGCCCACGAAGCAGTGAGGATAGAGGCTGGCTCCCGGTTCGATGACAGCGGTTGGATCGACCGCGGCCAAGGGACTCACGCCCGCCGCATGCGCCGTCGGAGGATTGAACAGTGCGTGGATTCGCGCGAAGGCGCGCAGGGGGTCGCCGGTCACAAGGAGGTTCCGCACGGCCTCCGCGCCGGGGTCATCGGCCACGATGACCGCGCTGGCCCGGCAGGAATCCAGATGCCGCCGGTAGCGCGGGTGGATGAGAAAGGTGATGTCTCCCGGACCCGCGTCCTCGATGGAGGACACACGCTCAATGGTCGCGTCCGCGTCGCCGATCACCCGTCCGCCGACAAGGTCGGCGAGGTCGGCGAGCGATTTGCGTGAGGTGGTCACCTGTCCTTGTCGCCCGTATTCCGGAAGCGCTCGTCGTAGAGCTTGATCACGTCGTCGGTGATGTCGGTTCCCTTGTCCGTGTAGAGAAGCTGGCTCCGTTCCAGGATCATGGTGAACTTGCCCGTCTTGCCCACCTCCGAGATGATCTTCTGCAGATCCTTCAGGATGCCGTCGGTGATCTCGCGCTCCCGCAGAGCCAACTCCTCCTGCATGTCGCGCTTGTCGCGCTCATAGTCGCGCAGCCGGCGCTGGAAGCGAAGTTGCGCCTTGGCCCGTTCGCTCTCCTTCATCAGGACGCCCTGCTTCTGCAAGTCCCGCTGCTCCTTCTCGATGGCCTGCTGTTCCTTCAGAAGTGTCGCCTCCTTGTCCTTGACCGAGGCCTGGAACTGAGCGCGCGCGCTCTTGCCCCGCTCGGACTGGCTGATGGCCTTCTGGAGGTGGACGAAACCGACCTTGAGTTCCTGGCCCCACGCCGGGGCCGGCAGCAGCATCAACAAAAGAACCAACCAGACTCGGTTCACCGTAACCTCCGGGAAATAGGACTCCAAATACGGCTTCGCAACCGGCGCCGTCACAGACCCCCCACCGCGCCGAACGCGAATCCGAGAACTTCCTTGCGGTCGGTGGGTTCCGCGTTGATCGGGAACGCCCAGCTCAGTTTGACGGGTCCGATGGGCGACTGCCACTGCATGGCCAACCCCACCGAACGCTTGAGATCCTCCAACCTGATGTTCTCCCTCGGCCCGAACGCCTGTCCCTGGTCGAAGAAAACCGAGCCTCGGAAACCCCACTGATTCGCGATGGGGAAGTGAAGCTCCGTCTTGAGGATGAGTTGCTTGTTGCCGCCCACGGCTTCGGGATCGTCGCATTCGGGTTCGTCCTTGGGGCATTCCCGCGGACCCAGGGTCCGGTACTCGTAACCGCGCACCGAATTGATGCCGCCGGCGAAGTAGCGTTCGAACAGCGGCAATTCGCGGTCCGTCCAGGATTCTCCGTAGCCGATCCGGCCTCCGAGCATCAGAGCGAAGTTCCGACCCCATTCGAAGTTGGCCAGGATGGGATAGTACCACGCCACCGAGGCGTCGCTGCGGATGAAACGGTTGTCGCCCCCCAGTCCGGCCACCTTGACGGACAACGTGGAGCGGGTCCCCTCCGTGGGGGAGAAGAAATGATTGCGCGTATCGTAGGAGAGTCTCGGAGTGACCGCGCTGGTGGTGGAATCGCCGGGCTCGATGCTCAGCGGAGCGTCGTCTTCCACGTCGGTGATCTCGGAACGGAAGAACGTGTAGCCGATGCCGCCGTGCAGGTGGTCCAGAACGGAAAACTCCGGCTCCAGGCTCGGATCATCGCGGCGCCAGACATCCGCGCGGCGTCCGAAGTACGGTAGCCGAACATAGCGCAAGGGCATACTCACACGGGTGGCGAAGCCGGTGCGTTGATTGGTCCAGGTGGCGTATTCGGCGGTGGTATGGAAAACGTCGAGACCCACGTCCGCGCGGCTGTCGAAGATGCGCGGCTCGACGAAACCCAGCACGAAGTCCTGGTCGGTGCTGCTCAGCGTGACGTCCGCGGACAGCCGCCGTCCGGTGCCGAAGAGATTGCGCTCCTCCAGGGAGGTGCGGAAGGAAAAACCGCTGGCGGTGCTGAAGCCCGCGCCGACGCTGAAGGTGCCCGTGGGCGCCTCCTCGACCTTCACCAGCAGGTTGATCCGGTCCTCCCGATCCGCCTTCTCCGTGGACACGGTCACGTCCTTGAAGAAACCCGTGCGCAGCAAGGCGTTGCGGCTCTCCCGGACCCTGGCGGAGGAGAACCGTCCCTCTTCCGCCACTTCCAGCTCTCGCCGGATCACCTTGTCCCGGGTCTTGACGTTGCCGGCGATCCTCACCTCGTCGAAGTAGACGAGCGGCCCCTGCGCGATCGCGTAGGTGACGTGGACCAGACGGTCTTGCGGGCTGAAACGCGTCTTGGGGGAAACCTCGACAAAAGCGTAACCGCGTTCCGCGTAGCGTTGCTGCAACGCGGTCACGTCATTGAGCAGCCGGCTTCGACGGAAGATCTGGCCCGACGTGAGACTGACCCGTTCCAACAAACGTTCCGGAGTCGCGCCGATGTCGCCGGCGACCTTCACCTCCCCGACGCGATAGCGCTCGCCCTCCTGGATGCGGATCACCACCTCCAGGCCTTCGCCCCGCGGCAGGACGATGGGTTCGTCGATCTTGTGGTCCACGAATCCGTGGTCGTAATAGAAGGACGACAACTGCGCGGTGTCGTTGGTAAGCACATCGGGATCCAGGCGTCCACGGCTGGTGAAGGGAATGAACCACCGCTCCTTGGTGTCCATGACGTCCTTCAACTCCTCCTCCGAGAAGGTCCGGTTCCCCTCGAAGGTGATCTTGTGGATCAGGAGCGTCTCTCCTTCGACGACGTTCAGGTTGACGATGGTCTGATTGTTCTCCGCCGGAGTCAGCGTGTAGTCGACGCGCGTGTTGACGTGGCCCGCCTCGCCGTACAGGCGCAGCACCCTCTGCAACCCCTCCTGCAGGCGCGCGGTGTCCAGGGCCGCCCGCGACTGTACACCCAGGGCCGCCTCGATATCTTCCGTCGACACCTTGTCGTTACCCAGGATTCGCACGTCCCGGACGTACGGGCGTTCCTTGACCGTGTAGGTCAGCACCCCCGCCGCGGAAAAGTCGGCGCTCACGTCATCGAACAGGCCCATGCGGTAGATGGCCTTGACGTCCCGGTCTACCCGGTCGGCATCGAACGGTTCGCCCGGCTGGGTCTGGATGCTCAACCGGACGGCGTCCTCCTCCACCCTCAGGTTGCCCTCGACCCGGACCTCGGTCACCAGGGACTGCGCCGCGGCCAAGCCCTGCCAAGCGACAATCCAGCACATCCCGGCCAGGAAGGCCGCGGCAATTCTTCGGCAAATCCGGATTCGCATGAGTCAATACGCCGAAAAGGCATGTATTGCTAACAAGTTCACAAGCCGTTGTAAAGCGAATTGGAGCACCCGAACGCGCTACGAGGAGCGCACCGGAGCCCGCGCGGATGACGCCGCCGGTCACTCCGCGAGCATGAACAAGCGCCCCTCGCGCAGTTCCATCCGGCGGCTCATGCGACCCGCGAGGTGGCGGTTGTGGGTGGTCACGATCAAACCCAGGCCGCGTTCTTCGTTGAGGCCGCAGAGCAGGTCCTCGATCTCGCCCGCGGTCCCCGGATCCAGATTGCCGGTGGGCTCGTCCGCCAGCATGAGCCGTGGTCCCAGGATCAGCGCGCGCGCGATGGCCACCCGCTGCTGCTCGCCGCCGGAGAGCTCCCCGGGCCGGTGTGTCAGCCGGTGCGAGAGCCCCACGGTGTCCAGCAACTCCAAGGCGGAGTCCCGCGCCTTGACCCGGTCCCAGCGTGCGATCAGCGCCGGCATCATGACGTTCTCCAGGGCGTTGAAGTCGGGCAGCAGGTGATGGAACTGGAAGACGAAGCCGATGGCGCGGTTGCGCAGGGCCGATATCTCGTCGTCGCTCCAGGCGGTGACGTCCCACCCCTCGTAACGCAGCGTGCCACGGTCGGCCCGGTCGAGGGTGCCGATGATGTAGAGCAGCGTGCTCTTGCCCACGCCGGAGTCGCCGATGATGGCGAGTCGCTCGCCTTGTTCCAGCGACAGATCCAGATCCGCGAGCACGTCCACGCGCCGGTCGCCGCTCGTGTAGGACTTGGCGAGTCCGCGTATTTCGATCAGTTCCGCCACGTCCACTCACTCGTAACGGATGACGTCCACGGGATGAAGCCGCGCCGCCTGCCGCGCCGGGTAGATGCTCGCCACGCAACAGATGACCAGCGACGCCAGGGCCACCAGCGCGAAGTAGAGCGGCGAGATGCTCACCGGCACGGTGGAGACCTCGAAGACGTCCTCGGGTAGATCGATGAACTGGTAGCGCTCGATGAGCAGCGCGAGCACGTAGCCCACGACCACGCCGAGCGCCGTGCCCACGGCGCCGATGATCCAGCCCTTGAGCAGGAATATCCAGCGAATACTGCCCCGGGACGCCCCCATGGAACGCAACACGGCGATGTCCTTGCGCTTCTCCATCACCACCATGATCAGCGTCGAGACGATGTTGAAGGCGGCGATGAGCACCATCAGCAGCAGCACGAGAAAGTACACGGTCTTCTCGAGACGCAGCGCCGCGAACAGGTTGGGCCACAGACGCGACCAGTCCTCCACCAGGTAACGCTCGCCGACGTCCTCCTGGATGCCGGCCGCGACGGCCTGGGCATTGTCCACGTCCGTCACGGTGATCTCGATGCTGGTGGCGACCTCCCCCACCCCGAAGAAATCCTGCGCGGACGGCAGGCTCAGGAACGCCAGGCCCCGGTCGTATTCGCGCATGCCGGAGTCGAAGATACCGGTCACCGCGAAACGGCGGATGCGTGGAATGATGCCCACGGCGGTGGGACTGCCGATGGGCGACACGGCCTGCAGCGCGTCGCCCCGCCCCACCCGGAGCTGCTCCGCCAGCCGATCGCCGATGATGATGCCGGGGAGTTCCAGGTCACGGCCGTCCACGGTCACCCGGGTGCGCGTCTCGAGATCCTCCACGCGTCCCTCCCGCAAATGTTCCTGGAGGCCCACGTGGGAACGGTCCGGGTCGATGCCGCGCACGACGACGCCGGAAACGCGGTTGCCGGAGGTGAGGATGATCTGCCCGGTGAGCAGGGGCGCGGCCGCCACCACGTCCTCGCGCTCGTCGACGCGCCGGGCCAAGTCGTCGTAACCCTTCAGATAGCTGGCCGGCTTGACCAGCAGCACATGGGCGTTGAGGCCCAGGAGCCGGTCGCGCAGCACTTCCTCGAATCCGGTCATCACCGCGATCACCACATTGAGCGTGACCACCGCGATCATCACTCCGAGCACGGAGATGACGGTGAGCAGGGAGATGAACCGTTCGCTGCGCCGGGCACGCAGATAGCGCAGTCCTACGAACAACTCGTACGGCATGGTCAGGAGCGCAGCAGCGGAAAGAGGATGACGTCGCGGATCGAAGGGGAATCGGTGAGGAGCATCACCAGGCGATCGATGCCGATGCCCTCGCCCGCGGCCGGCGGCATGGCGTACTCCAGGGCGCGCACGTAGTCCTCGTCCACCTCGCAGGCGGTGTCGTCGCCGGCGCGGCGCGCCGCCGCCTGTTCCTCGAAACGGCGCCGCTGGTCGGCCGGATCGTTGAGCTCGGAAAAGGCGTTGGCCAGCTCCCTGCCGCCGATGAAGAGCTCGAAGCGGTCCACGAACTCCGGTTCCGCGTCGTTGCGGCGCGCCAGGGGCGAGACTTCCAGGGGATAGCCGGTGACGAACGTGGGCTGGATCAAGCGTGGCTCCACCAAGTGCTCGAACAGCTCCACCAGGAGCTTGCCGTGGCCGAGCTTCGGGTCCACCTTGAGGGAATGCCGCTCCGCGAGCGTGCGCAGGGCCTCCACGCCCGCCAGCTCGGAGGCGTCCACGCCCGCATGACGCGCCACGCCCTCCACCAGGGAAAGCCGTTGCCAGGGCGGCTCCAGGTTCACCTCGTGCTCGCCCCACGGCATGCGCAGGCTCCCGCGCACGGCCTGTGCCAACTCCACGAACAGCTCCTCCGTAAGCTCCATCATGTCGCGGTAGTCGGCGTACGCCTGGTAGAACTCCACCATGGTGAACTCGGGGTTGTGACGCGTGGACAGGCCCTCGTTGCGGAAGTTGCGGTTCAACTCGAAGACCCGTTCCAACCCTCCCACCAGCAGGCGCTTGAGGAACAGCTCCGGCGCCACCCGCAGGTAGAGGTCCAGGTCCAGGGCGTTGTGGTGCGTCACGAAGGGCTTGGCGGCGGCGCCCCCGGCCATGGGCTGCATCATCGGGGTCTCGACCTCGAGGAAGCCGCGCTGCTCCAGAAAACGGCGGATGAGCGAGATGATGCGCGAGCGGTTGCGGAAAACGTCGCGTACTCCCGGGTTCACCATCAGGTCCACGTAGCGCTGCCGGTAGCGGGTTTCCACGTCCTTCAAGCCATGCCACTTCTCCGGCAGCGGACGGATGCACTTGCTCAGGAGGCGGACTTCCCGCGCCTCGATGGTCAGCTCATTGGTGCGGGTGCGGAACAGCCGGCCGGCCACGCCGACGATGTCGCCCACGTCCGCCGCGCGCACGCGCGCGTAGGCCTCATCCCCGAGCTTGTCCTTGCGCGCGTAGACCTGGAGCCGTCCGGTACGGTCCTCCAACTCGAAAAAGGCCGCCTTGCCATGGGGACGGTGCGCGCGGATGCGGCCCGCCAACGCGAACTCCTCCGTCAACGCCTCCAGCCCTCCCTGGTCGAGGTCGCCGTGCCGCTCGCGGATGTCCCCGGCCGTGTAGCCGGGACGAAAGTCGTTGGGGTAGACGGAAAGATTCTGCGCCCGAAGCTGCGCCACCTTCTGGCGGCGCACCGCCATCTGCTCGTTGACTTCGTCCATGTGGTGTCGGCTTGAGTCAGCGTTCGATGATCAGCGGCGTTACAGCATCCCGAGTTGCAGCTTGGCCGCGTCCGACATGCGACCGGGGTCCCAGGGCGGCTCCCAGACGATTTCGACGTGCACGTCCGTCACGCCGTCCACCGCCCGGACCTTCTCTTCCACTTCCGCGGGAAGGGACTGGGCCGCCGGACAGTTGGGCGCGGTCAGGGTCATGGTCACGGTCACCTGACCGAGGGGGTCCACCTCCACGCCGTAAATCAGGCCCATCTCGTGGATGTTCACCGGCACCTCGGGGTCGTAGCAGGTCTGTATCGCCTCGATGGCGCGCCGTTCGATGTCTTTCTGCTCCGCAACGCTTTCCACGGAATGTCTCCCGGTCCGCCTCGCCCGCGCTACTCGGTGCTTACGGCCTTGTCCTCGCCGTCCAGGGCCGCGCGCAACGTGTGCCACGCCAGCGTAGCGCACTTCACGCGCGCCGGATAGTCGCGCACGCCCGCGAATGCCGCCAGCTTGCCCATGCCGGCCTCCGCCGAGCCCGCGCCGTCGTCGGCGGCCACCATCCGGTGAAACCGCTCGAACAGCTCCCGTGCGTCGTCACAGCTCCGCTCCTTCAGGCTCTCGGTCATGACCGAGGCGGAGGCGATGGAGATGGCGCAGCCCGTGCCCTCGAAGCTCACGCCCGTCACGCGGCCATCCTCCACGTGCAGGTGCACCGCGACCTTGTCGCCGCACAACGGATTGACGCCCCGGGCGCTGCGGTTGGCATCGGCCAGCGGCCCGAAGTTCCGCGGCTTGCGGTTATGGTCCAGGATCAGCTCCTGGTAGAGATCCCTCAGGTCAGACACCGTCGAACAGCCTCCTCACCTTCTCGAGTCCCTCGGCCAGCACGTCCACCTCGGCCTCGGTGTTGTAGCACGCGAACGAGGCGCGCACGGTGGCGGGCACGCCGAACCGGTCCATGACGGGCATGGCGCAGTGATGTCCCGTGCGCACGGCGATGCCCTCCTGGTCCAGGATGGTGCCGATGTCATGGGCGTGCACGTCGCCGAAGACGAATGACACCAGCGACGCCCGGCGCGCGGGGGTGCCGACGAACCTCAGACCGGAGACGCCCGCGAGCCGTTCCACCGCGTAGGCGAGCACCCGGTCCTCGTGGGCGGACACGGCCTCGATGCCGAGTCCCGTGAGGTACTCCACGGCCGCGCCCATGCCGATGACGCCGGCGATGTTGGGGGTGCCGGCCTCGAACTTGTATGGCAATGCGTTGTATTCCGTGGCCTCGAAGCTCACCGTGAGGATCATGTCGCCGCCCCCCTGGTAGGGCGGCATGGCCTCCAGCAGCGCGGCCTTTCCATAGAGCACACCGACGCCGGTGGGGCCGTACATCTTGTGGCTGGAGAACGCGTAGAAGTCGCAGTCCAGGTCCCGCACGTCCACGGCCGCGTGGGGCGCCCCCTGGGCGCCGTCGACGAGCACCGGGATGCCTTGCCGGTGCGCGTCCGCGATCATTTCCTTGACGGGGTTCACCGTGCCCAGGGCGTTGGACACGTGCGGCAACGCCACGATGCGGGTACGGGGGCCGAGCAGCCGGTGGTACCGCTCCATGACGACGTCGCCGCGGTCGTCGATAGGAATCACCCGCAGTATCGCACCCTTTTCCTGGCAGATGATCTGCCAGGGAACAATGTTGGAGTGGTGCTCCATGGCGGAGATGACCACCTCGTCCCCCGCCTCCAGGTTGGCGCCGCCGTAGCATCGGGCCACGAGGTTGATGGCCTCGGTGGCGCCGCGCACGAACACGATCTCCCGGTCCTGCGCCGCGTTGACGAAGCGCCGCACCGCGCCGCGGGCGTCCTCGTAGGCGCGCGTGGCCTGCTCGCTCAAGCGGTGCACGCCTCGATGGATGTTCGAGTTCTCGGTCTCGTAGTAACGCGCCACGCGCTCGATCACCGACCGCGGCTTCTGCGCCGTGGCCGCGTTGTCCAGGTAGACCAAGGGCTTGCCGTGGACGCTCTCGCCGAGGATGGGGAAATCCTCGCGCACCCGCGCCACGTCCAGCGCCTCGCCCGGCCCGTTCCATGCTTCCGTCTTGACCTGTCCCATGCTCGTTCTCGATGAAGAGAGTGCCATCGATTGTGCCGGCGTCCGCTCCAGTGCCGTCATGCTCCCAACTCCGCCAGCACCCGGCTCGTCAGCCCGTCGCGCAGCGGCTCGATGGCAACGCCGTCGAGGATCTCGCTGGCGAAGCCGTGCACCAGCAGCTTCCGGGCCAGCGCCGCGTCCAGCCCGCGGGAGCGCAGGTAGAACAGCTCGTCCTCTTCCAGTTGGCCGATGGTGGTGCCGTGGGCGCAGCGCACGTCGTCGGCCAGGATCTCCAACTGCGGCTTGCTGTCGATCTCCGCGTCCCGGGACAGGATCAGGTTCCGGTTCGACTGCCGCGCGTCGGTCTTCTGCGCTTCCTTGCGCACCACGATCTTGCCGTTGAACACGGCCCGCGCCCGGTCGTTGAGCACTCCCTTGTACAACTCGCGGCTGGTGCCGTGGGGCCTGGCGTGCTCGATGGCAGTGCGGCTGTCCACGTGCTGCGAGCCGCCCGCCACGTAGAGCCCCTGGAGCAGGCAGTCCGCGCCCTCGCCGTCGAGCAGCGCGTTCAGCTCCACGCGCGTGATGGCGCCGCCCGTGGTCACCGAATGCGAGCGGTAGCGGCTGTTGCGCGCCTGGTGCACCTGCACCGTGCCGATGTGGAACGTGCCGCCGCCCTCGCGCACCAGCCGATAGTGGTCCAGCTCGGCGTCGTCCTCCAGCACGATCTCGGTGACGGCGTTGGTGCAGTAGACCGCGTCGCCCGCGCCCGCGTAGGCCTCCACCAGCGTGAGGCGACTGCCCGCGCCCACCACCACCAGCGTGCGCGGATGCACGATGCGGTTGGGCGCCTGCCCGGGATCGGCGACGTACATCAAGTGGACGGGCCGGTCGAGGTCCACTCCGCGCCCCAGCCGGACCGCGCCGCCGTCCTCCAGGAAGGCCGTGTTGAGCGCCCGCAACGCATGTCCGTCATGGTCGGCGTGACGCCCGAGGTGCGCTTCCGTCCAGGGGAGCCGCCGCTCCACGGCGTCCGCCAGGCGGCCGATGAAGAGGCTCTCGTCGCGCCCATCCGGGGTGTCCCGGCCCGACCCCTTGCCGGGCACCTTCGCGGTCGCACCGCCGCGCGCCCCGCCCGGCCCCGTACTGTCCTCCCTGCCGGTCCACGGGAACGCCAACTCGTAGCGCTCCCAGTCGCCTGACTCGAACGGGCCAGACCCGTCGACCGGGCGCGCCGCCGGGGCGTCCACGGTACGCAGACACGCCCGCCGCAGCGCGTCCAGGCTCGTGTACTTCCACTCCTCGTCGCGAGTGGTGGGGAATCCCAGGGAGCGGAAACGGTCCATGGCCCGGCGGCGCAGGTCGCCGACCCAGGCGCCGCCGTTGCGCGACGCCCGCGCCGCGAGCTTCTCGAAGTCTTCGAGATAGCCCTGTTGCTCGGCGGACGCCGCGGTCATGCTCCGCCCTCCCGGCCGGCCGCATGCCCGGTCGGTTGCTCCATTGCGTCGTCCGTGCCCGTCCCTGCCGCGTCCTCCACCCAGGAATACCCCGTGTCCTCCAGCTCCCGCGCCAGCTCCTTGCCTCCGGACTTCACCAGGCGCCCGTTGTGGATCACGTGGACCATGTCCGGCACCACGTAGTTCAGCAGCCGCTGGTAGTGGGTCACCAGGATGATGGCGCGCTCGGGGCCGCGGAACAGGTTGATGCCCTGGGACACCACCTTCAAGGCGTCGATGTCGAGGCCGGAATCGGTCTCGTCCAGGATCGCCAGGGTGGGCTCCAGCATGGTCATCTGGAAGATCTCGGCGCGCTTCTTCTCGCCGCCGGAGAAGCCCGCGTTGACCGGGCGCCGCAGCAGGTCCTCGCCCATCTCCACCGCCTTCATCCTCTCCTTGGCCAGGGCCATGAAGTCCACGGCGTCCAGCTCCTCCTCGCCGCGGTGGGCGCGCGCCGCGTTCACCGCGGCGCGCAGGAAGTAGAGGCTGTTGAGCCCGGGAATCTCCACCGGGTACTGGAAGCCCAGGAATACGCCCTCGACGGCCCGCAGCTCGGGCGCCATCTCCAGCAGGTCCTGGCCCTTGTAGAGCACTTCCCCCCCGGTGACTTCGTAGGTGTCCCGCCCCGCCAGCACCTGGGCCAGGGTGCTCTTGCCGGAGCCGTTGGGGCCCATGATGGCGTGCACCTCTCCCGCCTTCACGGTCAGGTCGATGCCGCGGAGGATCTCTTTCCCCTCCACGCGCGCATGCAGGTTGCGAACTTCAAGCATTCTCTAAATCCGAAATTCTACATCCGAGTTGTTGGACGTCGGCTTCAGCCGACGCTGCCCTCCAGGCTCACGTCCAGCAGTCGCTGGGCCTCGACCGCGAACTCCATGGGCAGCTCGCGGAAGACCTCGCGGCAGAAGCCGTTGACGATCATGGAGACGGCGTCCTCTTCCTTGATGCCGCGCTGGCGGCAGTAGAAGATCTGGTCCTCGCCGATCTTGGAGGTGGAGGCCTCGTGCTCGATGTGCGCCGAGTTGTTCTTCACCTCCAGGTACGGGAACGTGTGCGCGCCGCACTCCCTGCCCATCAGCAGGGAATCGCACTGGGAGTAGTTGCGCGCGTTGTCGGCGCCCTTGAGCACCTTCACCAGGCCCCGGTAGCTGTTCTGGCCGTGGCCGGCCGAAATGCCCTTGGAGATGATGGTGCTGCGGGTGTTTCGGCCCACGTGGAGCATCTTGGTGCCGGTGTCCGCCTGCTGGCGGTTGTTGGTCACCGCCACCGAGTAGAACTCGCCCACCGAGTCGTCCCCCTGCAGGATGCAGCTCGGGTACTTCCAGGTGATGGCCGAGCCCGTCTCCACCTGGGTCCAGGATATCTTCGACTTCCGCCCCGCGCACTTGCCCCGCTTGGTGACGAAGTTGTAGATGCCGCCCTTGCCGTCCTTGTCGCCGGGGTACCAGTTCTGCACCGTCGAGTACTTGATCTGGGCGTCCTCCAGGGCCACCAGCTCCACCACCGCGGCATGAAGCTGGTTCTCGTCGCGCATGGGCGCGGTGCACCCCTCCAGGTAGCTCACGTAGCTGCCCGCGTCGGCGACGATCAGAGTACGCTCGAACTGGCCCGTCTGCGCCGCGTTGATGCGGAAGTAGGTGGACAGCTCCATGGGGCAGCGCACGCCCTTGGGCACGTAGCAGAACGACCCGTCGCTGAACACCGCGGAGTTGAGCGAGGCGAAGAAGTTGTCGCTGTAGGGCACCACCGAGCCCAGGTACTGCCGCACCAGCTCGGGATGCTCCCGCACCGCCTCGGAAAACGAGCAGAAGATGATGCCCATCTCCGCCAGCTTGTCCTTGAAGGTGGTGGCCACCGAAACACTGTCGAACACCGCGTCCACCGCCACCCCGGCCAGGGCCTCGCGCTCGTGCAGCGGCACCCCCAGCTTGTCGTAGGTGGCCAGCAGCTCCGGGTCCACTTCGTCCAGGCTCTTGGGGCCGTCCTTCCTGGTCTTGGGCGCCGAGTAGTAGATGATGTCCTGGTAGTCGATGGGCGGATAGTGCACGTTGGCCCACTTGGGCTCCGCCTCCGACTTCTCGAGCTTCGTCCAGTAGCGGAAGGCCCTGAGCCGCCACTCCAGCAGCCACTCCGGCTCTTCCTTCTTCGCCGAGATCAGCCGCACCACGTCCTCGCTCAACCCCGGCGGGACGTGCTCCGCCTCGATGTCGGTAACGAAGCCGTACTTGTACTCGCCGCCGACCAGTTCGCTATCGAGTTCCGTTTTTGCCATTTCCTTCATCCGGTAGAAGATGGACCCGAAGGGTCCGTCCTCGACCTGCAAAAATTCAACTGTGCAGCCCGTTCAAGCGGCCTTTGAGGCCCTCGCGATCCGCAAGGCTGCCGATGGAGACGCCAGCCAGATATTCCACCAACAGGTTCTGCGCCCGCTCCCACACGGAAATCTGCGTGCATACCAAGTCGTAGGGGCAGCAGTGGTGATCCAGACACTCCATCAGGCTCAGCGGCTTTTCGACGGCTTCGTACACTTCCTTGACGCTGATGGACTCCGGATGCCGCGCCAGGCTGAAGCCGCCCTTGCGCCCCACGTGTGACTCCACCAGCCCCGCCGCCGCGAGATCCTTCATGATCTTCGACATGTAATGGGTCGGAATGTCCTGCCGCGCGGCGATCTCCTTGCTGCCCACCACCCAAAGGTGCGGCTGGGCCGCAAGATACGAAAGCGCCCGTACCGCGTAGTCGACCTTCCTGCCGATGTTCATCAGCGAGCTTCGGTCGGTGGTGGCCCTGACGGAATTCACAGCGGCTTCTTGCATACCGGATCCCCTGACAGTTGGTTTCGAAGTCCCGCAATTCTCGCGTGGGTGGAACGTCGTGAGTCAAACATAGACCTAAAGCGTCTATGTTGTCAAACACCTATCCTGTCGCGCCATCGGATTCGGTTCCTGACTTCAACAACGCTTTGAGCCAAACAGGAAGGGCGGCTTGAAGGTCCGGAAATCTCCGTGCTACCAAGGCCGCATGCCCATTCTCAAGGTCGCTCGCCTGGGCCACCCCGTGCTGCGCAGGCCGGCCCGCGCGGTTCCCACGGGAATCCTGGGACAGGCGGATTTCCAGCGTTTCATCGACGACATGGTCGTCACCATGCGCGAGTACCAGGGTGTTGGCCTAGCCGCGGTCCAGGTCCACGAACCCATACAGGTGGCGGTGTTGGAGGTGGCCGACAACCCCCGCTACCCAGGCAAGGAGGCCGTTCCCCTCTCCGTCCTCGTCAATCCCGAGATCGTACCGCTGGACGACGAAACCGAAGACGATTGGGAGGGCTGCCTGAGCATCCCCGAGATCCGTGGCCGCGTGCCCCGCTACAAGCGGCTGCGGGTGACCGCGCTGGACCGCGACGGCAACGCGCTGGACTTCGTCGCCGAGGGGTTCCACGCGCGCGTCATACAGCACGAGGTGGACCACCTGCGCGGCCACGTGTACGTGGACCGCATGCCCGATCTCACGACGCTGACTTACCTCACTGAACTGGCCCGCTACTGGACGAAAAGATAAGGCTCTCTTCAGCAGCCTCTTGACATTTCGGCACTGACGGATGAAATTAAGACCGTCGGGTGCCCTTGATGGGCTCGATATGGTTCGCCCAGCCTGACATCACCTATTTCAGGTTCTCAAGGAGTGCCTTCTCCCTGTTCTATCTTGGTCGCCGCCCCAACCAGCGGGGAATTGTTTGGCCAGACTTTCATTCCGGCAAGCTCCTTTCCTTCCCGTCGGCGACAAAAGTTCGGCAATAGTCTCTTGAAGTAGGGGTAATCGAAGTCTTCGTACTTGAAAGCCCGATAGACATTATACGCCAGCAGATCAGCGAGCTGGACGCCGTTCGAGAGTTCGCTACGCGTGAAGAAAGGATACTCAACAACCGACGGGAACTTCATGTTTCTGTTGCCCGCCCGTTGAAATGAGGCGTGCTTCATCGCAACGGCACGGTTGAGTTCCTTGCTTGTATCGTCCATCACAATCAACGCTCGGTGCTTCGAGTGATACTCTCTCATATAGTGCTGTATGCGCTCCAACAAGAACTCATAAGCCGTCTTGTGCAGTATTTCATGTGTTACGTGTTCATAGAGATGACGTTTGTCTATCACGGCGGCCATGATAACAGTCTTGCGCTTGGTCACCTGCTCGTAATACGCCTCGGTAAGACGCTCCAGGTCTTTAGGAGTGAGTCCATCAAGGAAACGACTCCGCTTTTCGCGCTCGCTAGGTATACGCGCCCAAGTGGACTTGACCTCGCAATCCGATAGTTCAAAGCTGCCCTTGCCGTCGCGCCGCAGAAAATGGGCCAGTTCCAGCTTCAAGAGGGAGAGATCCGTGTCGAATGGTCGCCATTGCCCTTCCCACATCCCCACGGCCAGAAGCACATAAAGAAAATCCTTCGGGTGCGCCTTGGTCCCGATAGATGGGTCACGCGAACCCGATTCGTCGAAATAAAAGAAGTACACCAGATACCGCCCCAAAGCTCTCCGGTCCGAAACTGCGCGTCAGTCGCCCGCCCCTATTTTTCTTGTTATCGGAATCTCCAGAGTATGGATGCCAAGCTCTGAGAGTTGCCGAGCATCCACCGCCGTGGGCGCCTCCGTCAGCATGCACACCGCCCGCTGGCTCTTGGGAAACGCGATGACGTCGCGGATGGCCGGCGAGTCGCTCAGGAGCATGGCGAGGCGGTCGACGCCAAAGGCGATGCCGCCGTGGGGCGGGGCGCCAAGGTCCAGCGCTTCCAGCAGGAAGCCGAACTGGTCCTCCACGGTTTCGGGGTTCACGTCGAGCAGCGACAGCACCTGCCGCTGCAACTCGGGGGAATGGATCCGGATGCTGCCGCCGCCCAGCTCCATGCCGTTGAGCACCAGGTCGTAGGCCCGGGATTTCACCCGGGCGGGGTCGGATTCCAGCAGCGGCAGGTCTTCTTCCCGCGGGGCGGTGAACGGATGGTGCACGGCTGTGTAGCGGCCTTCGGCCTTCCTCCACTCCACCAGCGGGAAGTCGAGGACCCAGGTGAACGCCTGGACGGCCTCATCCACGAGGCCCAGCCGCCGGCCCATCTCCAGCCGGAGGTTGGCGAGGCCCTCGTTGACGATGTCGAAGTCGTCGGCGAGCATGAAAAGGACATCGCCGGGCTGCACACCGGTGAGGGTGCGGAGCGCGTCCTTCTCGGCCTCGCTGAGGAACTTGGTGAGAGGCGACTGCCAGTCGCTCTCGGTGACCTTGATCCAGGCGAGGCCCTTGGCGCCGTAGCGGCCCACGAACTCGGTGAGGTCGTCCAGCTCCTTGCGTGACAGGTCGCCGGCACCGGGCGCCCGCAGGCCCTTGACGATGCCGCCGGCGGCCAGGGCGCGGGTGAAGATGCCGACCTTGGAGTCCCGGAACGTGTCCGAAAGCTCCACCAGCTCCAGGCCGAAGCGCAGGTCGGGCTTGTCCGTGCCGTACCGCCCCAGGGCCTCCTCCCAGCTCAGGCGGCGAAACGGCGTCTCCAGCTCGACCCCGCGGACCTCCCGGAACACCCGCGCCATCATGCCCTCCACCATGGCGAAGATGTCCTCGGGCTGCACGAAGGACATCTCGATGTCGAGCTGGGTGAACTCCGGCTGCCGGTCCATGCGCAGGTCCTCGTCCCGGAAACAGCGCACGATCTGGAAATAGCGGTCCACACCGCCCACCATGAGGATCTGCTTGAAGAGCTGGGGCGATTGGGGCAGCGCGTAGAACTTGCCCGGGTGCATGCGGCTGGGAACGAGGTAATCGCGCGCGCCCTCGGGCGTGCTCTTGGTGAGCACGGGAGTCTCCACCTCCATGAACGACAGGTCGTTCAGATGGTTGCGGATGGTGGACAACATGCGGTGGCGGATCTCCAGGGGGCGCAGGCTGCGCGGCCGCCGCAGGTCGAGATAGCGGTAGCGGAAGCGGCTGGTCTCGGTGGGCTCCACCTCGTCATCGACCGGGAACGGCGGCACGCGCGAAGGGTTGAGCACCCGCAGCTCCCGGGCCATCAGCTCCACCGTGCCGGTGGCGATGTTGGGGTTCACGGTTTCCTCGGACCGGTGCACCAGGGTTCCGCGCACCGCCAGCACGTCCTCGGAGCGCACCCGCTTGGCCTTGTCGTGGGCCTCGGGGGTCACCTCGGGGTTCAGCACCACCTGGACCATGCCGGAGCGGTCCCGCAGGTCGATGAAGAGAAGACCGCCGTGGTCCCGCACGGACTGGGTCCAGCCCATCAGGGTCAGTTCCCGGCCCACGTCGCCCTCGCCCGGCTCGCCGCAGCGGCAGGTCCGCTGCCAGTCGCCCATCAGATCCACGTTCCGCTTGTTCACGTGTTCACCCGAGACTTTCCTCAACGTCCGAGAAATCCACCTCGGTCTGTTCCTTGGTCGCCATGCGGCGCACCAGCGCCCTGGCCTTCTCCATCTCGTCGGGGCCGACGATGAGCACCACGTCTGCCCCCTGCTTGTCCGCCCGCCGCATCTGGCTCTTGAGGCTCCGGGCCTCGCCTTCCATGTCCACCCGCCGGCCGCGCCGGCGCAGCCGGTGGGCCAGGGCGAACGTCCACCGTTGGGCTTCCTCGCCCATCCAGGCGAGATAGAGCAGCGGCGCGTCGCTTTCCTTCGTGTCTCCTTCCGACCGGAGCAGTGCCAAGCGCTCCACCCCCAGGGCGAAGCCCACGCCCGCCACCGGAGGGCCTCCCAGGGACTGCACCAACCCGTCGTAGCGGCCGCCCGCGGCCACCGTGTTCTGGCTCCCCAAGCCCGAACCGGCCTTCCACTCGAAAGTGGTCCGGCAATAGTAGTCCAGGCCCCGCACCAGCCGCGGGTTCACCACGGGCTCGGGCCGGAGATCCCGAAGCAGTCCCAATACCGTGTCGAAGTGGCTCCGACAGTTGTCACAGAGGTGGGAGAGGATCGACGGCGCCGCGTTCACCATGGCGCTGCAGGACGGACGCTTGCAGTCCAGCACCCGCAGGGGATTGGTCTTCAGCCGGCGGTCGCAGTCGGCGCACAGCTCGGCCCTGCGCTCCTCCAGGAACGCCACCAGCCCCGCGCGGTAGCCCGGGCGGCAATCGGCGCAACCGATGGAGTTCACCTCCAGGACCGTATCGGCCACCCCGAGATCCTCCCACAGGTCCCGCAGCAACAGCAGCAACTCGGCGTCGACGTAGGGATCGGTGCGGCCGAAGACCTCCGCGCCGATCTGGTTGAACTGGCGCAGCCGCCCCTTCTGAGGCCGCTCCCGGCGGAACATGGGGCCGAGGTAGTAGAGCTTGCGCACGGGCTCCACCTGGTGCAGCTTGCCTTCGCCGTAGGCCCGCACCACGCCGGCGGTGCCCTCCGGCCGCAGGCTCAGGAGCGTCGCCTTGGAGTCCCGGTCGGCGAAGGTGTACATCTCCTTCTCGATGACGTCGGTGGACTCGCCCAGGGAGCGGGAAAAGAGCTCCGACTTCTCCAGCACGGGTATGCGAATCTCCTTGAAGTTATAGTTCGCAAATACCCGTTCCGCCGCCCTTTCGATCCGCTGCCACGTCTCCACGTCGCCAGGAAGAACGTCGGCGAAGCCCTTGATACGTGTCAGGTTCATATGCACCACCAAACGGGCGCGCAAGCCGCGATCATCATTGTCCTGGGGGGATTCGGTGTTCGATGGCAGGAGGTTTCAGCACGTGCTGCCAGGATGGTTACGAGCTAACAGAGGGGTGGTGGAAAGTCAAACAAACGACCCCTCCCCACCCCTGGATTCCCGCTTCCGCGGGAATGACGATTCGCGGGGTTAGTGCCATTTCATATCCAGGCAGAGAGTGTCGTGTCCGACCAGAGTCTTGACACACCCTGTCTCGAGGGAATGGCGGTACCGATCGGGGGTGCCTTTCCGTGACCGAACGGAATTCGTACGTGCTTGAATCTCACCGCGATCGCCGAAGGAGCCGATGGATGCAGGCGGCGGCAATTGCGATAACCGCGTAGCTCACCCCCACCATCGCCCAACCCGGACGCGGGAGGGAGAATGCCGCCATGGGAAAGCCGGCCAGGAGGTCGACGCACCACAGGAAGAGTGCGGCTACCGGCTCAACCGCGCGTGCCAGGAGCGTCGAGACGGCGGGTACGAACAGGCACAGGAAGCCCGTAAGGAGTCCCGCGGGCACGATGAAGAATCCCACCAGCGGCACCAGCAGCGGGTTGGCGATGAAGCCGGCCAGGGAGAGGATGCCGAAATGATGCGCCACCACCGGCCCGGTGCCGAGGGTGGCGAACACGGGGACGAGGACGGACAGGACAATGGCTGGACGGTAACGTTGCAGCAGGCCCTCGCGTGGGGCCTCGGGCGCCAGCATGAACGGCATTCCGCGGCAGAGTCGGATACCTCCGGCGATGAACAACACGGCAAGAAAGGAGAGTTGGAAGGATGCCTCCATGACGGCCCCCGGCCAGACCAGGGCGGCGATGAGGGCGGCCAGGGCAAGGCTTCGGAAGAGGCTTGCGCTGCGCCCGCTGAGCACCGCCAGTTGGTACAGGCCGATCATGATGGCGGCGCGCACGGTGGGTATCCGTGCACCGGCCACCGCGGCATAGAGGAGCACCGGCGCCAGCGAGCCCAGGGCCGCCAGCTTGTGGACCGGGAAGCGCAGCAGCAGCCAGGTGCTGCGGCCCGCCAGCACACGGCACAGGAAGTACACGGCGAGGCTCAGCATGCCCACGTGCAGCCCCGAGATGGACAGCACGTGGGACATGCCCACGGCGACGAAACGGTCCCGTGCCTCCGGGGTGAGGCCGCTACGGTCGCCCACCACCAGGGCCTTGAGCAGACCGCCTGTTTCCGGCTCGAACACACGTTCCAGGAACCGGCCGATGCGCCGCCGGCCGGTCTCGATCCAGCCGCGCACGCCGCCGCCCTCGCGCCGCACCAGCCGCACGTCCCAGTCGTTGTGCAGGTACGCCACATGGTAGATCTCGCGGCGCGCCAGGTAGGCCATGTAGTCGAAGTGGTCGTCCCAATTCTTCGGCGCACGCGGGCGCAAGGGCGCCCGTATCACGTCCCCGTGGCGCCAGTGCCGGTAGGCGTTGCGGACAGTCACCCGGACGTTGCCGGTGGCGTCGCGTTCACCCGCCGGCGTCCATTCCCGTTCCACGGCGAGGTGCCAGCGGCTGCGCCCGCCCTGCCCTTCCGGCTCGCGGTAGAGGCGCCCTTCGACGACGACGGTCCCCTCCCGCTTGGCGAGATGCTGAAGGTGATCGGCGGGCAGCCGCGGATGGAGCAACGCATGGTGCGTGGCGAATCCCCAGTGAAACGCCAGCGCGCAGGCGAATCCGAAAAAACCCCAGCGGGGTCTGGCGACGCAAAGGACCAGCGAGGACAGCGCCAGTAGTGCCGTAAACGGCCACACGCTGGCGGCATCCGTCATGACCACCATGGCCTGTCCACCCAGAAGCGCCAGTAGCGGGACGACGAGGATTGCGGTGGGGTGTCCGATGCTCATTTCTCAGGCAGCCAAGCCCGCGTGCGTACCCAAAACGCAGAAGCCGGCACGGTAAAGCACGAAGCAAGGATCGGAGTGCCTTTCGCGGGCGACGGCAGCCGGGGAAGTTCCGAGAGGCCCACGTGCGCGATATGGGCGGGGCCTCGTCTTGAACGCACCGCCCCCAACCTTCGCTACTCCGTGCCCTGGAACGATTCCAGGATGCGCTCGGCCACGGGGCGGCTCATGGACGGGACCTCCAGCAGTTCCTCCAGCGAGGCGTCCCGCAGCCGCTTCATGCTGCCGAAGCGGCGCAGCAGGGCCTTGCGGCGCGAGGGGCCCACGCCGGGGATTCCGTCGAGGCCCGAACGCAGGGTTTCGCGCTTGCGGACGCTGCGGTGGTAGGTGATGGCGAAGCGGTGGGCTTCGTCGCGGAGGCGCTGGAGCAGGAACAGGGCGTTGGAGTTGCGCCGCAGCACCACGGGGTTGCTGCGGTAGGGCAGGAAGAGCCGCTCCTCGGAGCGCTCGATCTCCGCCAGGCGCGGCGACGCGGTGACGCGCATCTTGGCCATGGCCACCACGTCCACGCCGGTGACCCGAAGGTCCGCCAGCGCCGTGAGCGCCACCTGCAACTGCCCCTTGCCGCCGTCCACCACCATGAGGTCGGGCAGGTCGGTCTCCTGGAGGCCGCGCTGGAAGCGCCGCTTGATGACCTCGTACATCATGGCGAAGTCGTCGCCGCGGGTCTCCGGAGCCACGGTGCGCACGCGGTAACGCCGGTAGTTCTGCTTGTCGGGCTCGCCGTCAAAGAACGACACCCGCGAACCCACGGCGTTCGTTCCCTGGATCATGGAGATGTCGTAGCACTCGATGCGCTGGGGATAGCGCCGCAGCCGCAGCTTCTGTTGCAGCTCAAGCAGCATCTTCTCGCGCTCCCGTTCCTGGTCGTGGCGCTCGTTGAAGCCCTGGCGGGCGTTGTTCATGGCCATCTCCAGGAGCTTGCGCTTCTCGCCGCGTTGCGGTTGGTGCACCGTCACCCGGCGGCCCTTGCGCTCGCCCAGGTACTCCTCGTGGACCTCGCGGTCCTCCAGCTCCACCGGCACCAGGATTTCCTCGGGGACGAAGCGGCTGCCCTGGTAGAACTGGGTCAACAGGGCGGCGACGATGGCCTCGTCGTCGAAGTGGTGGTCTTCCAGGGAATAGGCCTGGTTGCCGGTGAGCTTGCCCTGGCGCACGAAAATGACCTGGGCCTCGATGAAGCCCCCTTCCCGGTAAAGCCCGAAGATGTCCTGGTCGGCCCCCCAGTGGGACACCATGCGCTGCTTCTCCAGGGTCTTCTCCACCGCCCGGATGCGGTCCCGCAGCTTGGCCGCCTGCTCGAACTCGAGCGCGTCGGCGCGCTCGCGCATGCGCGTTCGCAGTTGCCGCAGCAGGTCGGCGCTCTTGCCCTCGATGAACAGCACCGCCTGGCGCAGATTTCCCGCGTAATCGTCCGGATCCACCGGGTGAACGCAGGGCGCCGGGCAGCGCTTGATCTGGTATTGCAGGCACGGCCGGTCGCGGTTGCGGAAATTGTAGTCGGTGCAGCTCCGCAGCAGGAAGTGCTTCTCAATGACCTCCAGGGTCTCGCGTACGGCAATGGCGGACGCGTACGGGCCGAAGTAGCGGCTGCCGTCCTTGACGATGCTGCGGGTGGCCAGGATGCGCGGCCAGTCGCCGGCGGTGACCTTGATGCTCAGGTAGCTCTTGTCGTCCTTGAGGCGGATGTTGTAGCGCGGCTTGTACTGTTTGATGAGGTTGTTCTCGAGGATCAGGGCTTCCTTCTCGTTGCTCGTCACCAGGGTCTCGATGTCGGTCACCTGGCGCATCAGGAACGCCACGTGCGGGCGTCCGTCGCCGCCCCGCAGGTACGAGCGCACGCGCGCGCGCAGTTCCTTGGCCTTGCCCACGTAGACGACTTTGCCGCCGCCGTCGCGCATGAGGTAGACGCCCGGCCCGGCCGGCAGCGTGTCGAGATGGTCTTTCAGCTCCTCGACGTTCATGGGGAACCCTGTTCAACCGGCGGCGCACAAGATGGCGCCCTTCGACTTCGCTCGCCCTTCGACAGGCTCAGGACTCGCTACGCTCAGGGCGAACGGTTGAATGGTCAAACAGGCAAATACTACAACCGTTCGCCCTGAGCCCTTCGACAAGCTCAGGACAGGCGTAGCGGAGCGAAGTCGAAGGGCTGCAAGCTCAAGCCCGCCCCGCCACGGCGCCGCGCGCACGGTACGGGCCGGACAACTCCCTCTCCTGCAACCCGCGTATGCGGTCCCGCAGTTCCGCGGCCTTCTCGAACTCGAGCCGGTCCGACGCCTGCTTCATCTCCTTCCTGAGCTTCTCCACCATGCGCGGGATCTCGCTCGGCGGCGGGCCGTCGTCGGCCACCAGGGGCACGTCCACGTAGTCGGCCTCGTAGGCCTGGATCAGCGGCTCGTCGATCTGCTTGACCACGCTCCGGGGCACGATGCCGTGCGCCTCGTTGAAGGCCTGCTGGACGCCGCGCCGGCGCTCGGTCTCGCCGATGGCCAGCTTCATGGAATCGGTCATGACGTCGGCGTACAGGACCACGGTGCCGTCCACGTTGCGCGCGGCGCGGCCGATGGTCTGGATCAGCGAGCGCTCCGAGCGCAGGAACCCTTCCTTGTCCGCGTCGAGGATGGCCACCAGCGACACCTCCGGCAGGTCCAGCCCCTCGCGCAGGAGGTTGATGCCCACCAGCACGTCGAACACCCCCTTGCGCAGGTCGCGGATGATCTCCACCCGCTCGATGGCGTCGATGTCCGAGTGCAGGTAGCGCACCTTCACGTTGAGGTCCTGGTAGTAGTCGGTCAGGTCCTCGGCCATGCGCTTGGTCAACGTCGTCACCAGCACCCGGTGGTCCATCCCCGTGCGCTTGCGGATCTCCTCCAGCAGGTCGTCCACCTGGGTAGCCGCGGGCCGCACCACGATCTCCGGGTCGGTGAGCCCAGTGGGCCGGATCAACTGCTCCACGCGGACGTTGCCGCTCCTCATGAGTTCATAATCGGCCGGGGTCGCCGAAACATAAATGGTCTGGTTGGTAGCTTCCTCGAATTCCTCGAAGTTCAGCGGGCGATTGTCCAGCGCCGAAGGCAGCCGGAAGCCGAACTCCACCAGGGTTTGCTTGCGCGACCGATCGCCCCGGTACATGCCGCCGATCTGCGGCACGGTGACGTGGCTCTCGTCCACGAACAGCACGAAGTCGTCGGGGAAGTAGTTGAGCAGCGTGGGCGGGGGTTCCCCAGGGCGCCGCCCGGTGAGGTGGCGGGAGTAATTCTCCAGCCCCGGGCAGTAGCCCATCTCTTCGAGCAGCTCCAGGTCGTAGAGGGTGCGCTGGCGCAGCCGTTGGGCCTCCAGCAGCTTGTTCTCGCGCTTCAGCTCCGCCAGCCGCTCCCTCAATTCCTCGCGGATGGCCGCCACCGCCGCCTTCATGCGTTCCGCGGTGGTGACGTAGTGGCTCGCGGGATAGATGGCGGCCTTGCTCACGCGCCGGCGCACCTTGCCGCGCACCGGGTCCACCTCGAACAGCGATTCCACCACGTCGTCGAAGAACTCGATGCGCAGCGCCGACTTGTCCTCGTAGGCCGGGAACACCTCCACGGTGTCGCCGCGTACCCGGAACGTGCCGCGATGGAAGTCGTAGTCCACGCGCTCGTACTGGATGTCCACCAGCTTGCGCAGCATGCGGTCGCGGTCGATGCGCATGCCCTCTTCCAGGTACACCATCAGGTCGAAGTAGGCTTCCGGCGAGCCCAGGCCGTAGATGCACGAGACACTGGCGACGATGACCGCGTCGCGGCGCTCCAGCAGCGCCATGGTGGCGGCGTGGCGCAGCTTGTCGATCTCGTCGTTGATGGAGGCATCCTTGGCGATGTAGGTGTCGGTGGAGGGGACGTAGGCCTCGGGCTGGTAGTAGTCGTAGTAGCTGATGAAGTAGCGCACCGCGTTGTCCGGCAGCAGCAGCCGGAACTCGTTGTAAAGCTGCGCCGCCAGGGTCTTGTTGGGCGCGATCACCAGCGTCGGCCGGTTGATGCGGCTGATGACGTTGGCCATGGTGAAGGTCTTGCCCGAGCCCGTGACCCCCAGCAGCACCTGGTGCCGGCGTCCGGAATCCAACCCTTCCACCAACTCCTCGATGGCCCTGGGCTGGTCGCCCTGCGGCTGGAAGTCCGCCACCAGGCGAAATTGACCCGGTTTCCGCTCCTTCAGCATGTCAAAGGAATAACACCACGAGCGTGGGGTACGCAAAACCACGCGAAACGCCTACGCACCGATACGTCATTGATATGAAAATGAAATCCAGCCCCCACCCCGCCTGGATTCCCGCTTGCGCGGGAATGACGTATTGGAGGGCCGAAGTCTCCTTTTTCCTCCCCTGTGTGTCGGCCGAAAGCCGACATGGGTCATCCACGGGAAACAGGGTGCGTCAAGACTCACGAGGCACCCACGTCACAGCACGTCATTCCCGCGGAAGCGGGAATCCAGGGGCGGTGGCGTGGAGAATAGGGCCGTATACCCCCTCCCGATCCCTGGATTCCCGCTTCCGCGGGAATGACGTGCTGTGACGTG
>JAJEAI010000152.1 GCA_022824205.1 Candidatus Binatia bacterium
TCACGCTCAGGAGCTTCGGGCCACATCGGGGAAGCCCACCCGCTCCTGCCGCCACCCGGCCCGGCGTCAATAGCCAACCCCAGCCCGGGGCACGCGTGAACACCCTCGCCTTGTGTCCGTTTCTGTTTCACGGCAAAACTCCGCTCGGACGAGAATCGGTACCAACCCCCCGAATCGTCATTCCCGCGGAAGCGGGAATACAGGGGTGGGGGGTGTGGCGGCCTCATTGCCCGGCCCACCCCGCCTGGATTCCCGCTTCCGCGGGAATGACTCATGGGGGTGTAGTGGGATTCCGTAACTATCAGAGATCACTGAACAAGATTTTAACTTCATATCAATGACGATTCGGGGGGTGGTTGCCATTTCGTATCCGAGTAGAGTGTTGACACGGCCGCTTCCGCGGGAATGACGATTCGGGGGCTTGGTGCATTCGTGTCGGAGCAGAGCTTCGACACAGTATGGGGCGGCGGCGCGCGGGACGTTGCCGTGGGCGGCCTTGCGCGGGGCGGATGGGCCTACATCCCCACGCCGGACGTCTCCAGGCTCTCCTGGCGGTGCAGGCCGAAGGCTTCCAGCACCGGGGCGTCGTGCATGCAGAACAGGATCGCTTCCTCGCCGGCGGAACGGTTCGAATGCTCGTGCCAGCTCCACAGGGGCACGATGAAGCTGTCGCCCTGGTTCCATTCCAGCGTTTCGCCGTTGATGACGGTGGCGCCGCTGCCGCGGAACGCGTGGTAGATGCCGGTGCTGTTGTGGCGGTGCGCGCGGGTGCGCTCGCCCGGACGCAGCATCTGCGCCCGGCACGCCAGCGTCGGCAGGGTGCTGCCGCCGGTGAGCGGGTTCACGTAGTCGAGGGCGACGGCGTCGTACGGGTCGCCGGCGGTCTTCGCGAGCGCCTGGAGCGAGCGGTAGGTGTCCTCCCAGCGGTAGTGGAGGGGCGCCGGCGCCGCCTGGTCGCCGGAGCGCACCGGCCGGGTCATGCCGAAATGCGACGCCTCCTGAGAGCTCCCACGGGTCGCCTGCTTCTCCTCGGAGTAGGGCTCGTAGGAGATCACCTGGAGCGACTGGATGAGCGGCACGTCGAGGCCGTCGAGCCACACCATGGGCTCGCTGCCCTCGTGGCCGTGGTCGTGCCACGTGCCCTGGGGCGTGAGGATGAGGTCGCCTTCGGCCATCATGAGCTTCTCGCCGTTGACCACGGTGTAGGCGCCCTCGCCCCGGACGATGAAGCGGAGGGCCGCCATGCTGTGGCGGTGGGCCGGTGCCACCTCGCCGGGCTGGATCATCTGACAGGCCAGCAGCATGGTGTGGCTCGTCATCTCGATGTGTTGCATGCCCGGGTTCACGAGCCGGATGGTGCGGCGCTCGGTGCGTCCCTTCTCGATGCCGATGCGGTCGCGGGCCTGGAGCAGGCTCTGGTAGACGTCGTCCCACTTCCACAGGTGCGGCACCACCTTGGTTTTGGGGTCGGGCGTGCGCTCCTGGCGATCGAGCTTCCACAAGCCCGAGAGCCAGCGCTCGGCGAGAAAGTCGTCCAGCTCGGTCAGGTTCTGCGTCGCGGTGGTCATGGTTGTCGTTCCTCTCGGTCCGGTGATCGGCGCTATGGGTCCGGCGATGGCGACTTCCGCTCGACCGTCCTTCGGCGGAGCGGCCGTGAGGTGTCTTCAGCGCAACGCGTAGCCCATCTCGTAGTGGATGTAGATGCCGTCGAAGAAGAACCAGCGCATCCTGGCGCTTTCCCGCGCGTAGTGGACGGCGAGGTCCTGCAATTCGGGTGTGGTGCAGTAGCGGTCGAGGATCTCGAAGCCGCGGCCGCCGTGTTCCGTGTCCACCTCGGCGTGCAGCCAGAAGTGCTCGATGGCGGCTTCGTCGAAGTGGTAGACGTCGCGCAGGGCCGGCAGCACCTTGCTGTACAGCATCGGCGACTGGGACTCGGTGCCGATGTTGGTGGCGGCCACGCTGCAGATGAAGGACTCGTCCCGGCACACGCGGTTGAACCAGGTCGCCCAGGCTTCGGTGGTGGGCAGTCCGCAGCCGCGCCTGGCGGCCTCGGCATCGCCGCCGTTGGCGGTGCAGAAGCGCAGGATGATGTCCAGGTGCGGCCGCTCGGGGTCGCTCTCCTCCAGGTAATTGCCCAGCAGCAGCCGTTGCACCGCCAGCGGCGTGTTGGCCGCCTTGTACAGTTCGCCGCGGTAGATGTTGCTGATCCAGTGGTACTGCTCGATGGCCCAGCCCATCATGGCGTTGCGGCTGAGCTCGCCCGCGGCCCACTTCTCGGTCAGCGGATGGTTCGCGCAGTGCCGCTCCAGCACCGCGGCTTCGAGCCTCTCTCTCAAGGAACCGGTGTTTGCCATGTCTCACTCCGTCGCGGTCGCACGCCTACGAATGCCTTGCCGGAGCAGGTCCCGCCGGAGCCGTCGGCGTGTCCCGACCGGCGCGGCGGCCCATATCACCACGCCCCCCGGCGGGCTGTCAAGCGCGTCCCCGGCGCCGGCGCGGGGAGTGTTGGCGGTCAGCCCTTCGGCGGCAGCCGGTCCCGCTTCACCACCACGCGCTGGTGGCGGCCCTCGCCGATCTTCTCGCGTTCGTTGTGCGCCTCCACCGTGAAGCTCAGGCGGCGTCCTTCCACGCCGATGAGCTTGGCGCTGGTGCGGACGGTCTCGCCCATGCCGGTCCCGGCGATGTGCGAAATCTCCACCCGTACCCCCAGCGACACCTCGTCGTCGTCGAGGTACGGGCGTACCGTCTCCACGCACGCGCGCTCCATGTGTCCGACCATGGCCGGCGTCGAATACACCAGGATGCCTTCGTCGGCGATGTGCGCCGCCGCCATCTCCCGGTTCGTCTCGATTACCCACTCGCCTTCGAGTCCTTCCACGATTCCGTCCTTCACGTGTCCTCCATCGGTGCCATCGTTCCCGTTCCCCACTATGGTCCATATCGGCTATACTGGGAAATGCTCGCGGGCCGTCGTGAGGCTGTCATGGAAAAGGTCGTTCATAAATTCACCTCCTTCGCCGAGGAAGAAGAAGCCGAATACGCTTACTACAGGAACCTGTCAGGGACCCAGCGGCTCCAGCTTCTCCTGGAACTCGTCATGCCCGAGAACCCCGATGCGGGAACTATCGAACGATCTGCGCGAATTCGTCCACTTGTTGAACGCCAAGAAGGTTAAATACCTGCTCGTCGGGGCATGGGCCATGGCGTTTCACGCCCGGCCTCGATATACGGGTGACGTGGACTTCTTCGTGGAGCCCAGTGCAGAGAACGCCGGCAGGTTGATGGAGGTTATCAACGAGTTCGGCTTCGCCGGCGTTGGCATCGAGGCGGCTGACTTTCTTCAATCGGATTGCGTGGTTCAATTGGGCCGGGCGCCCAACCGCGTCGACCTTCTCACCGGGATCAGCGGAGTCAGCTTCCAGGAAGCCTGGAGTGGGCGTGTAACGACCAACTTGTCCGGTGTCGATGTGACCGTCATCGGGCGTGAACACCTGATCCGAAACAAGCGCGCCGCCAATCGTGCCAAGGACCGCGCGGACCTGGAGTCGCTTCAGCGTACCGGGCGATAGTCGCATCCTGCTATCGAAGAGGTGTGAGGTGAGATCGAAAGGGAGGCGTCCTGAATCATGAATGCGGCATTGCAGGGGACCATGGCGCTGGATCTGAGCGGGCATGTGGCCGGGCCTTTTTGCGGCAGTCTCCTGGGGGACCTGGGGTGCGACGTCATCAAGGTGGAGCTGCCCGACGGGGGTGACACGCACCGCGGACGGAATCCATTGTACGAAGGCTATGGGCCGAGCTTCCGGGCGCTCAATCGCAACAAGCGGAGCCTCACCCTGGACCTGCGCAAGCCCCGGGGCAAGGAAGTCCTGCTCAAGCTGCTGGAGAAGGCGGACGTCCTGCTGGAGAACTTCCGGCCGGAGACGCGCTCGAAGCTCGGGCTCGATTACGAGCGCCTCTCGAAGCTCAATCCCCGCCTTGTCCACTGCTCCATCACCGGCTACGGGCAGGAGGGGCCGTACCGTGACAAGCCGGGCTTCGACACCATCGGCCAGGCCCTGAGCGGCATGCTGAGCCTCATGACCGACTTCGACGAGCCCAAGGTGGTGGGGGTGTCGGTCACCGACCATTCCACCGGAATCTTCGCGTGCTACGGTATTCTCGCGGCCCTGCTGGCGCGCCACCACACCGGCCGCGGCCAGTTCGTGGACGCGTCGCTCCTGCGCATCAGCATGGCGTTCATCGAGTCCCACATGGCCGACTACCTGAACGGCGGCGAGGCCATCACCCGGGAAAACTTCCCGCGCGGACGCATCTACTGCTTCATCCCCAGCGACAGGAAGCCGCTGGTGATCCACCTGTCGGGGCACCAGAAGGCCTGGGAGGGGCTCGTGAGCGCGGTGGGCCGCCGGGACCTGCTGGACGACCCGCGCTTCGCCACCCGCAACGACCGTTGGCACCACCACTACGACATCGTCCCGATCCTGCAGGCGGAGTTCGAGAAACAGCCGCGGGACCACTGGCTCGAGGCCCTCGACGCGGTGAGCGTTCCCAACGCCCCCATCTACAGGATCGACGAAGTGCTGGACGATCCGCAGGTGAGGGAGATGGGGCTGCCGCAGGAGATCCGCCATCCGAAGATGGGGACGAGCAACCTCATCGGCAACGCCATTCAACTGTCCGACACCCCCATGCGTTTTCACCGGCCGGCGCCGCTGCTGGGCGAGAACACCGAGGAGATTTTGCGGGAGCTCGGATACGACGACGCTGCTTTGGCGGAGTTGCGTGAGGGTTGCGTAACCTCGTAAGGGCAGGCGGGAGTGGCGGGGTGTGGCATGGGCGAAGTCGAAGGCCGCCATTCTTGACGCCGGACCGGCGGTGGTGTAGAGCCTGTGTCAAAAGGGCGGATGTGCGCGAATAGTTCACAAGGGGGTAGAACAAGATGGCAGACAACGGCACACTCGCGGGCTGCGAAGTCATTATTTCCTCGGACTCCCACGTCATGGAGCCGTCGGAGGCTCTGGTGGAACGGGCGCCCGCCTCGTACAAGGACCAGGTCCCGCGCTTTCCCCAACTCAAGGTGGGGGAGAGCTTCCAGACACAGCCGGGGGGATCGGATCCCAACCAGCGCATCACCGAGATGGAGACCGACGGCGTGAGCGCGGAGGTGCTCTTCCCGACCTACCTGCTGCCGCACTTCGCCATGGACGACGCCAAGCTCCAGGAGGTGTCGTTCCGCGCCTACAACGACTGGGTCATGGACTACTGCTCGGTGGCGCCCAACCGGCTCGTGGGCGTGGCCGCCATCTCCATGTACGACATCGACCACGCCATCGAGGAACTCGAACGCGCCGCCAAGGCGGGGCTCAAGGGCTCGCTCATCTGGCAGGCGCCGCACGCGGACCTGCCGTTCCACTCGGACCACTACGAGAAGTTCTGGGCGGCTTCCCAGGACCTCCAGATGCCCGTGCACCTGCACATCCTCACCGGCCACGGCTACCACAAGCAGACCGTGTTCGGTAACAAGCGCATCGGTGTGGAGCCGTATCGCGGCAGCGTCAACCTGAAGCTCCAGGAGATCATCAACGCCGTCTTCGACTTCATCTTCTACGGCATCATGGAGCGCTATCCCAAGCTCAAGTTCGTGTGCGTCGAGAACGAGATCGGCTGGATGCCGTTCATGTTGCAGCAGTGGGACTACTACTGGAACCGGTTCAAGGGGGAGAACCCCATCTCCATCACCAAGAACCCCAGCGAGTACTTCCTCGGCCAGTTCTACGGCACGTTCTTCCGCGACACCGTCGCCGGGCACAACTTCGAGTGGTGGGGCCAGGACAACTGCATGTGGTCCAACGACTACCCGCACGCCAACTCCACGTGGCCGGAGTCGAAGCGCTACATCGACCGCGACCTGGGCCACCTGCCGGCGGACATCCGCAAGAAGCTGGTCTACACCAACGTCCGGGACCTCTACCAACTCGACATTCCTCATCCCGCACAGTAACGCGGAGGCCGCCCTCACCGAGGGCGGCCTTGCTTATCCATCGGGGCGGCGGAGCGCGCCGCGACCGGCAGGCCGCGCGCGCACGCTCCCTGCGAAGAAAGGGACACGCTCATGGCCAAGAACGGTTTCAAGGTATTCGACAGCGACATGCATATCATGGAACCCCCGGACCTGTGGCCTCGGTACTTGCCGCCGGAGTTTCGGGAACAGGCTCCGCTGGGGCGGATCTCCCAGAACGTTCGGGACCTGAAGCTGAATTTCCCGGACAAGGGGGCTGAAGCGCGCCGCACCGGTGATGAATTGCCCGCGGGCCGCAATTACGAAAAGAACCAGAACACCTACCGCGACCACTCCGAAAGGGGCTGGACCGGCGAGGTGCAGCTCGAGGCCATGGACGTGGAGGGCATCGACGCCGCGGTGCTGTTCCCGACCCGGGGCCTCCACGTGCTCGACTATCCGGGACACGAGCGGCGCTTCGCCGCGGCTCTGGCGCGGGCCTACAACGACTGGCTCCACGACTTTTGCAGCGCCGACCCGAACCGGCTGTTCGGCGCCGGCATGATCTCGGTCTTCGACATAAACGACGCGGTGGAGGAGACGCGCCGGGTGGTGGGCGAGTACGGCTTCCGCACGGTCTTCCTGAGGTCCAACATCGTCACCGGCAAACCGCTGCACGACCCGTACTACGAGCCCCTGTGGGATACCCTGGAGGAGTTGGCCCTTCCCATCGGGTTCCACGAAGCCTCCACCTCCCGCGCGGCCCAGGCCGGCGAGCAGTTCGAGCCCAACTTCGGTCTGAGGCGCGTCTATTCCCAGCCCTTCGAGCAGATGATGGGGCTCGGGAGCTTCGTAGGCGGCGGCGTGCTCGCGCGTCATCCCAAGCTCCGGGCGGCATTCCTGGAAGCCAACTGCTCGTGGCTGCCGTGGCTCCTCTGGCGCTTCGACGAGGGTTTCGAGCGGGAGGGGGACGTCTACATGGCCGATCTGGAGCGGAAACCCAGCGACTACTTCAAGGACCAATGCTGGATTTCCATCGAGCCCGACGAGACCCCGGCGCGGTTCACCATCGAGGAGTTCGGCTGCGACCAACTCGTCTTCTCCTCCGACTATCCCCACGGCGACTCCAGGTATCCCTATGCCGTGGAAGGGTTCCTGGAACTCGACCTGCCCGACGAGGCGAAGCGCAAGATCCTGTGGGACAACTGTGCGCGGTTTTATGGTTTCGACTAGACACCACACCGGTCAAGTCGAACAAACGCACTACCCGATCCGAAGGAGGGCGCCATGGCGAAACCCCAAGAGGCGGCACAGGCGGAATGCATCCAGGGCGTGGTCAACTACCTCAAGAAGGACACCGAGGCCCCCGCGAGCTACGGCGGCCTGAGCCAGAAGGAGGCGGACCAAAAGCGCAGGGGCAACTACGAGCGCCATACGGTCGCGATCCACAACGCGCGGCCGTTGGCCGGGGAGCTTTCGCTGGAGCGCGAGGGCTTCGTGCTGGTGCGCCACGACACGCAAATGAAGGACTTCTACGACGAGGACGAGTTGCTGGCCGTCTACTACAAGGAGACCGAGGAACTGGTGAAGAAGACCTCCGGGGCGAAACGCGTGGTGGTGTTCGACCACACGCTGCGGTCGGGCGACGAGGCCACGCGGGAAGCGAAGCAGGTGGGCGGTCCGGTGCGCGGCGCGCACAACGACTACACCGACTGGTCGGGGCCGCAGCGGGTGCGCGACATCCTGCCGGACGAAGCCGAGGAGCTGCTCAAGGGGCGTTTCGCCGTGGTGCAGACCTGGCGTCCCATCAACCGTCCGGTGATACGGGATCCGCTGGCCATCTGCGACGCGCGCAGCACCGGCATGGAGGGCGCCATCCCCACCGCGCGCATCTATCCGGACCGGCGCGGCGAGACGCTCCACTACACCTTCAATCCCGAACACTACTGGTACTACTTCCCGCACATGGAGCGATACGAAGCGGTGGTGTTCAAGACCTTCGAGTCCGAGAAGGACGGGCGCGCCCGCTGGACGCTGCATTCGGCCTTCGACGACCCCGACACGCCGGCCGACGCACCGCCGCGGGAGAGCATCGAGATGCGCACCCTGGCGTTCTTCTAGTGCCGCGTCCCGTAGATCAGCGGCCCGAGTGGCGCAGGGTCCGGTCGTTGTAGGGGCGACCTGCGGTCGCCCCCGTTTGGCAGGAGAACCACATGAGCAACTTCGACGTCGTGGAAACCACCATCGAGGCCGTCCACAAGGCCTACGAATCGGGGCAGTTGACCCCGCGCGAGCTGGTGCAGGCGTACATCGACCGCATCGAGGCGTACGACAGGAACGGCCCGGCGCTGAACTGCATCATCACGGTCAACCCCAACGCCCTGGGGGAGGCCGACCGGCTCGGCGCCGGACCCTCGAGCGGCCCGCTCCACGGCATTCCCATCATCTTCAAGGACCAGGGGGACGCCAAGGGCATGCCCACCACCCTGGGCAGCGTCCTGTTCAAGGACTATTACCCCGACCGCGACTGCTTCGTGGTGGAGCAACTCAAGAAGGCCGGCGCCATCATCCTGGCCAAGGCCACCCTGGGCGAGCTGGGCGGCGGCGACACCCACGGCTCGCTCTTCGGCTCCAGCCGCAATCCCTACGACATCGAGCGCACGGTGGGCGGCTCCTCCGGCGGTTCCGGCGGCGCCGTGGCCGCCAACTTCTCCACCGTGGCCGTGGGCCAGGAGGGCTACGCCTCCATCCGCCGGCCCTCCACCTGGAACTGTGTGGCGGGCATGCGCCCCACGCCCGGACTGGTGAGCCGGGGTGGCGTCTACGACGGCTGGCCTGACATGACCGGTTCCCTGGGCCCCATGGCGCGCACGGTCACGGACATGGCCAGGCTGCTCGACGTGATGGTGGGCTACGACCCCGAGGACCCGGTGACCGCCCGCGGCGTCGGCCACGTCCCTTCGAGCTACACCGATTCCCTGGACGCCAAGGGACTCGCCGGCGCGCGCCTGGGAATCCTGCGCGAGCCCATGGGATATACGTCCGAGCCCGACACCGACGATTTCCGGCAGATCACCGAGCTGTTCGACAAGGCGGTGGCGGACCTCAAGGCCGCCGGAGCCGAGGTGGTGGACCCGGTGGAGATCCCGCGGCTCAACGAACTCCTGGCACAGCGTTCATGGAACCCCGACAACGCCGACGAGGCGTTCAGGCTGTACTACGGCAGGAGCGCCAAGCGGCCCTTCGAATCGCGCCAGGAGGCCATGGCGTCGCCGGAGTTCGCCAAGGTCCACTACAACGCCCAGAACCGCTGGAAGGCGCCCCTGGACGCCGGCAAGCACTACCAGTACCTGCTGGCGCGCGAAAAGCTCATGGGCAACCTGTTGAAGGTCATGGCCGACCACCGGCTCGACGCCATCGTGCACAAGTCGGTGGAACACCAGCCCACGGTCATCCGCGACGGCATCCAGCCGCCCTGGGTCAACATGCGCGGGGTGCCACACATCAACACGTTCCTGATCTTCGTCTCGTCGGTGGTGGTGCCCGGAGGTTTCACCCGGGACGGCCTCCCGGGAGGCATCACCTTCCTGGGCAGACCCTACGATGACGCGCGCATGATCCGGTTCGCCTACGCCTACGAGCAGGCGACGCACCACCGCAAGGCGCCGGCCACCACGCCGGCGCTGTGAGTGCCGCCACCCCTTCCCGCGGAAGCTTGCCCTCGACCCCGATCGGGGGCGGCAAAACAGGGGTGGGGAGGAATGTCGTTTCCTGGTTGAACGGAAGGATCGAGCATGCCCCGCATACCGGAGCTCACCGAACGGGAGGCCATACCGGAGGACCAGCGCCACCACTATGACTCCATCATGGCGAGCCGGAAGCGCATTGGAGCCCCCTACGCCAACCTGCTCCATTGCCCCGACCTGGCGGCGCGTACCGCGCACTTGGTAGGGTACTCGCTATTCACCTCGGATTTTCCCCGGAGGGAGAAGGAGCTGGTCATCTGCACGGTGGCCCGCGAGATGGACTGCGTGTACGAGTGGGCCGCCCACTCCGGCCATGCCCTGGACGCGGGTGTGCGCGAGGAGGTGGTGGCGGCCATCCGTGACGGCAAGGCGCCAGAAGGGCTCAACGAGGACGAGGCTCCGTTCGTCCGGTACGTGCAGGAGCTGCTGCGGCCGCCGCACCGTGTCACCGAAGGAACCTTCGCGACATTGCGGGAGCGGCTCGGAGACCAGCGACTGGCGGAGTTGACCGGCATCGTCGGCGGCTATGTCGGCTTGGCGTGCTCACTCAACGCGTTCGAGATCGGCGCGCCCGAAGGCATGCCGGTCCTGCCCACGGGGTGAGGGGCATGGCCAAGCACTTGCGCGAGCCGGCGCACGAGGCCGCGGTGGCGAGCGGCATCCCGGTGCTGGATCTGGCGGATTATCTGGCCGGCGTTCCCGGCGCGCTGGAGCCGTTGGCCGCCGAATTGCGTCACGCCCTGGAGCGCGTGGGTTTCTACTACATCCACGGACATGGGGTGCCGCAACCCCTCATCGACTCGGTGTTCACCCAATGTGCGCGCTTCCACGCGCAACCGCTGGACCGGAAGATCGCCGTCCACGGCAACGAGCACAACGTGGGTTACATGCCGCTCAACGGCTATGTGTCCCGCAGCTCTCGCGTGGAGAAGGCCACGCGGCCCAATTTCGTCGAGGCGTTCTTCCTGAAGCGCGATCTGCCGTTGGATCATCCGGACGTGGTGGCGGGGGTGCGCTACCGTTGCGCCAACCCGTGGCCCGACGCGGAGGTCCTGCCGGGCTTCCGGGAAACGGTGGTGGAATATCTCGACATGATGGAGGCGCTGTGCAAACGCATGCTGCCGGTCTACGCCCGGGCGCTGGACCTGCCTCCGGACTACTTCGCCGCGGCCTTCCGCGAACCCCAGTACACCCTGCGGTTGTCCCACTACCCGCCCGCGGAGCAGGGCCACACCGACCAGTACGGCCTCGCGCCGCACACCGACTCGAGCTTCCTCACCATGCTGCCGCAGTCGGAACTTCCGGGTCTGGCCATCGGCATGCCCTCCGGCGGGTGGGTGGACGCGCCCGCCGTGCCGGGCACCTTTCTGGTCAACTCCGGGGACATGCTGCGCCGCTGGACCAACCACAGGTTCCTGTCCACGCCGCACCGGGTGGTGAACCGCAACGCCGGCCGCGATCGCTACGCCATCCCGTTCTTCTTCGATGCCACCCATGACTTTCCCATGGCCTGTTTGCCCACGTGTCAGGGGCCGGACGACCCGCCCCGTTATGAACCCACGACCTACGGCGAGTACATGCGCTGGTTTGCCCGCCAGTACGATCACGTACGCGACCGTGACGGCCACGAGCCGGCCGACCCCGGCGTCCCCACGGCGGGGTAAGGCGGGATGGAAACGAACAGGTCGCGGTAGTGGCGCCAATGTCAAGAAATCATGTCAATTTGATAACACCCTCTGTGGATAAGGTCTGTGAATAGTGGCCCGGACGCGCAAGAATCGCCCTATCCATCCGCGATTCAGCGGATTGCACAATATTCGGGCAGCGGTTTTTTCCCGAATTTCAGGGAGTTGCGGAGAAAGGACATCATGGGCCTTCCAACGCGCCGGCGCAATGCCATTGGACGAGGCGCGAGGCGGTTGCCGGTAAGTGACTGATTTTCAACGGACATGAGCGAAAACGACAACCTCAAGGCGCTGCTCCGGCCGCGATCGGTGGCCGTCGTCGGCGCATCCCCCAAGGGAAGCACGGGTGGACGGATCCTGGGGAACGTGCTGGCATCGGGCTTCCAGGGCGCGGTCTATCCGGTGAATCCCAACTACGACGAGATTCGCGGCAAGGCGTGCTACGCGTCGGTGGACGCGTTGCCGGAGACGCCGGATTGCGTGGTGGTGGCGTTGCCGGTGACGCGGGTGCTTGAAGTCATCGAGGAAGCGGTGGGCGCGGGCGTGCCGTCGGGCATCGTCGTGGCCGAGGGCTTCGCGGACGGCAACACTCCGGCCGGACGGCGGCGGCAAGAGGAACTTCAGCGTCTGGCGCACGCCGGCGGGATGGCGGTGACGGGCCCCTGCTGCATGGGGGTGGCGAGCCTCAAGTACGGCTTCGCCAACTCCTATTTCTCCATCCCCGAGGACGCCGTGCCAGGCGGCGTCTCGCTCATCTCCCAGAGCGGCGGGCTGACCAACGCCGTCACCGAGTTGGGGGCGAGCCGGAACATCGGCTTCAACTACATCATCTCCAGCGGCAACGAGGCCGTGGTGGAGATGGCCGACTACATCGAGTACCTCGCCGACGATCCCGAGACGCAGGTCATCGCCTGCCTCATGGAAGGGGCCAAGGACGGCGCCAGGCTGCGGCGGGTGCTGGCGGCCGCCACCCGGAAGAAGCCCGTGGTGGTGTTGAAGCTCGGGCGCACCGAGTCGGGTCAGCGCGCCACCGTGGCCCACACCGGCACCCTGGCCGGGCGGCAGGAGGCCTACGCGGCCCTGTTCCGCGAGACCGGCGTGGCCCCGGTGGAGACCATCGACGAGCTGGTGGAGACCGCGGGCCTGTTCCTCCACGCACGCCTGCCCGCGGGCGACAAGGTCGTGTTCCTCACCATCTCCGGTGGCGCCACGGCGCTCATCAGCGACGTGAACGCCGCCGCGGGGCTCCAGTGTCCGCCCTTGTCCGCGGCCCTCAACCGAAGGCTCCAGGATATTCTCGGGGTGGAAGACCGGCCCTTCAGCAACCCCATCGACACCGTCGGCATGCCGCGCATCGAGCGGGGAGACAACCTCACGACGGTGCTCGACACGCTCCTGAACGACGACGGCGTCGACCTGGTGGGCATGGCCCTGAGCGCCAAGCGCACCACCGGTCCGGGCCAGCAGAAGCTCCTGGACCAGGCGGTGGCGTGCGCGAAGAAGGCGGCGAAGCCGCTGTTCGTCCTGTCGCTGGCGTCCAACAGCCTCACCGGCGACTACCGGACGTTTTCCGCCGACACCGGCGTGCCCATCCTGGAGGACGTGGCCGGCGGCATGAAGGCGGTGCGGCGGCTGGTGGACTACGCGGCGTTCCGGCGCCGGCGGAAGGGTCCGCGCACGCCGGCGGCGCCGGCGGACTTCCAGGCACCGGAGCGCGGCGGCACCCTGACCGAATACGAAAGCAAGAAGGTTCTGGCCGCCGCGGGCATCGTCATGACCCGGGAGCTGCTCGCCGAGAGCCCCGAGCAGGCGGTGGACGTCGCCGCGCGCCTCAGCCTTCCGGTGGCGCTCAAGGTCCAGTCGCCGGACGTGCCCCACAAGTCGGACGCCGGCGGAGTCCACCTGGGAGCCGCGAGCCCGGAGGAGGCGGAGGCGGCCTATCTCCGGGTAATCCGGAACGTCAAGGCGGCACACCCGGAGGCGCGCATCGACGGCGTGCTCGTTCAGGAAATGGTGACGGACGGTCTGGAGGTCATCGCCGGCATGGTGCACGACGCGCAGTTGGGGCCGCTGGTGCTGCTCGGCCTGGGTGGCGTCTACGTCGAGGTGTTCAAGGACGCGGCCTTCCGCCTCGCGCCGGTGGACGAGGAGGACGTGCGCGAGATGATCACGGAACTGCGCGGCGCCGCCCTGTTTCGTGGCATGCGCGGCGGCAAGCCGCGGGACGTGGACGCACTGGTGCAGTGCATGGTCCGTTTCGGCGACTTCGTGGCCCATAACGCCGGCCGCTTCACCGCCGTGGAAATGAACCCCGTGATGGTGCGACCCCAAGGCCTCGGCGTGGCGGTGGCGGACGCCCTGATCACGCTGTCCGCCGAAACGGGTTAGGCAGGCCGCCCGCCGGCCGCATCCAACGTCCGGGTAGGGGCGACCCGCGGTCGCCCCCAGAATTGGGAGAGTCGATGACCTACGACAACATTCTCTATGACGTGACCGACCACGTGGCCACCATTACCATCAACCGCCCCGAGTCCATGAACGCCATCAGCTACAAGGCGCGGGACGAGCTGCACGACGCGTGCGGCCGGGTCTCCGCGGACCCCGACGTGTGGGCGTGTATCATCACCGGCGCGGGCGAGCGCGCCTTCTCCACGGGGCTCGACTTGAAGGAGCGGGCGCGGGAAGTGGACGACTCCACGTTCTTCGACAAGGTGGCGCCGGTGGACAGCTACATGGACGTGGCGCGCGAGATCGCCCGCAAGGTCTGCCTGGGCGCGCCGCTGTCGGTCATCGCCATCAAGGAGGCCATCACCAAGGGCATGCAGCTTCCGCTGGAGCAGGGCCTCAAGCTCGAGAGCGAGCTGGGCTTGGCGCTTTCCACCACCGAGGACCAGAAGGAAGGTTCCCGCGCCTTCGCCGAGAAGCGGCCGGCGGTGTGGAAGGGGCGGTAGGCGGGAATCCCGGGGCAGGGCGGGAACACAGGAGGAACCATGAGCACGAACCTGAGCGGCAAATACGCCATCGTCGGCGTGGGACAGAGCCCCCTGGGCAAGGTGCCGGAGATGGGGCCCATCGGCCTGTTCGCGGTGGCGGCCAAGAACGCCATCGAGGACGCCGGCCTCCGGAAGGAAGACGTGGACGGCCTCATCACCCGTGGGCCGGATGACGTCTACTGCCACCATCAGAAGGTGGGAGAGGCGCTCGGGCTCAACGTCACCTACAGCACCTCCACCGCCAACGGCGGCGCCAGCCAGACCATGGCCGTGGCCATGGCGTGCATGGCCATCGAGGCCGGGGTCTGCGACACCGTGGTGGTGGGCTACGGCCGCGACACCTGGTCGCGCACCCACCGGAACGCCGAGGCCAAGCAGGCGGTGGCCTCCCGGCCCCGGACCTATTCCGAGTTCGGCTCGGAGTTCGGCCAGTTCGGCGCGCCGGTGAACTACGCCGTGGCCGCGCGGCGCCACATGGAGCGCTTCGGCACCACCAAGGCGCAGCTCGGCGCCATCGCCGTGGCCTTCCGCAACCATGCGCGCAAGAACCCCCATGCGTTCATGCAGAAGCCGCTGACCCTGGACGAGTACCTGAGCGCGCGGCTCATCGTCGATCCGCTGTGCCTGTACGACTGCAGCGTCTTCATCGACGGCGCCGGCGCGGTGGTGGTGACCAGCGCGGAACGCGCCCGGGATCTCCGGCAGCCGCCGGCCTACGTGCTGGGCTTCGGCTTCGGCAACCGGCTGAGCGGCTGGTACGCCGGCGACAACATGATCACCACCGGCGCCAAGGAGGCGGGGGAAGCGGCCTACAAGATGGCGGGCATCGGCCCCAAGGACGTGGACACCGCCCAGATCTACGACTGCTTCACCCACATGGTGCTCTTGCAGCTCGAGGACTATGGCTTCTGCGCCAAGGGCGAGGGCGGACCGTTCGTGGGCTCCGGGGCGCTGGAGGCCGACGGTGTGCTGCCCACCAACACCTCCGGCGGCCAGCTTTCCGAAGGGCACATCGAGGGCATGCTCCAGGTGCTGGAAGGCGCCCGCCAGGTGCGCCGCGAGCACACCCCCGAGCGGCAGGTGAAGGATTGCGACATCGCCCTGGTGAGCGGCCACGGCGGCAACACCGTGTGCCAGTCGGCGCTGATCCTGGGGAGGGAAGCGGGATGAGCGAGTACAACAAGCCGTTGCCGCCCCCGTCGGTGGAATCCGAGCCCTTCTGGGACGGCTGCAAGCGTCACGAGCTGCTGGTGCCCCGCTGCGACCGGTGCGGGTACCACTGGTTCCCACCCGCCGCCACCTGCCCCAAGTGCTGGAGCACGGACTGGACCTGGACCCGGGTGAGCGGCAAGGGGAGAGTCTACTCCTTCGGCGTCTACCACCGGGCCTATCACAAGGGGTTCGCGGAGGAGCTTCCCTACGCCCTGGTGGTGGTGGAGCTGGACGAGGGGCCGCGCCTCACCACCAACGTCGTGGGCTGCGACCCCGGCGAGCTGAGTTGCGACATGCCGGTGGAAGTGGTGTTCGACGACGTCACCGAGGACCGGACTCTGTACAAGTTCAAGCCGGCGAACGACGGTTAGGAAAACGTGACCGGCGCCATCTCACCCACCCTGTCTGGAGGTACGCCATGCTGCACAGCACTGAACGCATTCTCGTCACCCACACCGGGAGCCTGCCGCGCCCGCGCCAACTCATCGAGATGATGTTGGCGGAGAACGAGGGCAGGCCCGTGGCTCCGGCGGAATACGAGGACAAGCTCCGGAGCACGGTCCACGACATCGTGCGGTTCCAGATGGACCTCGGCGTCGACGTCGTGGACGACGGGGAACTCAGCAAGCGCGGGTTCGCGGTGTATGCGCACACGCGGCTCGACGGTCTCAGCGCCACCGGCCGGGTACGGGTCTCGCCCTGGGACAACTCCAGGGAGTCACTGGCGTTCCCGGAACACTACGGCCACTACAGCCCGGTGCCCGGAGCCAAGCCCAACCCCAGCAACATGCAGATGGCATGCACCGGCCCCATCGCCTACAAGGCCCAGGAAAGACTGACGCAGGACTTGGCGAACCTCAGGGCCGCGGTGGACGAGGCCGGGCCGGTGGAGGCCTTCGTGCCCGCCATCTCGCCGTGCGACGTGGCCGGCAACATCGAGAACGAGTACTACAAGACCGAGGAAGAGTTCCTGTTCGCCATCGCCGACGCCCAGCGGGTGGAATACCAAGCCATCGTCGACGCCGGCTTCCTGCTCCAAGTCGACGACCCGCTGCTGATCAACTACTACGTCAAGAATCCGGACCTGAGCGTGGCGCAGTGCCGCGCCTGGGCCGAAGGCCAGATCGAGGCCATCAACCACGCGCTGCGCGGCATCCCCGAGGACCGGGTGCGCTACCACACCTGCTACGGCATCAACATGGGGCCCCGGGTCCACGACATGGAGATGAAGGACTACCTCGACCTCGTGCTCACGATCCGCGCCGGCGCCTTTTCCTTCGAGGCCTCCAACCCGCGCCACGAGCACGAGTGGACCATCTGGAAGGACGTCAAACTGCCCGACGGCAAACTCATCATCCCCGGCGTGATCACCCAGTCGTCCGTGGTGGTGGAGCACCCGGAACTCATCGCCCAGCGCCTCGAACGCTTCGCCGGCATCGTCGGCCGCGAGAACATCATCGCCGGCAGCGACTGCGGCTTCGGCACCCAGGCCCTGGAGGTCCCGGAAATCCACCCCGACATCGTCTGGGCCAAGTTCCGGGCCATGTCGGAGGGAGCCCGGCTCGCGAGCGAGCGGTTGTGGGGGTGAGGACACCTCAATTCAAGTCAAATTGTGCGGCGGCGAAGTGCCGGGCCAACGTAGAGGGAAGAACAAGGAAGTCTCGGGGTTCGGGCGGTTCCCGTCAGCTTTGGTGATGGGTGATCCCGACATGCCCCTCGAACAGCCCCTCCAACCGGGACATGCGGCTCTCCAGTTGGGACATGCGGCCTTCGAGTTGGGACATGCCGCCGCGAAGCTCATGAATGTCGTTGCGCAGGGAACGCTGTCCGCCGACGATCAGTCCAGCCAACGCCATGCCCACGCCCAAGAGCGTCAGTATCTCAACCGTCATCGGCTTCTCCTCTCGTAGTCATTGCGACCCCACGCATTCATGCGGTCAAGCCTAACCGCGGACTCCCCGTTCGTCAACCACAAGAAATTCCCTGAGCAAGACGCTCGGATACTACCAGGACCAACTCGACGTGCCTTTTGCATTTCAGGTGGTGGTGGATGCCGGCTTTGTCGACGCAGACTGTTTTGCGAGGTCCGGATCGCCGTTGGTCGTACCGGCCAGGACCTTTTTGTCACAACTCTTGTAACGGGAGCCCGGGCTGAGCATAAGACCTTAATTGGATAGAAATCTCGGTTTTCCTTCCTTATCCTTTCAAAAGTCCGTATTCTCGGGTGGGAAGGACCGATAATGCCCGAAATGTCCGCCAAGAGGTCGGAGCCGCTCATCCGAATGCTGGACTACACCCAGAAGTGGACCGCGTCCGTCGACTGGCGCGAACTCGACGCCTGCAACGCCTTCATGGATCCCGATGTCGCGGACGAGGAGGGCCGGCGGCTACGGATGCCGGGAAACGTGTCGGCATGACCGCCCTTGTCCGAGCAACGGGGCCTTCACGGGAGCCCTCCCTAACTGACCACTTGTTCAATCCAGCCTTGAGCTTTCGCCTTCGCGAGGCACGGCAGGGTAGTGGCAGTAAGCCGTTGACAACCCGAATCCCCCTTCGGTAAGGTCTCGCAGGTTAATCTCCCGTTTCATGGAGGGTTTCATGGGAAAGCTTGAGATGCTCGATCCGAGGGCCGACGTGCTCTTGGAGAACCATCCACCGGTGCCGGGTCTGGACGATCTGGCCGGGAAGGTCCTGGGGATCATCGACAACGGCCAAGCCAATTCGAGCCCGATGTTCGAGGAACTGGCGCGGTTGATCGAGGAGCAGACCGGCGCCGCCGAGGTGCTGCTGAAGAAGAAGCCCAGCCACATGAATGCGGCGCCGGGGGAACTGATCGAGGAGATGCTGAGCCGGTGCGACGCGGTCGTCACCGGCCTGGGTGCTTGAGGGTCGTGCACGTCGTGGAGTGTCCACGACGCCATCGAGATCCAGAAGCGCGGCACCCCCACGGTGACCCTGTGCCAGACCATCTTCATGGAGCTGGGGCGCAAGGAAGCGGTGTTCTTCGGCATGCCGCAACTGCCGCTGGTGCAGATCCCGCATCACCCGAGCGGCGGCGCGCTGCCGGGCGAGCACGCCGAGGACGCGCGGATCGCCATCGGTCCGGTGCGTGAGACCCTGACGGACGCCGAGGCCGGCGAGCCCGCGCGAGCCGACGCCCCGGGAGCTGAGGCCCAGGCGGCGAAATAGCCACCGGGCGGAACTTCCCACACCACACGGACCCCGCACTCATGGCCACCGACCCATCGCAGGTGAAGCTCGTCTCCGAAGTCATCGAGGTGGAAGACTCGCTGGAGGCGGCCAACGATTGGTTCCTGGACCGCCAGCTCAGCGACGGCCTGCCCATCGTGCCGCCCACCCGCGAGCGCGTGGAACGCATGCTCGCGGGCACCCACCGCGACCCTCAGGAGGTCCTCGGGCAGGTGCCGCCCAAGTGGGCACCGGCCACCGTCGAGAAGATCGCCGTCAACTGCGTGATGGCGGGCTGCCTGCCGCAGTACCTGCCGGTGGTCCTCGCCGCGGTGGAGGGGATCATGGAGCCCCGCTTCAATCTCTACGGGGTCCAGGCCACCACCGGGTACGCGGGACCGGCGCTGCTGGTGAACGGCCCGGTGCGAAGCGAGCTGGGCATCAACTGCGACGCGGGCGCCTTCGGCCCCGGTCACCGCGCCAACGCCACCATCGGCCGGGCCGTCCGCCTGATCCTCATCACCATCGGCGGCGGCTATCCCGGCGACACCGACCGCGCCACCTTCGGCTGGCCGGGCAAGTACACCTTCTGCTTCGGCGAGAACGAGGAGAAGAGCCCCTGGGAGCCCTACCACGTGAGCCGGGGCTACAAGCCCGAGCAGAGCGCCGTGACCGTGTGCGGCATCAACGGTTTCATTCCCATGCACACCGCCGGCAGCACCGGACAGGAGGCGCTGTCGTCGCTGGCCGAGGTCATCGCCATGCACCACGGCGGCAGCCACCTGGACGTGGGCAGCTTCGGCGGCGGTACGCCGCTGGTGGCGCTGTGCAGCGAGGACGCCGAGATCCTGGCGCGGGACGGCATCACGCGCGCGGACGTCCGCGAGTACCTTTGGGAGCATTCCACCATCACCTTCGCCAGCATCCCGGACCGGCGCAAGGGGACCAAGAACGACGACGAGCTCCTGCGGGAGTCCCCCAACGTCACACCGGACGGGATCGTGCACCTGGCGACGCGGCCCGACGACATCATGGTGATCGTGACCGGCGGCAAGCATCGCCACTGCGTGCTGCTCCCCATGTGGACGGGGCGGAACACGCTTGCGGTCACGAAGCCCATACGGGTTGGCTGAGGATGTGCCCTCGCTCCGCCATTCCCACGGAACAGGTTGTGTCGAAGCTCCGCTCGGAAAAGAAATGACACCCACGCCCCGAGTCGTCATTCCCGCGGAAGCGGGAATCCAGGGGTGGTGCGGCGGGGGAATACGGCTGTTTGGCCCCGCCCAACCCCTGGATTCCCGCTTCCGCGGGAATGACGGAGAGAGGGGTCCCTGCCTCAGGAGTCTTGACACAGGCTGTTTCGTGGGGATGACGGAGACGCGTTGGAATGACGGCGAGGACGCGGGAATGACGAGAGACGCGCGGCTTGACACATCAGTTGATTAACGACGAAGGAGCGTCCATGGATTTCAACCTGCAAGAAGACTCCCCCGAGATGACCGAGTTCCGGAAGGAAGTCCGGGCCTGGATGGAAGAGAACATGAAGGGCTCGGAGCACCTGCGCTGGTCGGCCTCCTGGTCCACCCGGGAGGACGAAGAGGAGTACGGTTTCCGCCGCGGGCTGGGGGAGAAGCTTGGCAAGAAGGGCTGGCTGTTCCCGATGTTCCCGGTGGAGTACGGCGGCGCCGGTCTGACCGTGGACCACCAGTTCGTGCTGGAGACCGAGCTGGCCCGCTACGGCCTGAACCTCACCCACATCTTCTACACCCTGGCCCGCATCGTGGCGCCGGTGGCGCTCCACTGGGGCACCGAGGAGCAGAAGCGGGAATTCCTGCCGCCTATCGCCCGCGGCGAGATCGTCGTATGGCAGGTGCTGACCGAGCCCCAGAGCGGCAGCGACGTGGCCAACTGCCAGACCCGGGCCATCCGCGACGGCGACGACTACATCGTCACCGGCCAGAAGGTCATGGTGGGACACCACCTGCCGCCGGACGTGCTGTGGACGCTGGTGTGCACCGACCCCGACGGCAAGCGCCACGAGAACCTGAGCTGGCTGCACATCCCCGCCAACCTGCCGGGCATCACCATCCAGCACATGCACCTGATGATGGGCATCAAGAACGCGGTGTTCTTCGACGGCGTGCGCGTGCCCGCGAAGTACCTCATCGGCGGCGAGAACAACGGTTGGAAGGTGGCGCACACGCACCTGGAGCTGGAGCATGGCGGCGACGGCCGGGTGGGCACCGACCCGGTGGTGGACCGGGTGGTGGATTACTGCCGCAACCACGAGGTGGGCGGCAAGCCGCTCATCGAAGATCCGCACGTGCGCGACATCATCGCCGACATGATCCTGGAGATCAACACGGTCAATCGCATGAACCGGCGCATCTTCTGGCACCGTTTCGTCAAGGAGCCGCACGCCTACGGCGGCGCACAGTTCCGTTACTACCAGCGCATGGTGCGGCTCAGGAACGGCGAGCGGCTGCAGAAGATCATGGGCGCCGACGCGTTGATCCCGGACCACGGCGTGCACGAGGTGCTGGACTTCGAGTACGTCATTCGCAGCGGTCCGGGCCAGCTTCACGGCGGCGGCACTCTCGACACCGACCGGCTTATCTTCGCGCGCCGGGCCGGCATCGGCCGCCAGACCAGGGAGAAGGCGCCGGATACGGTCTAGGGACGAGGTCCTTGTTTGGAAACCGGATCAATTCCACGGCTTAACTAACTGAAATCAAAGTAGAATCGGACCTTGGTGACATCATGGATTTGAGACTCAACGAAGACCAGGAAATGTTCAAGAAGGTGGCCGCGGATTTCGTGCAGGCGGAAGCGCCCAGCACCATGCTGACCCAGCAGTTCCTCAAGAAGGAGACCTTCCTGCCCGACCTCTACGCCAAGATCGCCGGGCTGGGCTGGCTCGGCATGCTCGTGCCCGAGCAGTACGGCGGCGCGGGGCTGTCCTACCTGGACTGCGGCGTGGTGTTCGAGGAACTCGGACGCGCGCCGGTGCCCGGGCCGGTGTTCTCGTCCGGGGTGCTGGCGGCCCAGATTGTCCTCGACGGCGGCTCCGAGGCGCAGAAGCAGGAGCTGCTGCCGGCCATCTGCGGCGGCGACGCCGTCGTCATCCCGGCCATCGGCGACCACGGCGCCCACTGGGGGCCGGAGACGGTGGCCACCACGTGCTCGCAGTCCGGCGGCACCCTGACCCTTCAGGGCACCAAGCGTCACGTCTACGACGCCGAGGGCGCCACGGCGTTCCTGTGCGCGGTCCGTGGCGGCGACGGTGCCGTGTCGGTCGTGCTGGTGGACCGGAACGCCCCGGGCGTGACGGTGACGCCCCACAACGGTTTCATGGTGTCGGTGAGCGAGGTTTCCTTCGACGGCGTCCAGGTGCCGGCCGCCAACCTCATCGGCGCCGCCGGCGCCGGGTGGGAACTGCTTGACAAGGCCGCGGAGCGGGCCATTCCGATCCTGTGCGCCTACAAGGTGGGGGCGTGCCAGGAGATCTACGAGTTCACGGTCCGGTACACCAACGAGCGCCGCGCCTTCGGCCAGCTCATCGGCCGTTTCCAGCGGGTCCAGGACCACTGCGTGGAGCTTTCGATCCACATGGACCGGGCGCGGATGGCCACCTACGAGACCCTGTGGGAGCTCGGCGAGGGCATGCCCGCGGAAGCCGGCATCCATGAGTCCAAGGCCGCCGCCAGCGAGGGTTACCACCAGGCGTGCAGCTATTCGCACATGGTCCACGCCGGACCGGGGACGGACTACCTGCACCCGCTGATGGTGCACAGCGTCCTTGCGCACACGCTGTACCAGTATCTCGGCACGCCGGACTATCACAAGCGCCGGATGGTCGACGCACTCTATCCGAATACGTAAGGAGTTTCGGGGGGTGGGCTCGCGTCCACTCGCGTTCAGCAACGGAAGAAAGCCAGTAAGTATGGAGTGTTAGTGGCCATAGTTCAAGCGACAGGTCACGATCCGTGGGAGATACGGAGAAAGGAATCCGCCATGAGACACATGCGCTTTGCCGTCGCGGTCCTGTTTGTCCTCCTGGTCCTGTTCGTCGCGGGCAACGTTGCCGCGCAGGACGTGAACTTCAAGGGCAAGACCATCAACCTCATCGTCGGCACCGGGGCCGGCGGCGGCTACGACATCATAGCCCGGCTGTTCGCCAAGGTGGCCCCCAAGCACTTGCCGGGCAGTCCCCGGTTCATCGTACGCAACGTTCCCGGCGGCGCCGGCCTCAAGGGAACCCAGTACATCAACCGCCAGAAGCCGGACGGCCTCACGGTGGGTCCGCATTTCACCAGCCTGGTCATGAAGGAGCTGGCAGGGGTGGACGTGCCGGGCTTCGACGTCAGGGAACTCATCATCCTGGGCGCGCCCACGCTCGTAGACGACAGCTACACCATCTGCGCCGACCGCAACGTGGTCAAATCCTGGGAGGACATGCTCAAGATGGGACGGCCGTTGCGGATGGCGTCCCAGCGGCCCGGCATCGGCCGGGTCCCCATGGGCGGCGAGTTCGTGCAGCTCGTGGGCGGTCCCATGAAGCTCATCTACGGCTACAAGTCCACCGCCGAGGAGCTGGCCGCCTTCGCCCGAGGCGAGACCGAGGTGGTGACCTGCCTGGAGCGCCGCTTGCCGCGCATGTACCCGGAGCTGGTCGAGAAGAAGCGGCTGTTGCCGATCTTCTGGTGGAACGCGCCGCCCAGCGAAGGGTGGCTGAAGCGGCTGGAATCCGAGGTGCCGCGCAACATCCTCAAGCTGCCCGGTCTCAAGATCAGCGAGTCCCAGAAGTTGGCGTTCAACACGGCCGTGAACATTCACCAGTCCCTGAGGGCCTTCATGCTTCCGCCCAAGACACCGCAGCCCATCGTGGATACCTGGCGCAAGGCGTTCAAGGCCACCATCGAGGACCCGGAGTTCGTGAAGATCGCCACCGTCGCCGGCTACGACGTGGGCTACGGTTCTCCGGAGCACTACGAGAAACAGCTCACCACCATCAAGGATTTGCCTCCTGACGGCGCGCTGTTCTTCCAGAAGCTGATGGGCGAGAAGCGCTAGACGTTTCGGCCTCATTGTGTTGCAACGACCGCGAGGGCGACCGCCGGTCGCCGCTACAGGGTTGTACCAAACGGGCAGGGGCGCCCGGTCGCCCCTGCATGATTCCATGGTGGTAGGGGCGGC
>JAJEAI010000034.1 GCA_022824205.1 Candidatus Binatia bacterium
CTTCTGGACGTAGAGGTAGAGTCCGTTGCCGTCGCAGTGCCGACCGGGCGGAGCGGAGCGCACGAAGGGGGCAGAGAGCCGCTTGTGGGGATGGCGGCCCCTAGGCTTGCCTCGACGGCGTTTCGTGGGAAGAGCGTTCACATTATCCATCCCCTAATCGTAACCGGGATGGAGCGGGACTGCAAGGAACGAAGCGGGACGGGTGAGGTAGGAGTAACCCTACCTAAAGCGTTGGAAACACAGGATGTTACGGACAGCTATGGACGATGCCGGACACTATCGGATTCGGTGCGTCCGACTTGCAGCGCTATTCGGCCGAAAGGCAACGATGAGCGGAGCCTCGAGGGCGTCAATTGTAAAGAGGACATGACAATTCGTAAAGCGGACGCTACAGTGTGGCCGTTTGAGCGAAGCGGTCCAGCGTGGATGCATCGCCGGTCGAATGCCGCGTGGGCTTTGTCCGCGGGCTGCTCCAGGCTTACACGACCCGTGGATCGAATCGGAAACCGGTGATGGGCCCCGCCTCGATCCTGCAGAAGTCCGGGTGAAGGGGATTCACGACGTAGTTGACCTCGCCGATGACTACGGCGCTGGGGACCCTCAGGACGGCGGACGCCCCCGAGTCCAGCCACCGGTCCCCGATCTTCTGCGTGGCCGGATGCAGACGCGGCATCGCCCAGTCGGCGGGCAGGTCGCACCCGGGGACCGCCGTGACCAGCGTTTTCGGGATTCGCAGGCGCACCTTCCGGTAGCTCCGCAGGACCGCCGCGGCCCTGAGGTGCACGAGCAACTCCATCGCTGCCAGTGCCAGGCTGCCGCCCAGATAGACGGCCCTGCGGCCGGGACTGTTCCAGCGGCCCCCGTACCGCCGGGCCCCGTCGCCGGAGAGCATGTCGCCGACCGTGCGGGCATGTTCTGGCGATGCCAGGCGCCAGGAATCGATTACGCCCGGCATCGGGTCCGGACCGCCCTCGCCATGCGCTGTGCTCTGCCAGCCCGGCTCCTGGCCGCTACACGCGGATTATCCACGGACTTGTCAGCTGAAGACCCCGTGGCGAAGGCGCCCGATGAGCTCTTCGACCTCGCGGCCTCCCACTTCGGTGGACGCGCGTTCGAGCGGCGACTCCCCTTCGATCAGCTCATGCGGCTCCTGCAGCCAGCGGCGGGCAGCCCCGCCGTCGCCCTGCATCAGCTCGTGCGCCATCGCAACCAGGCGCGCCACTCGAACCAGGCGGTCCGACTCGGTGGGCTTCAGGGCGCGGGACTCCCGGCGGCGGGAGAGCGTGGTGCGCGAAAGGCCGATTACCTCGGCCAGCGCGAGGCGTCCGACGCCCGCAGCCGCGGCGACATCATCGAGCATCGCGAATGGCAGGCCGCGGCGCACGAGGTCCACGGCCCCCTCGCGGACGAGGAGAGGGGCCAGGTTTCGTCCAGTTTGCGGTCTTCGGTCGTCCATCGCACCTCCCGATGCCCAAATGGAACTTACAAATTATCCGTTTGGGCGGAATCGGACAAGCTGCACCCGGGGCTGGTCCCAGCGCCCCTACCCCTGGAACGAATTCGCCATCCTGTCGAGAAAGGCGCGTTCGTCGCTGGTCAGCGCCTGGGCTCCCACCTTCTTCACCTTGTGCAGGAGGGCTTCCAGCTCTTCCCGGTTGATCTCGTGGAGGCGTTCGCGCGGGATCGCCTCCCAGCGGCGGATCATCTCGGTGTCCTGCACTGGGGAGACCTTCTGGCGGCGAACCTGCGGCTTGACCACGCGGCGGTGGCGCCGGCGTTCCCAGGTCCGGAGAAAGATCCACCCGGCCAGCAGTCCCCCCAGGTGGGCGAAGTGCGCGATGCCGTCCTGCGCGCCGCCGATCCCGGAGAGCAGGCTGGAGACCACCATGAAGAGCGCCAGGATCCGCGCCTGCACCGGCAGGATGCCCCAGATGTAGATGCTCTCGCGCGGCCAGTAGCGGGCGAACCCGATGACGACGCCGAAGATCGCTCCGGACGCGCCGACGACCATGGCGCTCGGGGCAAGTGCGAAGGAGAGCACGGCCCCGCCGGCACCGCAGGCCAGGTAGAACCAGATGAAGGTCTTGCTGCCCAGCCGCTCCTCCAGCCTCGGCCCGAAGAAGAAGAGCATGAGCATGTTGAAGAGGATGTGCATGAAGTTGGCATGCAGGAAGGCGTACGTCACCAGCGTCCATGGTCGGAAAACGACGAACCGCGGAACGAAGCCGAAGTCGGCCATCACGGCCGGGCTGAATTGCGAGAAGAGGAAGATCACCACGTTGGCCGCCAGAAGCCTCTTGACCCACGGAGACATCAGCATGGGGGCACCCCGCTTCCCCGTGGAACCGCCAACGCTGCGGGGCCTGCCGCGCGCCTACTGCTCCCCTCGCCCTCGATCAAGCTCATCATGGTCCACTGAATGTACCGGGAACCGGGACCGGGGCGGTAGCCGCGGCGCGCGCCGCGCGTTCCAGGGGGAGGAGCGTCCTGTAGATGACGGAGTGGACGGGCGTGGGGACTCCCGCCTCGGCGCCCATGCGCACCGCCGCGCCGTTCCAGGCCTCCAGCTCGGAGGGGACGCCGGCCGCGAGGTCCCGCTGCAGCGACGAGGTGCCGTCGGCCGGGAACGAATCGAAGGTGTCCAGCGCGCGGTCGACGGCGTCCGGCGGGAGCGTCACTCCACGCGCGGCGGCCACGGCCGCGATCTCCTCCATGGCGTGGCGCAGGAACCTGCGGGCCGGGCGATCGGCGCGTACCGGGCCGATGGGCTGATTGCACGCCGCGCAGACGCCGCCCAGGGAGCACACGAAGAGGAACTTGTGCCAGAGCGCGGCGTCGATGTCGGGGGGGATCTCGGCCTGGACGCCCGCTTCCGCGAGGGCGGCGACGAGCGCCTCCGCCCGGGGCGACGCGCGGCCGTCCCACTCGGCGAGCGCCACGTACGGGTCCACCCCGATGTGCCGGATCTCGCCGGGCGCCGCGACCTCGCTGATGATGCGGGTGAGGCCCTTCCCCATGCGCTCGCGTCCCACCGCGGGGAGGAGGGCCTCGTGGGCATCGACGCCGTTGAGGAGCGGCACGACGAGGGTGGCCGGGCCGAGGAGGGGGCCGATCCCGGCGCGGACGGCGGGAAGGTGCAGGGACTTCACCGCGACGATCACGGCGTCGACGGGGCCGATCTCGGCGGGATCGGCGGTGGCGGGGGGCGACGCGCGGAAGTCGCCGCCGGGGGTGCGGACGAGGAGGCCGTGTGAGCGGATGGCGTCGAGGTGCGCGCCCCGCGCGATCAGCGCGACGTCGTGCCCGGCGCGGGCCAGCACGCCCCCGAAGTACCCGCCGACGCCTCCTGCGCCGTAGATGGCTATTCTCATGGTGGCGAAGTTACCGCAGCCACGGACGGGTTCAAGTCCCGGGGCTGACCGCCAAGTACATCGACAGCCCCCTTCATCCCGCGAACTCGCGCGCCTCCATTCGCGAGCGGATGCCTCCTCGCACCACGGCCGGTGCGACCAGGGCGGCGAGGAGCAGGACACCGATGAACGTGACCGTTATTGCGGTGCCGGAATACACCACCCCGAAGAACCACGGGAGAAAGACGCCGATCAAGCCGAGGACCATGAACCCACCGATGGTTTGAGCCACCGTACCGCCCTTCACCGGCGGACGCGAGAACGGCAGGTGCGGGCCGACGAGTTGCCGCGCCTGGACCGCCAGGTGGGCCAGCAAGGCAAGGACAAGCGCGTGTGCCGCCGCATGCACCGGGTTTCCAAGAGAAATGTCGGACGGGAGGCGCAAGCGGCGGCGAAAACCGCCGGTTTGTGAACGCTCCGTGCGGCGTGAACGGCGGCGGCGCTCGCTGCTCGCGGTGATCGCGCCCAATCGTTCCGCATAGGAAACGGACAACCTCCCCGCCGAGAGGACGAAGAGGATACCGACCGACGCGACGCCGACCGTGGCCGCGGCAGCGTAGCCCAGGCTCCAATCGCCTGCGAAGAGGGGAAGGAAGGAGGCAAACCAGGCCGGGGGGGCCAGAAACGCCCACACCGGAATCGAGAACGTGCCATCTTGCGAGATCATCTGCTCCAGCGCCGGACCAAACAGATCGTCGATGTAGATGGGCCCCATCATCACGGCGGCCATCGCGATCACCTGCACCAGGGAGAGCGCCCTTCTCAACCGGCGCGGATGCACCACGCCCAGCAATGCGGAATAGAGGCACAGGATTGCCAGCGTCGTGGCCGTGGTGATTCCGGCGACGGCCAACAGCCCGCCGAGGGCCACCAATGGCCCGAGAACCACAAGCAGCAGCATCACCGACGGTCCCCCGAGCAGTGTCCCGATGATCAGCGTGAAGATGAGCACGTTCGTCAGTTTGACCAGGAAATACGTGCGGGACGACACCGGCTGGTGGGCGAGGATGTCGTAGTCGTCCGGCGAAATCACGACTGACTGGAAGTCGATCAGCACGACCATCGCCAGCAAGATCCCGACCTGTGTGAGCACGATCGCTCCCGGCAGCATCAATCCTGGCAGGAATGCCGAAACCATCCCGGCGACCGCGGTCATCAACGCTCCAAAGATCAGGTAGACCAAGAAGACGTGCCAGATGCTCCGGCCCTGGCCGCCCATGGACAGGCCTGTGGCCGCCCGGAAGTCGTTCTTCAGCATCACGCGCGTGAGAACGCGCCACTGTGGGTAGTCGGCCCCGAAGGCCTCGACGAGGCGTTGAAGGATCAATCGCACCAGACGCAGGCGCGGCTGTTCAGGCAAGCCCCCCCACCACCTCCCCCAGCACGGCTACCGCCTCATCCAGCTGCCGCCCGGTCACGTACGGCGCCGGCCCCAGGCGCAGCACGCGGCCACGATAGTCCGCGTAAACTCCGCGACCGCGCAGCTTGCAGCAAATCTCCCCGGCGACGGGCGTCTCCATCGTCAGGAAGCCACCGCGCCGGGACAGCCGCACGGCACGGTCCCGGCTCAGCACACGCGGATCAAGGTCCAGCGCGTCCGCCCCCGCCGCCAGCCGCCGGATCTGCGCGAGGCCCACATCCCGCAGCCGGTCCACCGTGAGCCCCTGCGCGTGGAAGAACCGGAAAACAGCCGCCGCCCGGTAGTGGCTCACCGGATCATACGTGGAACCGGCGAAGCGAACATCTCCCTCGCCGTACATCACGTGCCGCCGCTCGCCCTGATCGTTACCCGCGCCCTGATCGTCACCCGCGCCCCGATCGTCACCCGCGCCCCGATCGCCACCTGCGCCCTGATCGCCACCTGCGCCCTCGCCGCCTCCACCGTCACCTTCGGCACCGCCCCCACCGCCCCCACCGCCCGCCCCCGCCAGCGACCCGAACTCCGCGAACCATCCCGTCACCACCGGCCGCAGCGTGCAATCCCGCGGAACCCTCAGAAAGCAGTTCCCTTCGCCAAGCTGGCAATATTTGTAGCCGCCGCCCACCACGAACGCCTGCTCCAGCCCCATCTCAACCACCGAAAACGGCACCGCGTTCAGCGAGTGGTAGGCGTCGACGAGCAGCTCCGCCCCGACCCGGGCACACGCCGCTGCGATCTCGTCGAGCCCCTCCACGATTCGCGCGTCGCGGAACATCACGGACGACACGAGCACCGCAGCCGTCCGGTCGTCCACTGCGCCGATGACCCGTTCCGCCAAGGAATCGCCCCCGGCTCGCGTCGACCGCGGGCCGACCGCCCGTCCCTGGCCATCCACTTTGTTCGGGGAACGAACAAAGTCCACTCCCACCCTCACCACCTCGATCCCCTCCTCCTCCAGCCGGTCCAGCTGCCGCCGGATCGTGTGGAACTCGCCGTCGGTCGTCACCAGCCGCGGCCGCTCGCGCAGCGGCAGCGCCGACAGGAACCGGATCAGCAGCTCGTGCGTGTTCTGCCCGAGCGCGATGTGTCCGTCCGGGTCGTCCAGCAGCCGCCGGTACCCGGCCCGCACCTCGTCGGCCACCTCGAAGGCCCGGCCCCACTTGTCGTCGACCATCTCGGCGGCGTCCAGCCACGCCTGCCGCTGCGCCTCGAAGGCCACATCCGGCCACGCCTGGTGGGAATGCCCGGTGAGCAGCACCCGCTCGGACACGCGAAAGCGCGAGTAGTGGCGCGCGAGCTGCCCGGGCGCGATGCCGGCTCTCTCGAGCGACGACGACCCGGCACAGCGTGCGCTCAAGTCCGCACCCTCCGGCGCCGCCCGCCGCCACCCGCCATCACAGCGCCGACCTGATCTCCCAGAGGTCCGGAAACGCCGGGTGCAGCGTGGTCACCAGGTAGGCCACGCCCGCGCTGTCGCCCGTGCCCGGTTTATTGCCGATCGTGCGCTCCACCATCTTGATGTGCCGGTAGCGCCACTCCTGGAACCCCTCGTCCAGGTCCACCAGCCGCTCGCAGAAATTGACCGCCTCCGGGTCCGAGCGGTACAGCCGGATCAGCACCTTCTGCACCTCGGGGTCGGACTCCACCGGCCGGGTCACATCCCGGTCCAGCGCCCGCTGCGGAACGGCGCACCCCCTGCCCGCCAGGAATCGCAGGAAGGCGTCCCAGAGCGACGGCTCCTTCAGTCTCCGCTTGAGCCGACGCTGCTCGTCGGGGTCCGGGAACGTCCTGAGGTACCTGGCCCGCTTCATCCCCAGCGCGAACTCCAGCTCCCTGAACTGCGCGGACTGGAATCCGCTGGCGGTCTCCAGCCGGTCGCGGAAGGATTCGAACTCGATCGGCGTCATCGTCTCCAGGATGTCGAGCTGGCCCACCAGCACCTTCATGATCGAGCGGACGCGTTTCAGGGTCGCGGCTGCCCGGGCGCCTTCGCCCGCCAAGAAGAGACCGCGCGCATGGTCCAGTTCGTGGAGCGCGGCCTTGAACCACAGCTCGTGGACCTGGTGAACGATGATGAACAGCATTTCGTCGTGCTCCGGCGGGTCGGAGAGCGGCCTCTGCAGGGACAGCAGCTCCGGGAGCATCGCGAAATACTGGTAGTTCATCGGTGCATTGTCGTCATTCATTTTCCGTCATTCATCTCCCTTCATTCATTTTCCGTCGTCATCTCCAGTCATTCATCTCCAGTCATTCATTCAACCCTATGACGATTTGGATATCAGGCTTGTCTTGCCGTGGTTCTCCCGTCCTCTCCGGTAGTCTTTGGCTCTCTAACTCTGTAACCCGCTCTTCGAGTTTATGAATGCTGAGCTTGTCATCTTGCATGCTACCGACCTCCTCGACAGGCATGGGGATAATCGGCGTTTGGGGGGCAGTCTGGCATGTCCCATGAGGCAGCCACGCGGCCAAAACTGTGATCGTCTTGGCCACCCGCGCCCGGCGCTTCCGATCCGCCTCGAAGGCGCGTCGGAACAACGCCCGTATCCACTCGCTCCTACTCCGGCGCCGTTCCTCGGCGTGAATACGGTCCAAGTCGTTCACCGCTCGATCTTGGCCGGAAGATCGTCCAAAGTGAACCCGAGGAGGCTCACGTCTGTCGACAGATCGGGGAGCTGCTCGTACAATGCCTCGATCTCGACCACAACGAGCTCTCGGTAGCCTTCCTCAAGAACGGCAAGGGAGAGAGGGTTGTCGAGTTGGCCGAAAACGGCGACGAGTTGGGCTATGGCACTTGCGTCCACAACGGTTCTCTCTGTGGGTGCTGTGGCAGGAGAGAACGGGAACTCGATGACCACTCGCTGTGGCCGCGCGGAACGCTCGGTGTCTTTGTGAACGGTGGTGGACGCTCGCTGCTGCGCGTCGAATGCGAACAGGCCCGTCAAGGCAAACACGGCGAAGCACGCCAAAGCGGTCAGCGATACAGGGGAGGATCTTCTCATTGGTCTCACGCTTTCCGATTCGGGATGGATGGATGGCCTTTTCGCCGAGGGGTTGACTTCCTGCGGCAAGGATACGTAGGAGGGAAGCGGCTCGTCAAGCGTTCGCAACTGGTCGCAACCGGGAGCTACGGAACCGATGGGGGACCCGACTGGTCGCCTCCGGGTGCGATGACCCCAGCCGGAAAGAGGAAGAGCGCGACGAACAAGGACAGCCAGCATAGGAACGACGGCTCTCGCGCTTGGCCTCGGTGCTATCGCGGCGGCGGCGTGCGTGACCGACGGAACCGGTGGCCCCGCACGTGGCGCTGGAGGGTGCGGCGTGCGAGAACGGGAATCCCATCACATCACCGCACCCCCTCAGCTCTTACTGCAATACTCTGCCACAGTGGTTGCTTTCAGAGGAATGATCTTGGACTCATCGACGTCATAGCCAACGTCGATCAACGCGTACATGGAAATAGCGTTGGGCCGACTCTCGTAGGACAAACAGTACACACTTTTACCTACCACCACGTCCGGAACTGGCCAGTGAGGACCATCGAGAGGAACCCCTGGATGATTGGGATCCCCGCCCGCGGCTCGGTATGCCCGCGTTGCATTGGCACCGACGAAATACCTCACACCCTCCCGTGTCGTCAGCAAGCCGGGATGTGAAGGTTCGACGAGCCCCGCCAACCCAAGAGCATGACCCATCTCGTGCCGGAGCACAGGAATGATGAGGGTACCGCCACCATTTCCGAACGGTTCTACCCCTCCGTTGGAAGGCGGGATTCCCGCAACAAAGCGTTCGTCGCACGGCCCTCCGACAGCAGCCGCCCCTTCGCGCGTGGGATGGAACCTAGTCACCAGCAGGAAGTCTTCCGCCACAGCCTTTACCGTGGCCCTCTCGTACTCGTCTCTCAGCACACACGTCACTGCCTGTCGGCCCGGCAACTCCGATCCATCCAGCATGTACTCCCACCACTCCACGACCTCCATCATCGTTTCTTCATGACCGACAGGGTGAGGGATTCCCATCACAACATCCACGCCGAAAGTCCCTACCGCCTCCCTCACCGTCACCCGAGTCTCAAAGGACTCCAGATCGTCTGAATGGGGAAGAACAGCCACGGTCGCGTCTCCTCGCTCCCGGCCGGGAGCAAGATCCAGCCACCTTCCGGACGTGTCGGGATCGTCCGGGTCGAAAATGAACGATGTGGATGCGTACACCACCGTGGAATCGGAAACACTAACGGCAACCTCCTCACCCCTGGGATAGGGAAGCCGCAGAGATACTCCGTTTCCGTCCTCTCGCAGAATCACCCTCGGCAGCGCAGTGTGTTCGCTGTCCACAGGACAGGGATAAAGGTGCGCGTCAAGGGACACGAGCCATGCACGGAGCACCGGATCGGCAGGCGCGCAGAGATCGGGTTGCCCGCCTACCCACAGTCCCTCCAGTTCCAAACTCGCCAGCTCGGGGGGAAACGGCCCGGAAAGCCGATTGAACCCGAAGTCGAAAATGCGAGCGTTACGAAGATCCTTCAGAGAGGCGGGGACCACTCCTTCCAGTTTGTTGAAATGGAGCAGAAGGTGCCGGAGGCTGGTCATCTTGCCCAATTCCGGGGGGATCGGACCGGTCAGATCGTTGCCCGAGACGTCCAGCGACTCCAGTGCGGTCAGGTTTCCGAGTTCCGGCGGGATCGGACCGGAAAGCTTGTTGCGGTCGAGATACAGCGTCTGCAGACGGGTCAGCTTTCCGAGTTCTGCGGGGATCGGACCACTGAGGCCGGTCCCTACCGAAGCCCGCGCGTTCCTGTCGAGTTCCAGTGATACCAGACGGGTCAGCTTGCCCAGGTCGGGTGGGATCGGGCCACTGAGGTTGTTCCGCGCGAGCCAAAGATACCTCAAGTTGATCAGCTTCCCGAGTTCCGGCGGGATCGGGCCGGTGAGATCATTATCGTTGAGCCACAGGCGTTCCAGATGGGTGAGGCCGCCCAGCTCCGGCGGGACCGAGCCGGTGAGAGCGTTGCCGTTGACGTTCAGCAGGCGCAGATGAGTGAGGCTCCCGAGTTCCGGGGGGATCGAACCGGTAAGTTTGTTTTCGTCGAGCCCCAAGTGCGTAAGGTTCGTTAGGTTGCCGAGTTCCGGCGGAACTAGGATGACATGATCCGACGCCGTCCACGGTAGCCCACGAGCCGTCCCATAACATCCTGTAGTACAACGGTTTCAAGGCGGTATCCCGACGCCAACCGTCTCTTGCGATCCAGTGACTTCCGGTGTATTCTTCCCCGTGTAGTGTTGCAATAAGTGATACACCATAAGGAAGAACGCATGACGAAGCGACCTCGAACCCTTACCGCCGCGTTCGTGCGGACGGTGGGCCGTCCGGGCGTGTACGGGGACGGGCGCGGCGGGCGCGGCCTGAGCCTCCGGGTCCACCGGACGCTCGATGGCCGCATCACCAAGACATGGCGGCAGCGCGTCAGGATCGAGGGCCGCCTGACTTCGATCGGCCTCGGACCGTATCCCGAGGTGACGCTTGCCGAGGCGCGCCGTAAGGCGCTGGACAACAGCCGCATGGTTCGCCAAGGCCGGGACCCGCGCGGGCGCGGCGTCCCGACGTTCGCCGAGGCCGCCGAACGGACGATCCGGCTCCACCGGGAGTCTTGGAAGGCCGGGAGCCCGCTTCCCGAACAGTGGGAGTCGACGTTCCGCCTCCACGCCGCATCCTTGCTCGACAAGCCCGTGGACCGGATCACGAGCGCGGACGTGCTCCGGTGCCTGTCCCCAATCTGGAGTTCGAAGCCCGCCGCCGCGCGGAAGGCCCGTCACCGGATCGCCGCCGTCTTCCGGTGGTGTATCGGTCGCAACTACCGCGCGGACAACCCGGTGGACCGGGCCGTGGCCGCGCTGCCGAAGACGAACGGCAACGGGCCGAGGCACCACCGGGCGCTCACGCACCGGGAGATTGCGGGAGCGCTGCGGGCGATTCGCCGGATCGGGGATGAGAGTCCGGCCGCCTTGTGCGTGGAACTGATCGCGATCACCGCCGTTCGGCCCGGCGAGGCGAGGGGCGCGCGTTGGGACGAGATCGACATGGCGGAGGCGAGGTGGACGATCCCGGCGGCGAGGATGAAGGCGGGCCGGGAGTTCGTCGTGCCGCTCAGCACGGGCGCGATGGATGTTCTTGAACGGGCGCGATCCCTGCCGGGCAGGTCGCCGTATGTGTTCCCTTCGAGATCGGGTGGTCCGTTGCCGACCAAGGCACCGGGGAGCGTGCTGCGAAGAGCCGGAGTGGCCTCGACGCCGCACGGATTCCGGTCGAGCGCGCGGTCGTGGATGGCCGAGTCGGGCGTCCCCGCCGAGGTCGCCGAGGCCTGCCTCGCCCATGTGCCCCGGAGTCAGGTCGTGCAGGCGTACCAGCGCTCCGATCTGCTGGAGAGGCGCGCCGAAGTCATGCAGGAGTGGAGCGAGTACGTCACGCGGCGGTAGGTAGCTCCGGGAGGCAACGGGGGAGCTGCTGGCGGCGGCCGAAGCGGCTCCCGGACGTTGCTGGACGCCTTGGGAAACCGCCTCGATTCGGGCGGTTGACACGGCCGGAATCGGGCCTCTCCGTGTAAGAATCATGGTGATTTCGGCGGCCTTCGACTGCGCCCCTCGGCGGACGGTTTCGCCCGCTAATGCGGGAGAGCCAGCCCACCCTTTGGGGCCACGCTTCGCGAGTCCCCGGCAGGGGCTGGCGGGGGGCCGTGCCCCCTGTGACCCCCGAAACGGCAACGGCGCGCCGTGAGCGCCGGACGCGCCGTCTGGGTCAAGATCCGCGCCAGCGAGGCGGAGCGTGCCGCGTGGCACGCCAAGGCGCGCTCGGCAGGCCTGACGCTGTCGGATCTGGTGCGCCGGTCGATTGGCCGGGTCCGCACCTGGACCGTGGCGCACGCCGAGGTCGAGCGCGAGCGCACCCGTGAACTGGCGCGCGTCGGCAACAACCTCAACCAGATCGCCCGGTGGACAAGTTGCATCGGGTTTACAACTGGTTGTGTCCAATGAACTTAGGAGTTTCGAGGGGCGAATTCCCGCCGAATGATTCCCGCTGTTCGGGATTTCAGTCGCGAGCCCTCCGGCGACCTTCCAGCGCCGTCCTGAGTTGTCCAGCATCCGGTCTCTGGTAGCACCTGAGCATCGTCTGGGCATCCTTCCACCCGCCAAGCTCGCAGAGCACCTTGAGCGGAAGGTCCATCAGGTCGCTGGCGAACTTCCGCCTGAGCGAGTGCCAGCCCCGCCGCGGCTTCGGCTCCAGCCCAGCGAGGGTCTCGGCCTTCTTCCACCACTTGTGGGCGGCCATGGGGCTCATGGACCGCGTGGCGTCCCTCGACGAGGTAAGCACGGGCGCGTCGCCCGTCCCTGCGCTCCTTTTGCGCGCCTCCTCCAAGGCGGTGAGGGCCTCGTCGGTCAGCGGCGTGACGTGTTCATGGCCCGTCTTCTCGTGTTCCGCCCTCCACCGCACCTCCCGGCCCTCGAAGTCGATGTCGCTCCACCGAAGCTGTCGGATTGCGCCGATCCGGTGGCCGGTCTCGTGCGCGAGCACGAGGGCGACGTGGAACCGCCACCCGATCCGGCCCGACACCCCGAGGAGCGCCCGGTACTCGCCCTCGGTGAGCACCACCCTGGTCGGGTTCTTCTCGGTGGGCCTCTTGAGGCCCCGGAGCGGGTTCCTTTCGAGTAACAGGCGGCCTTGGTCGTCCCTCGATCTCCCGGCCCAATTGAGCACTGCGATCAGGAACTTGAGGTCGTGCTCGACCATCCGGTCGGACACGGGCTTTCCGCTCGGTCCGATTCGGCCCGCCCGGCGCTCCCGGATGAAGCGGTCCCAGTCCCGTTGCGAAAGGGTGGCCGGGTCGCGGTTCCGTCCGAAGAACCGGAGGAACATGCGCTTGGCGGCCCGGTCGTGCGCCCGCGAACACCTCCCCTTGGTGGGCGTCACCTCTTCACCGTAGATTTCAAACAGCTTCCCCAGAGTGAGCGGCTCCGGCTCGGCCTCGGCCTTGCCGTTCAGGTCCGGGCCAACGAATCCGGCCGCGAACTCGTCCGCCTGCCTCTTCGCCCTCACCCAGTCCCGGTGTCCGAGCGACCGGGTGCGCCTGCGCCCGTTGTCGCGCCACTCAATCTGGAAGTTGCCGGTCTTCGGGTCCGGGAAGATCCTGACCCGGTTCCGGCCCCACTCGCCGGCGCCGTACGAGCGCCGACTTCGTTTCGTGCGTACCATCATTCGATTCCTCTCGGTGATGGACCGCACGATCTGCGCGAACGAAAGCTCGCGTGGCCGGGGGTTTTCCGCT